>DALYDX010000007.1:0-36147 GCA_031972835.1 Minisyncoccota bacterium | reverse complement strand
CTTTTAGACAATAAAAAAACCATCCCGGGGGATGGATTTTTTGCCTTTCGGCGGAAAGCTTTGAGGAGAAAGGGTTTTGAAAGATCGAATCGCTTCGCTCAATCAAATTGATAACTTTTTGTTTCTTTTCATGGAAACGGTGACTTTGGAAATATTTCCTATTATGATCTCATGATCTTTTAGTTCATGGTCTCATGGATACGTTTTAGGATCTTTCGATCTTTCGTACAATCTTATAACATTGCTGTTATTTCGATTTAGAATTTATTTCTTTATTGTCGGCAAGCTATCTTCCCCCATGCTGTCTCGCTTTGTGAGTCAACTGCAGACTTACGCCTGAGAGACTTCTTGAACAATGCTTGATCGCGTATGAGTTGTGTTACCCTCATCCTTTCAGCTTTTTACGATGCATTTCGTTTGGCGAATTGAATTTCTTCTTTTCACTGCCGTAAGACTTACAATTGATTTCTTTCGAGAATCTTTTGCTATAAACCCCATGACATCGTAGGAACTTTTGCTTTGGTTCTATTTTTTAAGTAGTACCTCTGCGTTTGTCTTGGTGAGTACATTACACCAAGATATGCCTACAGTCAACGCCCAAATATCAAAGGCAGTAAATACCTAAACATGTCAAATATTACTAATCTCTGCCCACTTTTTATATTCCTCGATGATTATATCTACTACTTTTTGCAGATTGTTCTCTGGTAAGCCTGTATCAATTATCAAATCATATTGAGAGAGATCAGTATAATCAACATTGTACTTTTCTATATATCCTGCCCTGTCAGCCTCTAATCTCTCTATCATTTTTTTCTCCATCTCACTCACAGTTTCATAATTTTCATTTTTCTTGCGATCAGAATTTTCAGCCAAGTCTGCAAACATCCTAGTTGCGGCAACCTGTGGGTTTATTTGAAGATAGACTTTAAAAGAATCTGGTATCCAGTGGAACGCAAGTCGAGAATCTAAAACCAACTTTTCTTTTTCATTTTGATCTCGAACCCATTGATCAACTAAATCATCATAGATAATACTTTTATCTTCTCTTGCCTTTACGGTAAGGTCACTTATAGTCATACCAAACTTGCTAGCAAGCCCTCTAGCAAAATCCCCAGAAGACGCGTGTGAAAAGCCAAGTTTTTCTGCAACTTCCTTGCCTGTTTTGGACTTACCGCTTCCAGGACTACCAGCTATAGTTATAATCGTTTTTTTCATAGGTACATTCTAGCAAATTATTGCCCAAAGATTATTATTGGTCGACTCAATAAAATCTGCTAGTATCAGATTTGTATGAAAATACTATCCATAGAAACATCGTGTGACGAGACAGCTATATCTATAGTAGATGTGAGTGGTGGTAAAAAACCAGCATTTAAAGTACTCGGCAATAAAGTCGCTTCACAAATAGCCCTCCATGCACAATACGGAGGAGTCTTCCCCATGATGGCCAAGCGCGAACATGCAAAAAATTTTACTCCTCTACTACTTGAAGTATTAAAAGAATCAAAACTCCTAAAGAACCGAATCACTAAAAAATCGATAGACGAAAAGAAAATATCAAAAGCAGAAGAGCTGCTTGTTCGAGAAGAGGGTTTATCTGACGCCATCAAAGACATGTATGAAAAATATTCTAATCCCAAAATAGATTGTATAGCCGTGACTTCAGGCCCAGGACTTGAACCAACACTCTGGGTAGGAATCTCGGCAGCAAAGGCTCTCGCGGAACTTTGGAATCTTCCCATTGTCCCTGTGAACCATATGGAAGGTCACATACTCTCAGTTTTTCCAAAAGAGAAATCAAAAACTTTTAAAATAGAAAACATCAAACTACCTGCGCTATCTCTGCTAGTCTCAGGCGGTCACACGGAACTCGTACTCGTAAAAGATATCGGCAAATACAAGATCCTCGGTGCAACACGTGATGATGCAGCTGGAGAAGCATTTGATAAAGTGGCGCGTATGCTCGACCTGCCGTATCCAGGTGGACCTGAAATATCTAAGATGGCGCACAGTGCACGAGGACGAAATACAAATAGTATAGTTTTCCCTCGACCTATGAAAGGCACTCCAGATTTTAATTTTTCATTTTCTGGATTGAAAACTGCTGTACTGTATAAAATACGTGACATTGGCAAATTAGATCAATTGACTAAAGAAGAAATCGCTCTAGCGTTTGAAGACGCAGTAATAGACGTACTCACACACAAAACTATCAAGGCAATACAAAAGTACAAAATCAAAACTCTCATAGTCGGTGGAGGTGTTGCAGCAAACATGAGACTACGAGAGATACTGAAAGAAAAAGTGGGTGAAGTAGATAAAAAAATCGACGTACACTTCCCTACACGCGAGCTTTCTACTGATAATTCACTCATGATCGCGATCGCTGGATATCTAACTTTCAATAAAAAGAAAAAAGGGGTAAATCCTAAAAGCATCAAAGCAAATGGGATACTAAAACTGTAAAGTGCAAATAAAAAAACGACCACATTTGTGGTCGTTTTTTACATTGGTTAGACCGC
The DNA here is from genome assembly GCA_031972835.1 of Minisyncoccota bacterium. Taxonomy (GTDB): domain Bacteria; phylum Patescibacteriota; class Minisyncoccia; order Phycocordibacterales; family UBA9973; genus CAZLWF01. Next base: position 33,622 of record DALYDX010000007.1, on the reverse strand, counting down.
GATCTAATCAATGTAAACCTCTTCTAAGTGCTTAAATATGCACTTTAAAATTCTTTCTTTAATATCGGACCATTGTGCTGGTCCGGTTTTTTTGATCGAAAGTGTGTGCGTATCATATATCATGACATGCACAAGTTCCGGTATTTGTCTTTGAAAATCCCCCTCTGAGGGAAATCTTTCCACTGCAAGTATTTGATCAAAAGTAAATTTATGAGGAAAAATTGTTGAAAATAGTGCTCCGTCACCTGACTCAATATAGTTCGAAATTCTCACGGTTAATTTTGGGTTTTTCTTGCTTATAAAACGGTTTCGATCATATTTATCAACTTCATAATAACCTTCGCTATCAGGCTCATCACTACCAATCCAAGTCCGTGCATTGTGAACACCGTTTTTGTCATTTACAACTGTCACCTGCCCAATTTCTTCTGAAGAAATTGGATTTTGAGTTAATTCGGATTCAACAATAGGATTCCCAATATTTTCCTCGATAGGCTCATCATTGATTTCTCTTCTGTCCAGGTCTTTCTCTTTATTTTTTTTACTAGACCAGAGAAAATAACAACCCACAATAATAAAAAATACCAAGACAATCGCAAATAAAATGAGGGCAGTTAAACGGTCTCCTCCATTTGAATCGACTGTTGTAGTTTGCAAAAGAACATTTAACATTTCTATATGTGCATGTTGAAACCTTCGTCCCAACTTATCGTCCCCGCACCACTATCGAGACTATTTCATTGTAACCATGACAACGAACAAACACGGATTGGTCTCTACGACCTTGCACACGCCATTGGTGATATTGTCATTACCACATAACCTCAAGCATTAGAGGTATTCATATTTTATCATATTTAATCTATTTGTCAATATATAAAGCGTAATCCATTTTTTGAAAAAATCTCCTAAAATGCTATATTTTACAAATGAATCCTGAAAATAACATCCCCGAAAAACTACTAAAACCCTACGAACACAAAGAGACAGAATCTCGAATATATAAAGCTTGGGAAGAGTCTGGTTTTTTTAACCCAGACAAAATGATTGAAGCTGGTCTGACCGACAAAGACGCAAAACCTTTCACAGTCATGATGCCCCCACCAAACGTAACTGGAGTACTTCATATGGGCCACGGACTTATGCTAACAGTCGAAGATATAATGACTCGCTACAAAAGAATGCGTGGGTACAGAACTCTATGGCTACCAGGAACTGACCACGCCGCTATCGCAACACAATCAAAAGTAGAAAAAGAAATTCAAAAGAAGGAAGGTAAAAGTCGTCATGACCTAGGGCGCGATGAACTGCTCAGGAGAGTAAATGAATTCGCTCAAGATTCACATGACACTATAATCTCTCAAGTAAAAAAAATGGGTTCATCTTGTGATTGGAATAGGGAGGCTTTTACTTTGGATGCAACTCGAAACAACGCAGTAAACACTGTTTTCAAAATGATGTATGAAGACGGACTCATATATCGTGGGCACCGTATCGTAAACTGGGACCCAAAAGGACAAACTACCATCGCAGATGATGAGATTGTTTATGAAGAACGAAAAGGAAAGCTATATACCTTCAAATACTCTCACGACTTCCCTATTTCTATCTCTACAACTCGACCTGAGACAAAAGTCGGTGACGTTGCTGTCGCTGTACACCCAAACGACGATCGATACAAAGACTATGTTGGAAAAACTTTCGAGAACATAGATTTTTGTGGTGCAAAAATAAATATAAAAATTGTCGCAGATGAATCTGTAGAAAAAGATTTTGGAACCGGAGCACTCGGAGTTACACCCGCTCACTCTATGATCGACTGGGAGATCGCAGATCGTCACGACCTGCCTCGACCGCAAGTTATAAACGAGTATGCAAAGATGGTGACAGAAAGCGAACTTCTAAATGGCAAAAAAGTTGCAGAGGCACGCGAGATTGTAGTCTCATGGATTCGCGAAAACAATCTTCTAGAAAAAGAGGAGGATGTAAATCAAAATATTGGCACTGCAGAACGGACTGGTGGAGTAGTAGAACCACTACCAAAGCTTCAATGGTTTATAAATGTAAACAAACCAATCCCAGCACGCGACGGAAAAACATTGAAGGAAATAATGCGTGAAGCAGTCGCGGGCGGTGGTATAAAAATAATCCCAGAATATTTCGACAAAACATATTTCAATTGGATCGACAATCTACGCGATTGGTGTATCTCTCGACAAATCTGGTACGGACACAGAATTCCTGTTTGGTACAAGGGAGATGAAATATATTGCGGGATAGAAGCTCCAAAAGGCGAAGGCTGGGCACAAGACGAAGACACACTAGACACATGGTTCTCTTCTGGCATGTGGACATTCTCGACTCTCGGCTGGCCTGAAAAAACAAAAGACCTGGAGATATATCACCCGACAGATGTTCTAGAAACTGGATATGAAATCCTTTTCTTTTGGATAGCTCGCATGATCATGATGACGGGATATGCACTTGGAACAGTTCCATTCCACACAGTATACCTACACGGCACAGTTCGTGACGCACAAGGACGTAAAATGAGTAAATCTCTTGGAAACGGAATAGACCCAATCGATGTTGCAGATAAATTCGGTGCAGACGCTGGACGCATGGCTCTCATATTTGGATCAGCTCCAGGTATAGACTCACGTATAAGTGACGACAAAATCAAAGGTCAAAGAAACTTCGCAAACAAAATCTGGAACATTGGAAGATTTGTTCTGTCTAATACAGAAAAAGAAAATCTCGGTGGCGAACTAAACGAAACAGATAAAAAAATCCGTGAGGAATTCGACACACTGATTACAGAGATTTCAAAAGAAATGGACGAGCACCTCTACCACGTTAGTGCCGAGAAGATCTATGCATATGTTTGGAATACATTTGCTAGCACTCTAATCGAAGACAGTAAATCGGTACTCTCCAGTGAGGATGCAGAAGTAAAAAAATCCCGCCAAGCTCTCCTGCGATCAATATTTACTGATATACTAAAAGTACTACATCCTTTTATGCCATTTGTTACAGAAGAACTCTGGGAACTAATGGGAGACAGCAATAACTTACTCATGGTAACTAAGTGGCCAAGTAAAAATATAAATGAATAGCATTACAAATATAGCTACTCAAATAAACACTGACCCGATAACACTCGCACTATCTCTGTTCTTTGGAATTATCCCATCTTTTTTATGGCTTATTTTTTGGCTGCGCGAAGACCGAGAAAATCCAGAACCAAGGGGACTAATATTCCTGACGTTTATAGGTGGCATGCTCGCAGTGATATTAGTTTTACCAATCCAGAAACTCATAAACGGCCTTTTTAGAGATGAAAATACCCTTCTGATACTCTGGGTAGCATCAGAAGAAATCTTGAAGCTTATCGCAGTACTACTGATCGCACTCTCAACAAGACACATATCCAAACCTGTGGGTTTCCCAATATATTTTATGGCAGGAGCTCTAGGATTTGCAGCACTTGAAAATGCACTTTTCCTAGCCTACCCTATCGGATTAAACGATCCGACCGTAGGACTACTTACAGGTAACTTGCGATTCCTCGGAGCAACATTACTGCACTCTGTTGCAAGTGGCATGATAGGTATCATGATAGGACTCGCATTTTTTCAAAAAAGATTTATCAAGATAGTAGCTCTATCTTTTGGACTTATCCTCGCTATCGCCTTGCATGCAACCTTTAACTTTTTTATAATGAATACTGTTGGAAGTGAAATACTCAAAGTGTTCGGTTTTCTTTGGGTGGTCACCATTATCAGTATGCTCATGTTTGAAAAACTACGACGTATGAGTGAATCAATGTTTTTAAAAGACGTTGTCATTCATGGACCAGTCAATGAATTACTAACACGGCGCTAATCAAAACTATTTATGTTTAAAAAGAAATCATTTTTCGAAAGACTCACAGGCGGAATCAGGCTCGATGAAAACGAGTCTCCAGAATACGATAGCCCTGAAGCAGAAACTGAATCTATCGCGTCACAAAAAAAATTCGACAAAAGTAGGGACAAAGAAAATGCTTGGATAGAAGAGGAAAACGAGGAGGCACAACTAACTGTAGATGTGTACCAAACACCAACTGAGATCATAGTGCAGACAATGGTAGCTGGAGTACGCCCAGAAGATCTTCAGATCAACATCACTCGCGACATGATCACAATCAAAGGCAAGCGTGAGGAAAACAAGATGATAGCTCCAGACAATTATTTTACAAAAGAGCTCTACTGGGGTTCATTTGCACGAACAATACTTCTCCCTCAGGAAATTGAACCAGAAGAAGCAGAGGCAATCGAACGCCACGGACTACTGATGATACGACTTCCAAAGATTGATAAAGGACGACAAACATCACTCAAGGTTAAATCGATATAATAAAATAAAAAACTTGGACAATCCGAGTTTTTTATTTTATTAAAAATTGAACTATAAAAAAGTTAAAACTTAAATTTACCAAGAAATGAGAAATACCCAATAAATAAATATTCCTAAATTTTAAGAAATGCCATCCCCAGAAATATCCGCCAACAAAGGTTAATCCGGCAAAGATAATACCTGTACTAGACCATGCATACGGAGCTATTAAATGAAACAGAACAAAAATCAGAATACTGCCCCATAGCGCTTTTTGCTTACCAAAGCGCTCTAGAGAATTTATTATTATGCTTCTAAATATAACCTCTTGAGAAAAAGTAATAATCAACAATCCAAATAGTGGATCTTTGTCTACCATCCAACTTGGAAGATCTAAAAACTTATTAACAATAGTGAGTTGCACTAAAGCAAAAATACTGGCATTGAACAGTATTATTTGCCACCATCCATTAAAAAGTGATTTTGGAGCAAAACCTAGTTTATCCCAATTAATTTTTTTAATTGAAATTACTAAGGTTATAAAAACTATGATACTAACAAGTATAAATAAATTTTCTGCAAATGTCATAGATATTTTATTTGTGCTCAGGACCAGAGTTGAACTGGTGACATCTCCCTCTTCAGGGGAGCGCTCTACCAACTGAGCTACCTGAGCATACTAATTATTCAAGCAATGATCTCACGCCAGATGCTGAAGCATTGAAATCTTTTATACTCTCAAAGGCATCTTGACCTTGAGTATACATACCTGAAATCTGATCCAAAAAAGGCTTCAAGTACACGAATCCACCGACCCCTATACCTATAATTATAAGCCAATACAAAACCTTGATCATCTGCGCATTTTTTTGATGTGCACGTATCTTTTTTACGATAGTATGATTCTCTTTTACGAGACTATATACTTCATCAAGTTTTTTGCTTTCTTCTGGGGTCACAGAGAAACAATATCATAAAATAGTTTCTTTTTCAAAGGGTGCCCCCGGCACGAATCGAACGTACATCTATCCCTTAGGACGGGACTGTTCTATCCATTGAACTACGGGGGCAAATATAAAAGCACCTCTACAGGTGCCTTTATACCATATTTTTATGATTTAATTCAGTCCGAGAAGGTCCATGATTTTAGGCTTATTGAATCCAACTATAAAATCGTTATCAATCCGTATCACTGGGACTCCCATCTGACCAGTCCGAGCTACCATCTCTTTTCGCATCTCCAAATCACTAGCCACATCGTGTTCTGTATATTCTATATTTTCCGCCTTAAAATATTCTTTGGCCATTTGGCAAAAGTGACATGTTGGGGTGCTGTATATTGTTACTGATTTCATATATTTTTGGAGCAAGTGCTCGGATTAATTTTTATCTCTTTATTATAACATACGAGTCAAGCGAACTATTCTCTCGGTGCAAAGAAATTATCGAAGAAATTTGAGAAACGCTCTTTTACAGTAATTCTGTCATCAGTCTCTATGTCTACATCTGTATCTGTTATAACTACAAGTCCTTCACCCTCCTTTGCTACACGATAATTTTCACGCAAACTCTTTTCTATACCCTCTTCGGTCTCTAAACTATCTATGCTATCTGTGAGCATGTCTTCCCTTTCAACAAGTTCGTTGTATTCTGAGATAGTCTGGTTTTTATTTGCGAGGGCTTCCCTACTTTTCTGGTACATATCAAAAACAGATTTTCCAAGTAAAATGCATCCTATAAAAAGCACGGCGAGCATGCCTCTGGAATGTAGGAATTTTCGGGTTTTTTGCTTGTCTTGAAAACTTCTCATATTATCTATATAATCTAAGTCTAGTTATTATATTATCCAGTATACACTTCATACCATGCTATTCAATAAAAAACACAAGAAAAAAGTTGCAGCTATCTGGGCGGTTATGTGCGTTCTCGTAATCGTAAGCATGATACTTCTCTACATGCCAAGCGTAAGCGGACAATAAACAAATCTACTCGCTCTCTGTATTTCGCATCATTTTCAAAAACACTTCGTGAGGAATATTCACTTTTCCTCGCTCTTTCATCTTTTTCTTACCTTTCTTTTGCTTCTCTAGAAGCTTCATTTTTCGCGTTATATCACCTCCATATAGATACCCAGTAACATCCTTGCGGAAGGCTTTCAATGTTCGTGATGCAAGTATTCTACCCAAGGCTCTACCTTGGATTTTTGTTACGAACATCTGTCGAGGCATGATAGTAGAAAGCTTCTCTACAGTAGCTTCTGCTTCCTCATATGCCCGTTTACGAGCAACGATACGTGTAAAAGCGTGCATAGGCTCATCTCCAATCAATATGTCCATCCGAGCCACGTCTGCGTCACGCATATCCGTAATCTCGTAGGAAATAGAGGCGTACCCACTAGACACGCTTTTTAGACCATCGAAAAAGTTGCGCATCATCTCACGCAGTGGCATAGCGATCGAAAGCGAAGTACGTTTGTCACCAAAATTTTCTGTGATACCAATCTCTGCCTCATGATCATAGAGAAGTGTCATGATTGAACCTAAGTATTCTACAGGTGTAATCAAAGTCATCTTCACCCAAGGTTCACGGACTTTTTGAATTTGCCCGTCTTCTGGAAATAGATGTGGAGAATACACAATAATAACTTTGCCGTTTTTATCTGTAACTTCATAAGTTACCCCTGGTGTTGTAACAACAAGTTCTAAATTGAATTCTCTGCGAAGCCTCTCTGTGATGATTTCTAGGTGAAGCATACCCAAAAATCCTGCGCGAAATCCACGACCAAGTGTCCCTGAAGTTTCTTCTTCAAATGAGAAGGCTGAGTCTGAAAGTCGTAGTCGTCCGAGTGCAGTTTTGAGTGCTGGAAAATCATCCTGACTTTCTGGATATATTGAAGCCCACATAACTGGCTTTGGTTGCATGTATCCTGGTAGTGCTGTTGCGGGATTTTTAAATGATGTAATAGTATCTCCCACAGATGCAATACCTGGCTTTTTAATCCCCGTTACGATATATCCGATTTCTCCTGGGAGAAGTTTTGGGCGTGGAGTTTCTTCTGGAGAGAACGTACCGACTTCGAGTGAAATAAATTTCTCATTGGCAATTCTAAAAACCAAATCATTGTGCCTACCAACTTCCCCATCGAAAACTCGCACGTATACGATCACACCTTCATGGTTTGAATATTTAAAATCGAAAACAAGTGAACGCAACTCGTCACCTTCTGGTGAACTTGGTGGTGGGATACGATTTATAACTGCATCGAGTAATTCTGCTACACCTTCACCTGTCCTACCGGAAACTCCAAGCACTGTGTCTGGATCAATATCTAAAAGTTCTGCTAGCTCTAGCTTTACTTCATCTGCTCGAGCAAGTGGTGAATCAATTTTTGAAACCACTGGTATGATAACGAGATTGGAATCACGAGCCATAGCTAAAGTTGTCAGAGTCTGAGCCTGCACACCTTGTGTTGCATCAACAAGTAGAATTGAACCTTCAACCGCTTTGAGTGCTCTAGAAACTTCATACGAGAAATCTATGTGCCCAGGAGTGTCAATTAAGTTTAAAACAAATTTTTCACCATTACGAGTAAAATCCATACGCACTGGCTGCATCTTGATTGTAATACCTCGCTCACGCTCAAGTTCCATACTATCAAGTACTTGGTCTTTCATTTTACGCGCTTCTATAGTGCCTGTAATCTCAAGCATCCGGTCAGCAAGTGTAGACTTGCCGTGGTCTATATGGGCGATAATACTGAAATTGCGTATATGTTTAATATCCATGTGTGCTCATATTAGCTTGAAATGGTCAAAAAATAAAGGTTTTTATAGATCCGCTTGTTCTGGAGCAATAATTGGAGTCTTCCAGAATTTAGCGTGAACAGAGTGCCAAATTTCTCGAAGCTCTACACTCTTCAATATATAGAGTATAAATACCCCTGCTGCTATTCCAATAAGACCGGAAACTAGACCCTGTCCTAGGACTCCCCAAAATGTATCCATAGAAAAAACGGTATCAAACAAGTCTAAACATATGTATGATACGTAACCCATGAAAAATGCTCCGGCAAAACTCTGGAAGAACACTCTAGATATTTTGATTGTAGCCTTTTTACAAAAATCTCTATGAAAAAGAATCCAGAGTAAGGTGAAGTTTAAAATTGTTCCAAATGAATAAGCTAGTGGCAGCATCAGCACTTGTGTCTCAGGTAGACCCTCCACACGCAGTAAGTTTTCTGTAAAGTATTGGAATGCTGGAAAATTATTGAATATATAAATCAATCCATATGCACTACCGATTGTCACGATTGCAGAAAACAGGTTTATTAAAAGAGGTTTTTTGGTATTACCTGCAGCATAATATCCTCTGACAAATAGATGAACCAAACTCTGCGCTACAAGTGACAGAGAAAACAGTGCGAGCGCCGCCGCAGTGATACGCGTATGTGTCCATGAAAAAGATCCGGTCCCGAGTATCACACGTACGATTTGCGCACGTAAAACTATAAACAAAAATACTATCGGGAGAGACCAGAAGATAATCTTTTTTGAAGCTTCAAGTATATGGTCGACAAAGAGTCCTCGCTCGTTGGTTGTGAAGAACCTAACAAGCGTCGGAAAAGAAGCCACCGAATAACTTATACCAATAATCCCGATGGGTACGGATTGTAGATTGTAAGAAAAAGTAAACATAGATATAGCCCCTGTACCAAGTTTTGATATGAGAGATATCAGGACAAGTATTGAGATATTAGACAGAGACAAACCAAGAGTTCTCGGCAGCGACAGCATCACAACATTTTTAATATCAAGCCAATTTATTTTCCAAGAAAATTTTGGAAAAAATGTATTTGAGAGTAGTACGGGTAGTTGTATACACAAGTGTAGCAAGCCTCCCAAAACCACACCTAGGGCCAGTCCGTTTACACCAAAAGTTGGATATAGAAAAAAAATACCGAGCAATATACCAAGATTGTAAAATACTGGAGACAGCGAGTACACAAAAAACTTATTGAGCATCTGTGTTACAGAACCTAAAATATTTGATGCTCCCAAAAGGATTGGTGAGAGAAGCATTATGCGACTGACTGTAACAAGCTCCGCCAAACTCTCCAGGGAAAATCCTGGGGCTATGAGTGGCGCTATGCGTGGCATAAATATAGCTATGACAAAACTGGCCAGCGCTATAGCTACCAAAAAAACCGTAAATACATCACTGAAAAACTTACGTGCGCGTATGTAGGTAGGATCGGCAACATCCCCCATTCTCTCGAGCAGAAATGGCAATAGAATCGTAATAGAGGCGAGCGAAGCAATCGATATGTATAGAAAATCCGGTATACGAAAAGCTGCATAATATATATCTAGCTGTGTAGAAGGACCTAGATAATGAGCTAGAGCTCTATCTCGAAACAACCCAAGTATTTGTGAGAGTAGTGCAAATGAACCTAAGATCAAAGCAGCTTCATTTACTCCAAACTCTTTATTTAACAGAGAGAAAATCTTTTTAACCATAAGGTCTAATTTGTCGTAACTTCTACGTCAGGCTCGACACTAGAATTTTCAGATTGAGTAACTGGTATTCCATTTTGTAAATTTTCTAACATTTTGGTTATCTCTATATTGTCTGGAACTTTTTCATCTAAATTTTTAAATATTAAAATCGCATCACTATGCCTTCCTGCTTTTTCATAAAGGATGCCTAGGAAATACTCGGCGTCTAGATTTGTCTCGTCAAAATACAAAGCTTCTTCTGTATCTTTTATAGCCAAATTTATATTACCCTCACTGTATTCAATCGAAGCTCGAAATAGTATCGCGTCTACATAATTTGGTTTCATATTTAATGCTTGGGCAATATAATCACGTGCACCACTATTGCTCTCGTTTGAAAACTCAAGACGAGCAAGTGCTAGTAGTGTAGCAGGACTCCTAGGATTCAAGGATAGAGATCTTTCGTATGTAGACTTGGCACTTTCATATGCACCCTTTACTCCAAAAGGCACAACACCTCTGTACAGATTCCCTAAAACAATCCAGTTGGCGTAATTTGTAGAATCCATAGACAAGGCAAGTTTGGCACTAGCTTCTGCATTTGAAAAATAAGATTGGAACTGAGATTTTATAAAATCTTCTGGTAGATCACTAGAGTTAAATAAAATATTCATCTTGGATTGATAAAAACCAGACAAATTTTTATACGCAAAATCAGATGGATTAATTTCTGCAGAACGCACAAAGGAATTCTCTGCCTTGTTGAATTGAGTAGAGTCTTGCATCCTTGAAAAACCTTGACTGGCATACGCGACAGAAACAAACTTTTTTGTATAGATATATATTCCGGATACAGTAGATATGAACAAAATTACAATACACAATATCGCAAAGAAGCTTTTACGAGCATCATTTAAAAATGAAAATTTATACTGATCGATCAGCTTGCGGTCAGTTAGGGTTCCAATAAAAATACCAATCATCACAAATGCTATAAAAACATTGGTGATACTTGGAGTTGCAATCCATAAAAATACCAAGAAGTACAGAGATATTACAAAAGAGGACAGCAACATAAAATTCGCCATAGGTTCAACAGAAAATGAAAACGCCTTCTTCACTCCAAGGTATATAAAATACAAGCTGAAAAACAATACTGATATAAATACCAAGATACCTCCTGTAATCAAAAATGTTGGTAAAAATCCAAAGCCTTGTACAAAATCAATATTCCACAATCTAGTACTGAGAATATCCACAGGCCTATGCTCTGCCCAGGCATTCACAAAACGATTTGGACCAACTCCAAATATAGGATCTTGCGCAAAACTTGGCTTTAGTACGTCTATGGTTGCATAAATTGATGGGCGAAATTCTATATTGTATATGTTCAATTTTGCAGACAAGAAATCACCCACAAAAGTATTCGCTAAAATAAAAACTAGAGAAATCAAAACAACCACAAAAGATGTTATTGGAAAAGTTTGTTTTTCAAGCGTAGCACCTGCGACAGAAGAGGCGGAACTCTTGTTGACGGTCATCGTGTAAATAAAAATCAAAAGTGACATCAGACCAACCATGTACCAGACACTACTAGAATCCACCAACATTAAAAAGAAGATCGCTACAGATACAAAAATCCACAAAGCTATCTTTTGAACTCTAGCAACCTTTAGAAGCTCTATCATCATAATTGCTAGTATGGAAAGTCCTCCTAAAAATATCGCAAAATCAGTCCATTTACCCACAAGATTTGTTGTCTTCAATGGGAAAATATCTATACCTAGTGTATTTGGACCTACAAACACCAAAATTAACTGCCACAAGACACACACAATACCAGATAGAAGTATAAAGAAATATAAATTGGATTTTTTATTTGAACCTTGGAAAAGCACACTACCCAAGAATAATGCCAAAAATAACATGATTATGTTCCCTGTGGTTCCTATATCAAACCCACTTCCGATAAACGACACCGCTGGAGATACAGAAAATATAGAAGATAGTATGAAAAATCCAACTGTAGATAAACTAGCAAAAACCAACGGGGTTTTCGGTATTGAAAATCCACCGTCCATGAGTCTAGATAGCAACCAAAAAGAAAAAGATGTGAAAATACCAATAGTAATCAAGTAACCTTTCGCAATATCAAAATTTATATTCGTAAAAGGAATAAAAAACACCGGCAATAACGCCACCAATACTAGATACGAATAGTAAGATATTTTATTGAACACAATAGACTTACTTGGCTTATCTACACGAACATCTTTGTTTACTATATCCATAGTATTTATTATATTACAATTTCCATATATTGACCTAAATATATGGGGATTTAAACGACGAAATTGATAATCTTGCCCGTGATATATATTGTTTTCTTAATCTCACTTTCACCAAGCCATTTTTTCACCTTTTCATCTTGTTTAGCTATAGACACAGCCTCTTCTTCTGATGCATCGTTTGCAAGCATTACCTGAGACCGGACTTTTCCATTTATTTGGACCACAACTAGACTCTCAACACTAGTAAGCTTGCTCTCATCGTATTTTGGCCACTCAGACAAATGAATGGATTCTTTTTCTCCGATTTGATACCAGATTTCTTCTGCTATATGCGGGGCAAACGGTGAAAGTAATTTAAGTAAAATTTTATAATCACCTGAGAGAATCTGATCCTTTTTCTCAAAATCATTTACCAATATCATCATTTGAGAAATAGCAGTATTGAATTTAAAACCCTCAACATCTTCTGTTACTTTCTTTATCACTTTATGTAAAAGCGCTCCAATACTTTCCGTGTCATCTGAAATCTTATCTTTCAATCTAAAAACACGTTCAATAAATCTTCGCACTCCCACAACTCCATTTGGATCCCAAGGATAATTTGTCGTGATTCCGTATGGCCCCATAAACGCAAGGTACATACGCACTGTGTCGGCTCCAAGCCTATCTACTATCTCATCTGGATCGATAACGTTGCCTTTGGATTTACTCATCTTGTTTCCATCTGGCCCGAGTATCAGCCCACGGTTACGGCGAATTTTGTATGCTTCACTGTCTTTTACAAAACCAAGGTCGTAAAGTGCTTTTGTCCAAAAACGTGAATAGAGCAAGTGCATAGTTGTATGCTCTGCTCCTCCCATATATAGATCTATCGGCATCCATGCATCCATCTTATCCAAGCTCGCAAATTCTTTGTTGTTTTTGTTGTCGAGATATCTATAGAAATACCATGAAGAATCTACGAACGTATCCATAGTTTCTACTTCAGGTTTCCAACCAGCTCCAAATATTTTCTCTGTCCGTTCAAAAAGCTCACGACTTCGTGCGAGTGGTGCTGTTCCATCTGGAGTGTGGTCGACGTCTGTTGGGAGAATCCAAGGCAGGTGTTCGTCTGGTACTGCATGCGCATTTCCTTCTGGATCATAAACTATCGGGATCGGACAACCCCAGTAACGCTGACGAGAAATTCCCCAATCACGAAGTCTGTAAGTCTTTACCATTTTCCCTCCAACAAATTCTGTGATTTTTTGTCGAGCTTCACTTGTAGTCATGTCATCAAATTTATGTGAATTCGTCAAAATTCCTTCATCTGTATATGCAATATCTCCTGGGTGTTTCATTCGCTCAAGCCAAAATGGAAGTTCAGAATTTATCATTTTGCCAGGAGTAAAATCACTTGGATCAATCCAAAGAATCTCATTGCCTTCATTTTCTCCATCTGTAGGAATTTCTATTTTTTCACCACCCGCAAGCTCAAAATAAAGTGCTGAGGCAATAGCCAACCTATTTTCATCTTTATGCTTTGCAAAATACCCAGCTTGTACTGGAAAACCGAGAGAACGTATGTATGTGACGTTAGTATATCCAGTCTCTTCCTTTATCTCTCTTATTGCTGTATCCACCAAATCTTCTCCTTCCTCTACTCCTCCAATTACAAGAGAATCCCAATCATGCTTAGGATTACGAAGTATTAAATACTTTTTATTTTTCGGATCAAAAACTATCGCATGGACATTTCTCCTTATGACTGTTTTTTTATCTTCCCTTGGAACATTCACAGTGTCTACGACATATGGCCTTACAACCTCTTTTATTGGTAAATCGTATTTATTTGCAAACTCCCAATCACGTTCATCATGCGCTGGTACTGCCATGACAGCACCAGTTCCATATCCAGCGAGCACATAGTCAGCAATCCAAACTGGAACTTCTTCTCCATTTGCCGGATTGATTGCTTTTATGCCTTTGAGTTCTACTCCTGTTTTTTCTTTTGATTGTTGACGATCTAGTTCAGATTTCTTTTTTGTTTCAGTTATATATCCCTCTACTTCATCCCAGTTTTCTATTTGTGATTTCAAACTTTGAACCAAAGAATTCTCTGGTGCAAGAACAACGTATGTCACACCGAAAAGCGTATCAGCACGAGTTGTAAAAACCGAAACAGCAAGAGTCTCGAACTCGTAAATATAAACAATTGATTCATTGGTTATATGATTTCCATAATATCCTTGATATCGAACAAGTCTTTCTTCAGCTGAAGAATCTTTTTCATGTCCTGGATAATCGAGAGGTAGGTCAATTAGCTTGAATTCAGAAATTTTAGTTATTCTAGCTTTTAAAAACTCCTTTTGGTTTTCTTTATTTCCGTCTGCCCAGTCTATCAAACTCACAGTATCACCAATTGAAACATTTTTTTGCTCCATTCTGAATGTGACATTTTTTTCACCCTTTTTAATGAGCTCTACCAATTCTGGCCTAAATTTAAAGGTTTCAGAAACTACACCACTTTCAACTTTCAACTTGAAACTGATTTCACTTCCCTCACTTCTTCCAATCCAATTTTTCTGAGAGTCTTTGATCGCGTCGGGCCATGCTAGTGCGTCGAGATCATCGATAAGTCTGTCTGCATATTTTGTAATACGGATCATCCATTGCTCTTGATCACGCTGAACAACTTCGGCACCACACCGTTCGCATTTATTGTCGACAACTTGTTCGTTTGCAAGAATAGTCTGATCTTTCGGACACCAGTTTACTTTTGTATTTGCGCGATAAACCAAATCATTCTTTAGAAATTGATTGAACATCCATTGTGTCCACTTGTAGTATTCTGGATCACAAGATACAACTTCCCTATCCCATGGAAAAACTGCTCCCATAGTGCGAAACTGTGCACGCATTTTTTCCATTTGTTCGTATGTCCAAACTTTTGGATCTGCACCGAGCTTGATCGCGGCATTCTCCGCAGGAAGACCGAAGGCATCAAAGCCCATAGGATAGAGCACGTTGAATCCTTGCATGCGCTTGTAACGCGCAAAAATATCCGGTACCGCAAATGCATACCAGTGACCTACGTGAAGATTCCCAGATGGATATGTGAATTCTACTAGTTGGTAGAAATTCTCTTTTCCTTCTACTTTATTGTCTATATTGTAAATCCCGTCAGACTGCCATTTGTCCTGCCATTTCTTCTCTATATCTTTGTGGTTATATGATTCCATGGTGATCTATTTATTGTTATGTAATTCCAAATCCGAAGGAAGCATCCATATCTGATTTGGATCTAAAGCAATATATTGGTCTGAAAAATTACTATCATGGCTTATAATAATACCGTCATATTTTTCTTTTATCATCTCACGAGTAACTCCCGAATAAGAAAGTTCCATGAGTTGCTGATGATTATCTAATATCAATGGATTCTTTATATTTAAAAAACAATTGAAAGTTTTAACTATTTGATCATGGTTTTCTATATAATCTGTCTTCTCCAACATAACAACTTTTCTCTCATCGATAGGCAAATCTCTTTCTAAAAGCCTATCAAATCTATCCAATGAATCTTGATAATCTTGTTCAAAGTAGTCTCTTGACGACTTTCTATCAGAGGAAAAGAAAACACCATAAGATGTCCAGTCGTCTGATTTTGAATTCAACTGAAAGTCTTGTCCTTCCCAATTTTTTCTTGTTGTCGAATGAAAAACTAAAAGAGGCTCTCCTTCTTGATTCTTTACGACACTCCTTGAAAACCATTCCTCGAATTCCCTACTCTCAAGTATTGATGTATAAGGGTTTTTCTCTTTTTTAATAGTGGATATATCAGCAAATTCCATATCGGGTCATTATAACAAAAAACCCTCGAAATTTCGAGGGTTTTTTGTTATTAAAATTTAGTCCCTAATCTTCTTCACCCCAAGCCAGATGAGTGCTACAAGTGCCACACCCAATACCGCGACTCTGAGCCAATCGTCCATATCACTCCAGTATCGTATAGAGCCGATAAGAAGCGATATTACTCCACCAAACGAAAGTCCAAGTGATACTACCGAGATACCAGTGACAAATACTCCGACAGAAAGTGAAGCGATACCGAGTATTACCAGAACTATAAATACATTTCGATTGTAGACGCTTTGCGCGCTGTTATAAACTTTTGAACATGAGTAAGTCACATCACAGTATCCAGAAATCTGCTGAGTTGTTAGTGTAGGTGCACTTGCAGATTTTACTTCCATAGGCACAGTAGTCTCGTTCCACCCACCACCAACGTCAACACAAGAATTTTTTTCTGTATACGCACGCGAAGTGAGTTCTACTGGACAAAAGTTTTCAAATTGTGGAGTTTTGTAGATAAGAGAAATTGTATAATTGAAAAAAAGATTGAGCACGATCACGATACTTAAAATAAGCGCCCACTTAACAATAGATTTAGTCTTTGCACTTTTTTCGTTCGATTGAATTTGTTGTGCTTCCATAGTATACTCAGTGTACTTATTCCTAATCATTTTGTAAACACAAATGTCTAAACGAGAAAAGCTACAAAAAAAGGGTTCGGACTTGATCGAAGGCGCTTCTGTTAAGGCAACAAAATGGATTGGCTCTGTCGCATCACTCGTCGTACATACAATCCTATTCATAGGTGCTTTTTTGCTTATCCTAGTTGGGTTCGAGAGAGATACAATACTACTCGTAGTTACTACTATCGTCTCACTTGAAGCAATATACCTGTCTATTTTCATCCAGATGACAGTGAACCGTCATACAGAGGAACTTCACGATGTCTCAGAAGACGTCGAGGAAATCCAAAAAGATGTCGATGAGATTCAGGAAGATGTGGAAGAGATTCAGAAAGATGTCGATGAGATTCAGGAAGATGTGGAAGACTTGGGTGAAGATGTAGACGAGATCAGCGGAGACTCAAATCTAACTCTAGATCAAAAAACAGAACGTATCGCAAAAGACATAGAAATTCTAAAAAATATTGAGGAAAGACTTCGTGAGCTATCTGTACACCTCGCAGATATAAAGAAGAAAAAAGAATAGACAAGCCAAATAAATCCATCTAAAGCACCTTTTGACAGAAAGGTGTTTTTAGTGTATTGTATAGAAAAATTAAATATGAATAAATCATCTGCTTGTAAATATTTCAATGAATCAGCTTACTCATATGGAGCAACTGAAGAGTTCTTGATATCCTCTGGGCTGCAACTTTTAAGTAACCATCTGGAATACACCGACCCCGGGAAGAAAAATAATCTACTTGATATAGCCTGTGGAACAGGATTGATGCTAAAACTTTTCCATATGGCTGAGTTTACTGATTTGTATGGTGTAGACGGATCAATTGAGATGCTTGATTACTGCAAGTTTGATGTGAGAAACTTTACACCTCCAGAAAATTTATATTTACATGATTTTGAAAATGGGGCTTTCAGAATCGAAGAAAGGAAATTCAATCATGTGACCATACACAGTGCGATAAATTATCTGCCTGACTTAGATATTCTTTTTAAAAATATCGATGACCTACTTGAACATGAAGGTGTACTAAGTTTCAACTTTCAAACCAGAGAAAAAGATGAATTATTAGAGGATGAATTTGGTAAATATGTAGCTTTCTCATATTATGAAAACGGCTACAAATTTTACACACGAGAGTCCAAAGAAATTATCTCATTACTGGAAAAACATCTAAAAATTGTGACCGAAGATGAATATTGGTATGGAAATGAAGACAATAAAATACGAGGAAATATAATCATTGCCAAAAAAATATAAACAAAATCCCGACATCGTCGGGATTTTATATTTTATGACACTTATATATTCGTAGGATGAGAATCTACATTATCTTGTATATTAAACTTAACTGCAATTTCAGTTAAGACATCATCCTCACCCCTCTCCTCTTCAAATGAATTGTAGTTGTCCAAAATTTCTTCTCCGACTTCTATATCCTTTATGGCCACAGTGATTACTTCTTCTTCGTTGTCTCTATACTCAGACAAAGCATTTGGAGTTTTAGAATGATTAAAATATTTTCCATTGTCAGCAGAAAAACAATACAACTTACTCTTTTTACTTCTCCAACAATATCTATACATGTACATTTGAAGTAAGTCCGGGAAACTCAAGATTTGTTCTCGTGTAAATTTCTGATCAAAACCTTGGGTAAATCTCCAGATCTCAGTTCCCTTCGGAATAAACTCATCTGCAAACAGTCCCAACCCTTCGATTTTACTTTCTTTAACTTTTGTTTTTACTAATAGCATAAATTTTATATTTTGAACTCTATCACATCCCCATCTTTCACCACATACTCCTTCCCTTCTGTTCTCACCTTTCCTTTTGATCTCGCCTCTCCATATGATCCGGAGTCGAGCAAGTCTTGCCAATACACTACTTCCGCGCGGATGAACTTGTCTTTGAAATCTGTATGGATTGCCTGACCTGCTACTGGCGCAGTAGAATTGTGCTTTATAGTCCAAGCTCTAGTCTCATCTTCCCCTGTAGTAAAGTAGCTCATCAAATTTAGGAGCTTGTAACCTTCTGTGATCAGATCATTGATACCGTCGTGCTCCCCACCAAGTTCTGTACGGAACATATTTTTTTCTTCACCTTCAAAATCCTTGAGTTCATCTTCTATTTTCGCATCCACAATCACCCATCGTGCTCCTGTAGATTCCACATAGTCTGTCACTTCTTTAAAAAGTTCTGGATTCATCTTGTCTAGATTCTCCGCACCCGCACGTTTGTTGAATCCATACAAAATAGGTTTGAAAGTAAGCAAACTCAATTGGCGAACTTTCAAAATTTCCTTTTCGTCAAAAGATATGGTGTTTACCATTTTCTCTGCCTCAAGAGTTTCAATTATTTTTTTTAATATAATTTCTTCGAGCAAGGCTTCTTTGTCCCCCTTTTTTACATCCTTTTGTATATTTGAAAGTCTTTTTGTTGCAGTCTCTAGATCAGCAAGTATCAACTCATAGTTTATAACTTTAATATCTCGGAGTGGATCAATGTTTCCATAAACGTGCATGATTTCCTTGTCGCTACTCTTTACAGGGAAAATACGTACCATTTCAAATATTGCGTCTACTTCACGTATGTGAGAGAGAAACTTGTTTCCCAAACCTTCACCTTTACTTGCACCTGCAACTAACCCAGCAATATCTACGAACTCTATCGCTCCGGGAATAGTTTTTTTAGATTTTGAGAATTCTGAAAGTTTCCAGATTCGCTCGTCTGGCACAGCAACAATCCCGACAGATGGATCAATCGTACAAAATGGATAATTTTCTGCTGGTACACCTTTTTTAGTAAGCGCGTTAAAAAGCGTAGATTTTCCTACGTTTGGCAGACCAACGATTCCGATAGATAAACTCATAGCTATTTAGTAAGTAAATTTCGAAGTTCGTTCTGATATTTCTTCATAACCATCATAGAAGCCATAGTTTCATTCATACCACCTTTTGTATGAGCTTCAACTTCGTTCTGAATTTTTTTGAAAAGCTCTGGATCTTTGTCCATGATCGTCATGATCATCTCTATCTGATCGTCTGAGACACCTTTTGCTTTTAACATTTTGCGCACAAAAAAAGTTTTCATTGACATACGAACACTATATCACAACGCTGTTTTTGATTCTATTTGACTAAAATGAATTTACGTGATATTATACAGAAAACGTACAAAAAATATGAAAAAACTACTTACTATCCTGATGGTAATTTTATTTGCATCCACCACCTTCGCTCAATGGACTGATGTATCCGCATGGGCAACAAAACCGCTTAATACACCACCTGAAGTTAAAGTTCCGCCATTCATATGGTATGAGGCGGTAACAAGTGAAAACCTCTTCATCGATCTCCGATATGGTTTCGATTGGAAGAATACTCTTGGGTTGTATGTAGGCCCAAATCTACAGAATGAATCTGCAAGCCTCTGGGCTTCGATTCAAATGGGAATCTTGTACTCAACCGACCCTGAGGGCTTCAGCGGATACGGACCAGAGATTGAATATGGAGGAGAAAGTGTAGACTCGACTGGTATGCAATATTCTTTTTATGGACTCGGCCAATACGCAAGATCAACTTGTGATGAAGAAAACTTCAGTTATGGATATGTTGAATTTCTATGGGAACCTACTGATTATTTAAAAATCGGTGCCGCAATACAAGGTATAACTTCTATTGGTGCAGAAGAAGGTTCACCCGCTAAATACAGCTGGGTTGAAACTGGACCGGTAATAAAATTAACCGTGTTTGAAAAATATTATTTCAAACCTTGGTTTGTGTGGTCCACTTCCACACAATACAAAAATAAAATCGTAGCAGGTATAGGATATACATTCTGACAATACTTTGCGCAAATATATAACCCTCTCAAATCGAGAGGGTTTTGTTATACTTCAGTCATGACACAAGAAGAACAATTAAATCAAATTCATAAAAAATGGTCTACAAAATGCGTATGTAAACTTAAAAGAACTGTAAAACAAGCAGTCTTTGGAGATGGCAACCCTGATGCAAAAATAGTCTTCATAGGTGAAGCTCCAGGTAAAAAAGAAGATGAAACTGGTATTCCATTTGTCGGATCTGCAGGAAAATTTCTAAGCGAGATGCTCGAGTCTATAAAAATGAAACGTGAGCATATATATATTACAAACATTGTAAAATATCGCCCACCAGAAAACCGTGACCCTACACTAAAAGAAAAAGAATCCTGTCGCGAATGGCTATACGAAGAATTAAAATTCATAAAACCAAAACTAATTGTATTCTTGGGGCGCCACTCTATGAATGACTTTTTTTCTGACTTAAAAATATCTGATGCACATGGAAAACTAATCCATAAAAAATTCGCTGACTTCCCTACTGAATATTTCCTACCTCTCTATCACCCAGCGGCGGCAATGTACAATGGAAAGCTTCGTGCTACTTTAATTTCTGATTTCAAAAAAATCCCAAAAATATTAACCAAAATTAAAACCCGCTAATTGCGGGTTTGTTTTTACTTCTCTTTTTCAGACTCGAGACGGAATCTATCTTCTATCTGCTTAATGTTTTTTGAAAATTCTTCATTCTTTTTCTTTGCGTGCTCAATTATTGCAAAGATGTCAGATGAAGCAAACTCATTCTTCTCCCATGCTTCAATCGCCTCCTCAATGAATTTTATCGTATTGCGATTGTAAACACCGGCAGTTTTACCAACATTACCGGTAAAGTCCCGGATGTGATAACGCTTGCGTCCTTTTGCATTTCCTCTGTTCCTGAGTTTTATTCTGGCCTTCAGATCTTCTTCCGAAACACCGTATTCTTCTGCAGCATCGGACGGTCGCATATTTTTATCTATAACCGCGTCCATAGCTTTAGATATTTTTTTATGTCTCCGGTGATCGTCAGCAGCCTTTGCATAGGATTGTGCTATTTTTCTGTCCATAACCTTTTCGAGGCGTATTACAACCTGTCGCACACTTCCTGTTAATTCAAGCAAATGATTTGCCACAACCACGAAATCCTCGTGTGTCATAGGCAAAGCACCATTGATATCTCCGGCAATCGCGTCGACTACCATATCTGCCTCATCTTCATACAGTCTGACGTACGCCTTAATTGTTGAAAAATCGGCGAGCTTACGACCATGGATACGATGGCGCCCTTTTACCAACTCGTATTTACCCTCCTTTTCCGGGATAGGTGTAACCACGATAGGCTCTACCTCAACTTTGTTTGCATACAGGGTCGACAACTGCTCAGCCCATTTTTGATTTAAACCTTTGCGAAAATTTCGTTTAGTAACGACATCTTCAATCTTGATTTCTTTCAAAATACCTTTTGTTTTTGCCATTTTATTTGGTTTTTTTATTTTGGTGAACTTATGTATTCTGTATATCACATATTAGAAAAATGTCAAATAGAAAACCCCGCAATTTTGCGGGGTTATTTTCAATCCGTAATTCCCAAAAACCTTAGGATATCGGCCTGAGACATGGACTTAAAAGTCTCCAGACTTACTTTCCAGCGATTGCCAGGGAGCATCTTTACGTTTCCGTAAGGAACTCCAACATGGCCTGTCTTATCTATTACAATAAGACCGCTTTCAACGATCTGATGGATGAATCTCTTCATGGCCTTTCTCTCCTCTGCTGGGTCTTTGTCAGCTTTTACCATGACCGACTTAACCTCTCCTATGTGTTTACCAGATATTACATCTTCAAACTTATCGATGAGCTTATGAGCTTCGTCTTCAGTCAAGCCTTTCATCAGCCTGGCAATTCGAGCTATCGAAGTAGGTTTTTCCTCTGCTTCCAATTTTGTTTGCTTCTGCAAAACAGTTCTCACAACAAGCATATCAGTTTTTTCTTCCTCTTTGTGAATACTTTTCTGTGAATCAGGAATCTCACGAGGCATGATTTCACCAGAAACCGGATTTAGTGACGGTAGCATAATATGCTTTTTGTTTGCTGTTACATGTTTGTACCCAGCCTCAATTAGCTTTATTGCAACATCCTCATAATTGACTATGCGTTCAATAGTTATGTACCACATTTTATCATTCACATAAAACCTGTGTGGTTTTAAACCAAGCACCCCGAGAAATCTGCCTTTCAAATATCCTGGTTCTGATCTTTCAATCAGTTCAAAGTATGCTACAGACTTTTCTACGAATCTGTAGTTGATAATCAAAATACTCTGAGCATTCTCATTTACGAACGAGAGCCTAAAGCCGCTTTCTTGTAAACGCTTCTTGAACTTATCGAGCAAGGCAATCCTGTCTGACTTGAAGTTCAAAACCATTCTCATATTATTATCATCAGAAATCGGTTTTGTCTCAAGGTTCCCATTTTTTGGGTTAAAGAAAATTCCTTGTTCTTCAAGTAAACACTCAAGGGCCTTTTTGCGTATTGGACGAAATGTCGCTGAAACTGGGATGCGAAGTTTATCGCAATCTACAATAACTTCGCCAAAGTTATTGTTCTTTTCCACCAAAAAAGCACTGCCATCACCATTGATGAGACTGCAAAACAATGTAAGTTCTGTGAACTTTACACTATCTGCTCTTTTTGTTAAATCAAAAGACAAGCGAAGTGTTACTTGGTCGCAATCGCAAACATTCTCTTTTGGTATATAAAATACTTTTAAAAGATCTGATGCGACTTCAGGGATTTCGAGTATTTGGTTAATATTAGAAGAACTAACCTCTTCTATTCCCACAGCTTCAACAGCTACAGTTTCTACTGATTCATCTTGAATTTCCGGTAAAATAATTTCATCGAGAATAGCATCTTCTTCTTTTGAAGGAACTACTTTCATTTTATTTACCTCCGGCTTTTCAAAATATCCGATCACTTCGAGCATTGCATCATGCTCCTCTTTGTATTGGAGCATCAAATCATCGCAAGCCTTCTTTACTCTTGCTGCGTCCTTGAAGTTATATTTGACCTTCAAGCTCACCCTGTTTGTAACTGGGTTTTTAACCATATGAAGGTTAACGTTCGAAAACGTGCTTCGAATCCGTTTTTTTATTGCCCCAATCTTCTCTTCACTAAGTAATGTTGATTGAACCTGTGTATTTGCCATAACTATATTGGATTTTAAAATGAACTTATATATACTTTTTACACGTAAAAAGCCCTCTTGTCAAGGAGGGCTTTTGCAATATATTAGTTACATTCTCGGCAATTTGAATCTATGGACCGATATTTATATCCATCCATAAACATACCAAAAAGCTTGCGTATAGAGACTATTTCAGCAAAGAACAGGAAGTCTATAAAATGTCTTACAAAATAAGGGATAAACCCGTAGAAACCAACACCACCTATCACCAGAGCACCCCAGTTACTACCCACAGGTATAGAATACGATACCTTTTTCTGGACATAAGGAATATGCTTTTTACCAACTACAGATTTGGTAATTGCACTAGCCACATACCCTCCATCTGAAAGCGCCGTCTGCGCAAGTCCTGAGAGCTTAGTGTCAGCGATGTCACCTATTATAAAAATATCTTTCAGACCGGTCGCCTGCATATATTCGTCTACAATCACACGTCCTTTTGGACTAAATGATAGCCCAGAAATATTTGCTATGAGTTGATTTACTTTTGTTCCAGCTGTCCAAATCACAGTCTTGGCCTGTAGAGACATATCTTTCATATAGACTTGTTCGACTTCTTCTTTTACAAGAGTGCGGTTCAAGAATAGATTTATTCCTAACTTTCGAAGACGAGCCTCCACACGTTTTGAAACTTTTTCTGGAAGCATCGGCAAAACCCTCGGGGCTGACTGAATAATATCTATGGTAATAAGCGATGGATCTATAGCATGATTCTTTGTTAGTTCCTTCATGAAAGCTGCTAAGTCCCCCGCTATCTCAACACCTGACGGACCAGCACCCACTATTACTATATGAAAATGAGAGACACATTCTGTTGGGTTCGGATGTTCGTGTGGCACAAAAAGCGTATGAATGTGCTTCTTTAATTTTAGTGCTTCATTTATAGATTTAAAACCAAAAGACAATTCTGAAAGTCCTGGAACATTGAAATATGAAGTCTCACTACCCAGGGCAAGTACTATGAAATCCCCACTATAGATAGACCCACTTTTACCTACGGCATGTTTCAGTTTTAAATCCACGGACACTATAGGATCTATTACTATATCTATAGAATTATTTGGGAAAATATCATCCAAAGGAACTGCAGCTTCAATCGGAGAAGCGCCGGTTACGATACGATATAGAGCTGGATAATATTCAAAATATTGCTTGTCGCTAACTAGAGTTATATGTAATTTTTCTTTTGATAGTTTCTTTCTTAGATCTAAGGCTGTTTTAATACCTCCGAATCCACCACCTATAATCACTACCTTCTTTTGCGTAGTCCTGTTGTCTTTTTTTTGCATGAAAGTATTGTACCAAAATATTATGTATATTTCATATTTTGTTTTTTTTGTAAGATTCTCAAATCTTCTTCGTCATAAAAAGCATAAGGAAACCACCATGCAAACACACCCAATTTTTACAATCATTATACTCATATCGATTTTTATGATGAGTCTCACAATACTAGAGGCAATAATGCACAGTATTTTGAATAAATCAGAAATAAAGATCAAGAACGAAGAAATAAGCTAAAAACCCTGTATTTTAGGGTTTTTAGGCTTATGTAGCTAGCTCAGTTTAAAACAAAAGAATATAATGTCTAAGTGACGTAAGATGAGCACCTTCTATACGTCATATACAATGAACGACAAGAACCCTGAAAACTACCAAAAGATATTCATGGATTGCTATGAAACCCATAGTGACAGCCTTTTTCGATATTGTTTTTACAAGACTAGCGACCGAGAAAAGGCCTTGGACTTGACCCAAGAAGCTTTTATGAAAACTTGGGAATACATACAGGAAGGAAACCAGGTTCGCAATGTTAAGTCACTACTTTTTACAATTGCAAACAACCTAGTTATCGACTCATATAGAAAGAAGAAATCTTCATCGCTCGACAAGATGTTGGACGATGGCATAGATTTCGAATTTGAAGGAACGGAAAACAAATCAGATTTATATGATATTGAGATTATCAAAAAGATACTGGATACATTGGACGAGCCTTACCGAGATGCGATTATCATGAGATATATAGAAGAGATGTCAGTAAAAGAAATCGCTAAAATACTAGGAGAGACTGAAAACAATGTATCCGTAAAAATCCACCGAGGTATCGCAAAGATAAAAGAAAAAATTGAAAAAAAGAATTTATGATAGATATAGAATCACAATTTAAAAAAGGTAAACAAGTAAAACTAACCTCACGAGAAAAAGATGAGATGCGTTTTCGCCTGCTTTCTTATACAAGATTACCAATACGCTCAGAATACTCTATACTATCCCCTTATCTAGGTCATATAAAAAATATATGGAATGTAAAAGCTTTTGTGAAGGTCACCGCTGGGGCATTGATACTGCTTTTAGTTGGTGCGGGATCACTTACATACGCCTCAGAGCAAACACTTCCAGGAGATCTACTCTACCCTATTAAAATACACGTAAAAGAAGAAATAGAAGTTTCTCTTGCGTCTACTCCTGTAAAAAAAGTTAACATTCAAAAACACAGAATCGAGAAGAGAATAGACGAGGTAAGAGAACTTCAAAAAACAGGAGAATTAACTTCTGAGCAAACTGAAACAATAAAAGAAGCTTTCGTAGATCACGCAAGAGAACTCAATAACAGTTTTGATGAACTTCAAACTAGCGGACAAGAAGAGCTCGTAGTAGCAGTCGCTCAAGACCTATTGCCTACTCTTATAGAATTTGAAGCTGAAACAACAAAAATGGAAGAAGCTACTCTAGAAAATAAATCAACAGACCAAAGAGTTGCAGATACTCAAACAGAGGAAATAGTTGTTACAGAAAATATTGAAACAATAGTATCTAGTACTGAAACAGTAGAAACCAACACAACACCAGAACAGTCAGAGAAAATAGTACTTAGTATGGAATTCCAAAACCTAACTTCTAACCTATCTGACATAGTGATGGTAGAAACACAAAAAATACAAGCTCAAGCAACTGAATCTTTGGCTGTAATAGATGAAAAAGCAGCGGTAAGCGAGAGCTTAGCGATAACCGAAGTAGAAACTGTAGAAGAAGTTTTAGAGCCTATAATTCTGACAAAACTCACAAAAACAAACGAGGGCTCATTAGCTCCAACAACATTTGGAACTCTAAATGGTCAAATAGTTTTTGAAATGACAGAAAGTACTAGCACCATGGCAATCCTAGAGACTACCCAGGAAGCTAAAAATACTCTAACTGGGAAAATAATTATAGACACAAAATGTCCATTGATTAGTATTTTAAGTACATGCGAAGTAGATAGAGACCTGTACGTAAATAGAGAAGTAATCATATATAACTCCGACAAAACTGAAGTTGTAAGCATGGTAGCAGTAGGAGAAGACGGCACATTTAAAATAGACCTACCTTTAGGTAAGTATTTTGTAGATGTGACAAGTCTTTCTAGAGACGAAGAGTATCTAGGTTCTCCATTTGAAATAGAAATCAACGCAGAAAATATAACTGAAATTGATATCAAGATAGACGCTATAAAAAATACGAAATCTATTCTTCAATAAGCTCAAACTCGTCTGCTTCACTTTTTTTATCTACAGAATTTTTATTTGAAATACTCTTAGTATAAAAAATACTACCAACCCCTAAAACCAAAACTCCCGCAAACCCCAAGTATGCATACGTATTTGTAGGAAGCGGGATTTTTGCTGTGTTAGCAGATAAATTTTCTGAACTATCTAAACCAAATGAGTCTTCGGTTTCTTTAGACTGAAACCCTAAATATGTTTTTGAGCTACTAGTATGATTTACTAGAGCGGTGCTTTTAGTATCTACATCCTGTAAAGGATACTGATAAGCAAATTCCCCGTTTGGATATCTAAGTATTATTTTTGAAATATTTGAAGGAAAATGTGTATTTCTAGGCGGAAGAATAACTTTTTTACCAGCAAGAAGAATTGAACTCGATGGGAATTTATAAGAAGCATAGTCACTTTCAACCACCCACCCATTTAAATCTTGTTCATACTTAGAAGTATTCGATATTTCTATAGCACCACCAGTTAAAATCTTTGCAACAATAGAAGCGTCCACAACTTTTACAACAAGCCTATCAGTATCGTCTTTTTCAACACTACCAGTACTATAATAATCTAGCACTATCATGTATTCTCCTGGGTAATAGTATGTGTGTTCGAATCTTTTGGCTGGTTTAAATACATACTGAGTACCATCCCCCATGTTCCACATATAATTACCACTACGACTTATATCCCCGTTACTTTTTTTTAAAAGTGAATCAAATTCTGACGACATACCAGATACAATCACTATGTCTGATAGGATTTCAACATTGTCTTCTGGTGGTACAAAATCCAAAAAATCTGCATCCTCTTCTGTAGTACTAGTAACATAATCTGTGTTATCACTTATCTCAGATGAGCCACCGCTGTCTGTCGATTCAGAGTTTGATTCCCCTGGACTTGGACTCCCGCTCTGCCAAACCCCTCCGATCTTTGAGAGACTTGTGCCATCACCTACTCCACCTGACTCTGAACTATATGTATAATTTGCAACAGTCGCTCCAGTATCATCGACAAGCGAAACCGTGTCTGTTGTATTTGCAAGTGACATAACTGTATCAATCAAAGTCCCACTGTAACTTACATATTCACTCAAAAAAGCTGTTGCATTGCCTGCAAAGACAACATATTCATTTGGTCCAATTTCAAGAGAACCCATACCTCCATTGAGAGGTGGCTCATTTAGAGTATGGCTGGATCCATCGTTGAATTTCCATCCCGACAAACTTACAGTATCAGATCCAGAATTATAAAATTCTACCCACTCAAAATCTGTATCAGACCCAGAATGATCATACATAATCTCCGTTACAGATATATCTGCGCGCACTAAAAAAGGCATAAATACGATAGGTAATAAAAACAAATATTTACTCGACAATCTCATGTTATTCTAAAATCTTAAGTAATATATCCTCGGGAACTTCTTTTGGTTTTTTAGAAGGAGGATTATTTTGCGGCTGGTTAACGCTCGACTGTTGACTTACTTGATTGTCCTCTGTTTGTTTTACTGGTTCATTTGTCTGCTGCATCGGTGGGCGCTGTACAATCCCAGGCTGAATATTTTTATCTGCCGATCTAGGAGGTGGTGGAGGTGGATTCTTTGCACTCTCAGTCAAAGCTTGTGCTAAAACATTTTTAAGTGCATTTCTATTCTCTATTGTTGGTTCTTTTTGAGAAAGCGGTTTACTTTTTAAACCAGACAGTGACATCGTCTTCTCTACTACGACTTCGGGTGGTTTTGGATTCGGATATGTATTCCTATTTTGATTATAAGTTTGGACTGGAGATTTTGGTATATCATCTGTATCAATTTTATCAATCAAATCTCTAAGTCCAGAAAAAGGTTTTTTCTCTTCAGGTTTCTTAAATGTATTCGGAGTGCTTTGTGTTTTTATAGGTGAAGCTTGGGGAATAGTTTTTGTATTAGAAACAAAGGATGGCTTCGGAGTGAAAGCGGGCTGTGGTTTTGTGTTCTGAGAAAAAGATGTATTCGCAGATGGATTCACACTAGCAGGCACTGGCTTGAAAATCGGCCTTGGTGAAAAAGATGTGGTCTCTTTTGCCACATAAGGTTTTGGCTTATCTCCTACTGGAACAAATGCCTGTCTAGGTACACCATCAGCAGGTCCATCACGACGAGGAGGTTTTTCTACTACAACTGGTGCGTGCCATTCTTTTATATTTTCTTCAATACTAGCTTTTGGACGAGCATTTGCGCTTCTAGAATTTTCTATGATTTCTTGGGTATATGACTTAGGTGGTTTTTCAATTGGGGGCATGGATAATGCTGAAAAAGGCTTCGAGCCAATACCATTTATCATCAAACGCAGATATATTTGGATAAATCCCAAATTCACAATATCTTCGGCGGTAAACGTCGGCGAGAACTCTTTTTCAAACACTTCGGCATCTGTTGCTCCCACTCTAAAAATAATCATCGTACCAACGTTTCCAAAAACTGCAGCCCTGACTTCGTCAGACATTTGCTCTATGTATTGATGCGCAATAGTAAGACTAAGTTTGTATTTACGAGCCTCAGACAAAATATCAGCAAAACTATCACTAGCAAAGGATTGGAATTCATCCACATAAAAATAAAAATGTGGAAGCTTCTTCAATGCATCAGCTGAAGCGTCTGCACGAGACATTGCCGCCAAATATATTTTTGTAATCAACATTCCTCCTAGTAGTGCTGCATTTTGCTCACCAACACGACCCTTTGAAAGGTTCATGATAAGTATTTTCTTTTCATCCATTACTTTTCGAATATCAAAAGACGAACGAGGTTGACCGATGATATTTCGGATTATTGGATTCGCAGTAAATTGTCCGATTTTGTTTTGAATCGCAGCTCCGGCTTCTTGCATATACCTGTCTCCATATTTTGCAAACTCATCAACCCAAAAAGACTTTACAGATGGATCAGAAACATTTTCAACAACTTTCTTGCGAAAATCTTTATCGGCAAGCATTCTGTTTACACCAAGCAACGTAGAATCTGGATATTCAAGTAACGCAAGGAGTATATTGTTCAAAATATATTCCATACGAGCACTCCAAGCATCAACCCATATTTTCTTGAATGAACTCATGAGCCCACTTGCTACCAAGTGACGCTTGTCAGGACCAATATCTTCCATAACATTGAAAGATATTGGATATTCCATATCAAAAGGAGCAAAATATACAACATCCTTTATGCGATGCTCAGGAACATAGTCGAGTAGCTTTTCTGCTGTACCTCCATGAGGATCTATAAACGCCATACCTTCTCCATTTTGAATATCCTGGATAGCCATGTTTTCAAGTAGCGTAGACTTTCCCATACCCGTCTTTCCTATCACATACATATGTCTCGCACGATCAAGGGCCTTAATACCGAACTTGGTTCGTGTATTACGGTAATCTGTTTCTCCGAAATAAGTTATTTTATCGTCAGGATTCATAATATTACAAACGAGTTATTGAAAAATTTGATACATCTTGTGCTGTGCCAATTATACGGAAAATTGCGCCTTTTGGATTCTTGCGAACTGAACACACTGAAAGTATTTTCTTGACTGGCATATTTGGCACAAGAATTCTATATAATATATCAAAAGAATCTTTACCTCCTTTGGTTGCATTTTCAAAAGCATCTTTGACTTGCTTTAAATCTTCTGGGTGTATTGAATCAAAGAAAGTATCAGGAGTTATTTTCATATTCTCTGATATTCCAAATATAGAAAACATCTGATCATTCCAAGACAATTCGTTAACCATCAGATTTAGGTTCCATCTACCCAAGTGGACTATGCTTTCAGTCTCAAGTAGATATTCTTTGCTAGCCCGGAGTGTTTCATTGTCTTTATGTAGAAGTTCTATGTTGCCCACAGAATTTCTCAGGTAAAGCATAAGTACAATCAAAAATCCACAAATAAGAAGAGTCACCAAGCCAGTAACTAGACGTATATACAATATCTGTGTAGTCCAATAGTCTGCACTAATATCCATACCTATGATCGCAATAGTACTACCGCTTACAGGATCAACAACAGGCGCATATGCTGAGACCCACCTACCCCAACCGTCTGTATATGGACCTTCTACAAAAGGTGTCCCACTCTTGAAATTTAAAACTTCAATTGGCAATGTTTCCTCATATATATCTCCCGGTGCAGAATAATCTGGAGAATTAGGTTGTTCTGAATCAACATAGAAAAAAAGTTTATCTCCTGAAAGACCCATCAAATACGTAAAACGAGCGTCTGTGTTAACGACACCTAGGTCAAACATCTTTTCTTTTAATTTTTTATAAGCAGGACTGTCGATATCACTTTCTGTACCAGACAAAGCGAGGACATCGTTAGGCTCTATCAAGATAGCTGCATTTTGAACTCGAACGAGAAATCTTTCTCTTTCAATTCGGTCAACACGATTACCTATGAGGTATATTGCCAAAATTCCAAGCAATATAAAAAAAATACTAATACCAATAGAGGTTGCCAAGAAATTTCTACTATTTTTTGTGATTGTATAGTGCGATGAAGAGATCATTGATAGTAATATTATAACAAGCAACTAACCAAATTCATAGCTATTCTGATTTAAAACCAAGCTTGTATATATCAAGCAGAGCATAGAGCAAGCTGATTGTAAGAGGTCCAACAATAAATCCAACTGGACCAAAGACAGAAAGCCCTCCGATCACTGACAAAAGTACAAAGAGTGGATGAATATTGACTCCACGTCCAACTAGGTATGGATTTAGTAGATTGTCTATAAGCCCAACTATAAGCATAGACCATATGGTCAAACCAAGCGCTGGGAAGAACTGTTCTGTTATAAATAGAAAAAGTATTGACGGGGCAAGCACTAGAGATGTACCGATACTCGGCACAAGTGCTGCAAAAGCAGCGAGCGATCCCCACAGGGCTGGATTTGGCACTCCAAATATCCATAAGCCCAATCCTGTGAGCACACCTTGAATCAGAGCTATTGTAAGAGAACCTCGTATGACTGAGTTCACAGCCCGTTTCAATCTACCTAGTATCTCCTGATCATATGTATCGCCCAGTGGACTGATCTTGATAAGAGCTTTTTCAAATTGTGGTCCATCTTTGAAAAAGAAAAATAGTGAGATAAGCATTATGCCAAAGAAAACAAATGTATGAAATGTGCCGGCAAATACTGGTCCAATATTGCTGCCCAAAGTCTGTGCTAAATCTTGTAAATATACAGTCACCTTCTCTGATGATCCAGGTAGTACGCGATTGAGTGGAGCTTCTACAGAAGATACCAGGTTGGTTATAGAACTTAGACCATTTTCTGATCCAGTAAAAACTTTCGCCTGAATTACAACCTCACGCACAATAAAAGATACTGGCAGAGCAAACATCACTATCAAAACCAAAGATGTCAAAAATGCTGAAATCCCCCGGGAGTGAAATATTTTTACAAACCATCTGAACACCGGCTGTAGCACTACAGCAAATGTTACCGCTACTACCATTGCTGCGAGAAATGGTATGAATATAAAAACAGTTAAAACAAATACTGAAAATAAAAGTCCGTATAAAAAATGACGTTGAGTTGCTTTTGAGTGCATATATTATTTATTTTATTTTCTTACCAATAAAAAATTCGACAAAACCGAAAACTGCCCTAGTACTCCCAGGTAAGACATTGAACAATATACCTATTGTAAACAAGAACAATGCAAGCTCAGTATTGTAAAAAGATACAATTACAGCCACTATGGAACAAAATATTGGAAATAGGATTCTGGTGTAAGCATGCATGTTCTCTAAGTGACTTATGTGTATATTCTCGATTGATTCTGATTTCTCTACATGCCTACGCATAATATAGAGTGTCATACTGATCAAGAATATATTTAAAGCAAAAATAATTATAGCCACAGGTGAAGTACTGTATGTACCTAAAAAGTGAGCTGAAAATGGAGTTAGTCCTACGAAAAAGAAGAAAACTGCATTTATATTTGTCAGAGTTATGTCGATATTTTTTGCAAAAACTGAAACTATAAAATGGTGAGAACACCAATAAGTAAAGAGTAGTGAAAATGACAATAGATAACTCAAGAAGAGCGGATACACGTTATACAAAGAATTCAAAAGTTGTTGATCAGTCACAGGTCCAGCAAATTCTGGTACACGGATTTCAAAAACGAGAATAGTCATAACGATAGCAAATATGCCATCTGCGAGTTGGTCAAGTCGTGCTTGTTTCATATAGATAAATTATACCAGATATAAAAAAATGAACTATAGAGACATGTTAAAAGCCGCCCTGTT
>DALYDX010000006.1:6217-48875 GCA_031972835.1 Minisyncoccota bacterium | reverse complement strand
AGAAAGTGTGGATTTATATATATGAGAATTCTGAATTCAAAACACAAAGATCCCCGCTATTTAAAAGACTAGTGAGCCTGGCGAGGCGAGCTCGAGGAATTTTCTAGCAAGAAAATATCCGTGCTTTTAAATAGTGGGGATGAAAAAGATTTTTCCGGAAACTGAACTCTGAATGACCGATAACAACATGGGGGTTACAGACAAAAGAAAACCCCCGGAGGGGAATTCTTGATTAGATTCTATTTCTTTGGTCTGCGTAGAAATGCAGGAACTGCACTCCAATCATCTGTATCATCATCGAAGATATCATCTTCTTTTGGTTCAGTTTTTTTAATATAGTCAGTCGGTAGAGCGTTGTGAATCTCCTTTTTTATTATAGGCTCATCTTTTATAACTGCTTGGATTATTGGCTTTGATTCTTGTTCTTTTTGTCCTTGAAATAGAGAACGTTTTGGTGCATCAGTAGGGAAGCCAGTTGCGATAACTGTAACTTTCATCTCACCTTTTTTGAGGCGCTCGTCGCGGATTGTACCGAAGATTACGCGAGCATCCTTGTCGATAGATTCTGTGATTATTTTTGCTGCTTCTTGGATTTCTAGGATTCCAAGGTCGTCACCACCAGAGATTGCAAAGAGTACTCCGCGTGCACCGTTGATTGAAAGATCTAGAAGTGGGGAATTAATAGCTTGCAATGCTGCAGTCTGAGCACGGTTGTCGCCTGATCCGAATCCGATACCCATCAGTGCTGAACCTGCATCTGACATGACAGCCTTGATATCAGCGAAGTCTACGTTGATGATACCTGGAGTTGTGATAAGGTCTGAGATTCCTTCGACTGCTTGGCGAAGTATTTCGTCACATAGAGCGAAAGCTTGTTTGAATCCTGTATCTTTATCTGCGATCATGAGAAGTCTGTCGTTTGGGATCACTAGTATTGCATCAACTTCTTTTTCGAGTTCTGCGAGTCCATTGTCCGCAAGCTTCATGCGCTGATTGCCTTCAAATGAAAATGGTTTTGTTACAACAGCAACTGTGAGCACGCCTTGTTCCTTTGCTGCACGAGCAACTATAGGAGCTGCACCTGTTCCTGTTCCTCCACCCATACCACATGCGATAAATACCATGTCAGCACCTTTTATCACGTCTTGGATTTCTGCTTTTGTTTCCTCAGCAGCTTTCTTTCCTGTGTCTGGGTTCATTCCAGCACCAAGACCCTTGGTAAGGTTCTTACCAATGTGGATTTTCTTGTCAGCAAGTGACTTGTGAAGGTCTTGAGTATCGGTGTTCATACATATGAATTCAACACCCTTAACTTTAGAGCTTATCATGTGGTTTATGGCATTGCCGCCGGATCCTCCGACTCCAATAACCTTAATTCGTGCAAATGTTTCAATTTCTGGGTTTATTTTAGGCATACAAAACGGCATTTGTGGTTACCCACAAACGCTTAATTTAAAGGTAGTAATGGACCAAAACTGTTATGGCCACACTATAGCAAATAATAAAAAAAAGATACAGGGGGTCTAGGGGAGCAATTGTTTGCCCAAAGTTTTGAAGAATTTCTTGATACTAGCGATAAATGTTCCACTACTGCCGCTCATGCTGGATTCTTTTTGCATAATCGCAAGTCCAAATGCATTACTCCACACAGAATCGCGAATTTTTCCTTTTGAGATTTCAACGAGTTCGCTAATTCCAAGTCGAGTAGGAAGTTTTAGGGCAAGTCGCGCACCTTCTTCGAGATTTGCGAATTGTGAACTACCGCCGATAAATATCACACCAGCAGGAAGCAATCCGCTTCGACGAATTTTTTTCAAATGAGTATCGATAAGTTCAAACATATCAGAAAGTCTCGCTTCGATAATATCGTCGAGTTTTCTTTTTGCAAAATTATTCATGATACTACCTGTCTTGATCCCTTCGGCTTCTTCGAGAGGTATTTTTAATCCGAGAGCGATATCATTTGTGATGTCATTGCCTCCGATAGGAAACACAGCGAGGGTCACAGGTATATTGTCTTCGTATACAACCAAGCTTGTAGTTTCTCCACCTATATTTGCAAGTAGGCAACCAGCGGTCTTCTGCTTTTCACCTATATGTACACTAGAGGCTGCTATGATACTTGGGACTATGTCTATGATATCTACTCCAGCTTCACTGACACTAGCTATAAGTGTATCGAGGTGTTGAGCCAGAGATGTATTGAAAAGGGTTTTTACTTCTAACTTTACTCCTTTCATTCCGATAGGAGAACCTAGCACCGCTTTGCCGTCTATGCGCCATCCGAGCGGGTGAGTGTCTATGATCTTTCTGTTTGCTAGGGTGAGCGCTTCCTCACTTTCATCTAGAGCTTTTTGTACATCCAAGTGAGTGACTTCACTGTCAGCTTTTGAAATTATGGCCATGCCAGTGCTCGCTTCACATCCGAGAGTGATACCGCCCACTCCAAGT
Organism: Minisyncoccota bacterium; assembly: GCA_031972835.1. Lineage (GTDB taxonomy): Bacteria > Patescibacteriota > Minisyncoccia > Phycocordibacterales > UBA9973 > CAZLWF01. Next base: position 46,424 of record DALYDX010000006.1, on the reverse strand, counting down.
GTTACTCGTTTGATTGGTAATCCGGCATTTTTTTCTGCATCTTTGAGTGCACGCAAAACACTTCCTGTTACATGAGCTTGGTTTACTACATAGCCATGTCTCATGCCACGAGTAGGAGCGGACCCCATACCAATTACTCTAGGATATTGTTCTCCCGCAATTTTTTCACAGACTACAACGCGAGTCGTTTGTGAACCTACATCCAATCCTGCAGTAATGTTTCGAATCATTTTTTGAGTTTAAAAATAAATATTGTTAGTTTGAAAAATGAAAATATTTTTTCCACTTTTCTTCCATAGCTTCCATTGTACTACCATGATCCATTCCTATCAAATGTAGCATTCCGTGGATAAGCAAAAAACCGGTAAAATTTTGAAAATTCATACCGAATTTTGGCGCTTCTTTTTTTATTAGAGATGGAGCTAGTAGTAACTCACCAGAGGATTCTGATAATTCGAAAGATAATATGTTTGTAGCTTTGTTTTTATTTCTGTATTTTTTATTTATCTTTTTTATTTCATTGTCAGATAGAAAAACTATAGAGAGTTCGTATTTTTTACCAAGAATCTTGTCTTTCATATTCACAAAAGGCAAGCGTGGAAGCTTGCCTTTTGTTTTGTTGATTAGATTTGTTTTCTCGTCCTGGATCATATTTTAACGAGTCCGTTCTACAAATTTTCCAAGTTTCTTTAGTCGTTCTGTGTCCTTTCGTCTTGCGATACGTTTTAGAGTACCTTTTTTTAGAGCAAGTTTTGAAAGTGGTCTTTCAGCGTAACGATTGCTTTTAACTTTTTGTAGAAGTCTAGTTTCCTGAACTCTACGTGTAAAACGCCGCAGTACGCTTGCGTTGTTTTCGTTTGCATTTTTCTTGATTTCTATACTTACGGTTGACATAGGTCTTAAGATAACATGTTCCTGGCTCTAGTGCAAGGGTTATTTACAGTATAATCGTCGGATTAACCTCGATCATCACTCCAAATGGCAGACTTCGGAGTTTGGCCTCTAGGTTGGAATCCAGATCATTCTTTTGCGCCAATTTTTCAGGAGACCAGGAGATTTGGGGTATCTTTATGAGCATTGATACCTTATGTTCTATTTTTGCTCCCGCGATTGTATTCTCCCAGATATCAGGCTTGTACGATTCAAACTCGCCTTGTAACAATTCACGTATAGTTGTCACTTTCTCGCTACTTCCTCGGAAAGATATTTTCAGAAGCGTAGTAAATGGTGGATACGCAAAAATTTTCCTGTCTTCAAGCTCTGTCCTGAAAAAATCATGAAGCGTTCCTTGTGTGTAAGCACGAAGTACACCTTCGTCGGGACTTCTGGTTTGTATGAAAAGTTTATTTTCAGTTTTTTCAGAAATATCGTCCAAGATTCTAATTACTTTTTCGTGAATAGTATAAGACGGTATGGAGAAGAGGGTGTCAAAAGATACGATGACAGAGGTCGGAACTTTTTTTGTGAAGTAATACATCGCTAGTTCTGTACCAACTAGTATTGCGCCGGGTGTGTTTTCAAACTCTTCGATTTTTTCCAGAGCTTCTTTGTGGGACTTTACCGTTTCTTTATCGATTTGGATTATAGCCCTACTCGGATACTGCTCCTTTAGAGTTTCAAATATTCTATCGGTCCCGATGCCAAGTGCGACCAAGTTCCAGCTACCACAAGATCTGCATGTTATGTTTGTGCGTTCTACGTATTTACATTTTTGACATGTAAATCTACGGAGTGGTGAGTCAGTAGATTTATCGGACCCAAAAAGAAAAAGAGGAGTTTTACATTTTGGACAGCGAACTCTCTCACTGCAATCGTTGCACACAGTTGTCGGAGCAAAACCTTTTCGGAGTGCAAAGAGAAAAATATTCTCACCTTTTTTTAGAGATTGATCTAAAACATCTTGGACTTCTTCTCCGAATATAAATCCAGCTCGATTGTCTTTGTTTGTTTTTCTGTCTACAAGTTCTACTGACTTTGGCTTTTCTATTCTAAAACGCAATGACTCTGCTTCTATAAACTCATGGGTCTCTAGTCTATAGAGAGTCTCTGTGCGGAGGATGGTGTCTGCTACGATCAGTCGTGTATTGTGCTTGCTAGCATAAAAGTATGCGACGACCCTCATGTCTATATGAGGGTTTTGTATTCCACGATATGCGTCTGAACTTTCATTTTCTACGACAAGTGTACCTATGTCGTCTCTCTGTATACAGAGAAATGATCCGGTACCAATAATACATAGTGGGTGTGTCTCGGTCTGTGTCTTTTTGAAAGATTTTGTAAGTTCACTATCTTTTTTGCCACTATAAAACAGCACTGAGTAATCCTCGATGCCGTGCGATAGAAAGTCGTGTAACTTTTGTGCATCAAACCAAGTGGGTACTAATATAAAGACTGATTCTTTTTTTGCGAATGACTCGCGTATGAGTGTCTTGTAGTAACTCCATCTTTCTTCGTGTGGTGCTTGCAAGATAAATTTCTCACTACTTGTTCGCTGTTTTTTGTTTTGAGAAATTTCTTTCTTTTCAACTTTTATTTTTTTCAAAAAAAGAGAGGGGATAAGTGCACTAAATACAGTCGGTCCGTTTGTTACAAAGTATCGTCTTGTGAGTTCTACGACTTCTAAAAAGTGTTCACTTAAAAAAGAAGGTCCTTTTACTTTAGAAATTTTTTTTAGCTTAAAGGATGCTTTCTTGATCTCCTGTTTATCGGTCTTAATATCCTTTGTATACAGGACTAGAGCATCCACATCTTTTCGTCCTATTTGGACACTAACAATACTACCTTTTTCTATAGGCTCAGCGGAAAAATAAGTTAGTTCTTCGAGCTTGGCAACTCGTTTTATTGGCACGACTCGGATGCTGTACATATTCCAAAAATACCATATTGGCCGGTTTCTAACTATTCTTGCCAAAGTATCTTTTATTCTGTACTATCCGAATTAATATTGCTCACTAAAATAAAACTTAATATAGATGCAAAAATTAACTGCAGAGACTACTTTCTCTACTCACTTGATTGACTCAATCAAGAATGAGGCAGAGCTTGCCATGAGGGCAGGAATATTCCCAGGTTGTGTGATTGGCTTGATTAAGCCAAATGCAAATAATGGCAAGGATATCGATGATGTTTTTGAATCGCTGATGCTTAGTTATGGTGCTATGACTTATGAAAATTCTGCGCCATTACTTGGTCAGTATTCTGTGTACGATATAGCAAGCATCACGAAAACTTTCACTGCAATGCTTGCTCTCAAGCTTGTAAACGAAGGAAAGTTATCACTTGATACAAAGATTGCAGATATCTTGCCTTTAGAAGGTGAACACACAGAATATATCACTTTGTACCACCTGCTTACTTTTACAGTAGAGTTTAATTTACGAGAAGGTATAGATGTATTGTGGAATATGTCTACAAAAAAAATATTGGATACCATTTTTTCTGTAGGACTTCGGGAAGCTCCTGGAACACATCATCAATATAGAAATTCTACAACCTTACTTCTAGGCTTAGTGATTGAGACGGTGGCCCAAGAGCCAATTGATGTATTGATGAAGAAGATAATTTTCGATCCATTTGGTATGCACTACACTACATATCACCCAAGTGATTATGCTCTACACAAAGACGCGATTGTTCCAACTGAGTATGATGAAAAATTCAGAAAGAGATTGATCGTAGGAGAGGTGCATGATGAATTATCCTGGAAGTTTTATCAGGACAATAAAAGATGTACTGGAGTAGCTGGAGTATTTTCTACACCAAACGACCTTGTACAATTTGCAAAAGTAGTATTACGAGGATGTCAGATTGGTGGATACAAGCTTTACCCAAGTGGATTTCAAGACGAAAGAAACATTGGCATCCAAATGCAAAAGGATCAACTAACCCATCTGCCGGGACATAGATTTGGATTTGGTTGGGATAAGTTTTTTCCTGAATATTCGCACTGTAGATGTTTTACTGAAAATGCAATCGTGGCAACGGGGTTTACTGGTTGCTCAGTAACACTTCATACTGAGAAGAAACTTGGTATTGTGATTTGTTCGAATGTTGTGCATCCACAAAGACGCACCGACAAGGCAATGAAGGAATTCCGTCAGCGCATTGCAAACCTTGTTGTACAGTGTAAACATTGTGATGACTGATTTTATAAACGACTCGAAAACGAGTCGTTTTTTTGTTATTATCTTGTCATGTTACCTGAAGCAGAAAAATATTACGGTGAAAAACTTAAAGCCCTGGCGGATACGGATATTAGAAGTGCAAGACGAAACGAACCAGAAGATATATCTGAGATAAAAAAAGTTCACCTCACGGGTGTTTGTGGTACTGCTATGGGTTCGCTTGCAGGTCTTTTTCAGGAGGCGGGATATGAGATCAGTGGTAGTGACGAAAAATGTTATCCACCGATGAGTGATTTTATAAAAGACAATCACATAAAATTTTACGAAGGTTTTAGTGGAGACAATGTATTAGATAAAGACCTTTCAATAACTGCAAATATGTTTGGCCCTGAAAATGTCGAAGCAATCGCTGTGAGGAATAATTTTCTCCCTCAGCTTTCGATGGCTAGTGCAATTAATAAATTTTTTATTAAAGACAAAAAGTCACTAGTTGTCTGTGGTACACATGGCAAGACCACTACGACTGGCTTGCTCGAACATGTATTTACTGTATGTGGTAGAGACCCAGGATATTTAGTGGGTGGAATTCCAGTTGGAAGTGAAAAAAGTTTTCATGTAGGAGGTGGAGAACATTTTATAATCGAGGGAGACGAGTATGACACATCGTATTTCGACAAGAGTCCAAAATTTTTACACTACAATCCATACATGGCAATCGTCACATCTATAGAGCTCGATCACGTAGACATATATAAAGACTTAGAAGACTACAAGCAAGCTTTTAGGTTTTTGGCACAAATTGTAAATCCAAAAGGCGCCCTCATCTTATGCGCTGAGAATCCGAATGCATTGGAGCTTGTAAATTTTACCAAAGCAGAAGTCGTCACTTATGGGTTCGATGAGAGTGCAAATATTTATGCGAAAAATATAGAAAATGATGAATCTGGACAAAGTGCAGATATATATATGAACAAGGTTTTGTTGGGTAGGATAACAACACCTCTCTTTGGTAAATACAATCTATTGAATACACTCTCGGTCATAGTGGTCGCTTTGCGGGAGGGAATTGATTTCTCTGATATTACACACGCACTCAAAAATTTCCGGGGAATGAAGAGAAGACAAGAAATCATCGGAACTGTCGGAGGTGTTACGGTCATAGATGATTTTGCTCATCATCCGACTGCGGTACGAGAGACACTCTCAGGAATCCGAGAAAGATTTCAGGGTAAACGAATAGTAGTTTTTTTTGAACCACGCTCAGTTACGAGTAGAAGAAAAATTTTTGAACATGAATATGGAAATTCATTTATTGATGCAGATGTAGTTTTCTTGTCTACACCAGCGCTTCGCATTGTGGACGATCCAAAAGATTTTATTGATCCAAACATCGTTGCGGGTTTGGTGAGAGATGGAGGTAAGCAGGTATGCGCATTGAATAACGCAGACGAAGTTTTAGAAAAAGCATTACCAATATTGAGACCAGATGATGTTGTCGTGGTCATGAGTAATAGTTCGTTTGATGGAATACACAAAAAGCTTCTAGAAAAGTTGAAATAATAAAAGGCCCCTAGGTGGGGCCTTTGTTGTTTTATTTAGTTACAAGCCATGCGCGTGACCAAATTCGGCACACATCATAGTAATTATTTTCAACCATGAATCCAAAAGAAAGCTCTTCTCTCATAAAGTCGGCATCTCCGCCGAATTTACCATTAAGTTTAGGGCTATCGGAAAAGCTTGTTCCCCAATATGCTCGCTCGCTTTCGATGAAGCCATAGAGCAATTCACCAATAGTTAGCTCTTGCTCCGGGAAAGATTCATATTCTTGTTCTTCAATTACACCGAACATAAATCGAAGTGCAAATTTTGGGACGATCCGCATTTGAAGCAAAAAGCCATCAACTTGAGGATTTTTGGATTCTTCAATAAAAACTGCGTAATCTTTTTCTCCAGATTTAACTCCAGTTATACGCAAGAGTGTATTGAAGTCTTCTTCTGCTATTGCGTTTTCAAAGTAAAGATGTCCACCGGTAGCTTCCTGTGGAGGTGCTGACTTCAATGGATTAAATGCTTTTTTATTTTGATATCCATAAGCACCGTTTCCTGACGGGAGAAATTTTGTAAGATCTCCCGGCTGCATGCTTACTTTTGCGTTGGGCCAAAGTGGAGGAGATATTAGTGTCTTCCCTCCAAAGTCAAAAATAATTTTTGTTCCTTTATTATCTTCCATAAAAACAATTTTCTACATTATACAGGTTTTATAGGAATTGTCAAAAAATATAATCAAAATTATTCATATGTTATACTATCGGGACTTATGGAATTTTTTTCTAAAAAACTAGGGATAGATTTGGGGACGGCAAATACGCTCGTATTCGTGCCGGGCAAAGGAATCGTTCTAAACGAACCTTCTGTTGTAGCAGTTTCTGAAATCGACAACAAGATTTTGGCTGTTGGAAACGATGCAAAAGATATGATCGGGCGAACCCCAGATAGTATCATCGCTTATCGACCTATGAAGGACGGTGTGATCGCAGACTATAGAGTGACTGAGGCTATGCTCCGGTATTTTATAAGCAAAGCTCTTGGTAAATGGAATTTTATAAAACCTGAAGTTATGATCTCAGTTCCAGCGGGTGTGACTTCGACTGAGAGACGTGCAGTTGTAGAAGCTGCGATCAAAGCTGGAGCAAAACGTGCGTATGTTGTGAAGGAACCAATTTTGGCTGCGATTGGTGCTGGAATCCCAATTCATGAATCACGAGGGTATATGATCGTAGATATCGGCGGAGGTACGACAGACGTAGCGGTGATATCTCTCGGTGGAATCGTATCTTGTACTTCAGTAAAATGTGCAGGTAACAAAATCGACCAAGCTATCGCAGATTATATAAAGAAAAAGTTTTCTCTTGCTATCGGAGATAAAACTGCCGAAGATGTAAAGATCAATATCGGCTCCGCAATTTCTTTGGAAGAAGAGCTTACTATGACTATAAAAGGCCGGGACTTTATCCAAGGTCTTCCACGCACGGCGCAAGTTTCAACAAATGAGATTGTAAAATCAATAGACAACGAACTCAAACAGATGGTCCGCGCAATCAAAGATGTACTTCAGGAAACTCCACCTGAACTTGCAGCAGATATCATTGACCAAGGAATTATTATGACAGGAGGCTCATCTATGCTCAGAAATCTTCCAGATCTCGTATACAGAAAGACTGGTGTGAAAGCTCGACTTGCAGACGATGCACTATATTGTGTTGTGAAAGGTACTGGTATAGCACTCAATCACTTGGATACATACAAGAAAACAATTATTTCAAAGAGATAATATGCTTGAAGCATTTTTAGAAAATACAGATTTAGAAACGCTCGACAAGACACTGATTGTCGAAGGGGATTTCGATGTTGTATTAGAAAAGATAAAAAAGTTTTTGGAAAAGTCTGGTGTCGCGTGTATCGGGAACCCAGATGTTTACATAGAGAATTTTTCAACTTTTGCTGTAGATGATGCAAAAACTTTAGTCGAAAGATCAAGTTTAAAATCACAGACTGGAGGAAAAACATTTTCAATATTTTCTTGTTCGGCTATCACGTCGGAGGCGGCAAACAAGTTACTGAAACTTTTTGAAGATCCTGGAGAGGATAAATATTTTATTATGCTCGTACCGAGAATAAGTGACCTACTCCCAACGCTCCGCTCACGTGTCACAGCACTTAGTCACACATCAGATTCACTTGATCCAAATGCACAAGAATTCTTGAGATTGAATCCGATAGAACGTATATCTTTTATCGCAAAACTTTTAGATAAATATAAAGACGATGAAGATACAGGGGTAGAGCGAAATGACATGACTTTTTTACTAGAGTCTATCGAGAAGATCTTGAAGAAGAATTTTCCAACTGAAAAAAATATCGACGCATTTAAAAGTATTGATTTGTATAGAGACTATTTATCTCTGCGTGGATCATCACCAAAAATGCTTCTAGAGCATCTTGCGTTTATACTTCCGGTAATCTAAACAATACCTTCTGTCACATACTTGGTTATCTAACGTCTAATTTCTGGAAACCTACTTTTCATCCCCACTATTTAAAAGTACGGATATTTTTCTGCTGAAAAATTCCTCGAACTCGCCTCGCCAGGCTCGCTAGTCTTTTAAATAGTGGGAATCTCTGTTATTTGAATTCAGAATTCTCATATATATAAATCCACACTTTCTAAAAAGCCTTGCGCATTGCGGCGGCACGAGCAGAGCAAAAATCTAGCAAGATTTTATGTGTGCTTTTTAAAAGTGGTGGATAAAAGAAAAATTTTCCTGACATTGAACTTTAGTTAATCAAAAGCGTGATACGGGTTACAGATAGTAATAAAAATTCCCAAAAAAGATTTTTGTAAATTCTAGATTGTAAGCTATAATCAAACCATGTTTTCACTAGATACATTTACACAAAGTGCAAAAAAGGCCGAAGAGTGGCTTTTAAAGGAATATTCTCAGATTCATACGGGCCGTGCGAGTCCTATGATACTAGACGGTATACACGCTGAAAGCTACGGGTCATTGCAACCACTGAAGAATATGGCTTCTATTACTATAGAAGATCCAAAGACTTTGCGCGTAATCCCTTGGGATAAATCTCTTGTTAAAGATATAGAAAAAGCTCTTCAGACTTCTGATCTTGGTTTCTCTGTCTCAACTGACGATGCAGGTATACGTGTTATTTTTCCAGCACTCACAACCGAGACTAGAACAAAGCTTGTGAGAATTCTCAAAGAAAAACTCGAGGATGCGCGCATCACTATCCGCAAGGAACGTGAAGAGGCGATAAATCAGATGAAGGAAGCAGGTCTGCCAGAAGACACAGCTTTTCGTATGAAAGAAGATCTGCAGAAAAAAGTAGGAGAGGCCAACGATGCGCTCGAAGCAGTTTTTAATAAAAAAGAAAACGAAGTGATGAACTAATATGTCTATTATACTTTTTGTACTCGTACTATTGATTTTAGTTTTGGTCCACGAACTTGGGCATTTTCTCGTTGCAAAAAAGTTTGGTATTCGTGTAGATGAATTCGGTTTCGGATTTCCACCACGAGCTAAAACTTTATTTAAAAGAGGTGAGACTATATATAGTTTGAACTGGATTCCATTTGGTGGATTTGTGAAAATATTTGGCCAAGATCCAGATGAAGAAACTACAAATGGTCCAGACAGTGCTCGTGCTATGCACAACAAACCAAAGTACGTGCAAGCTCTCGTGCTTGTGGCAGGAGTAGTCTGTAACTTACTTCTTGCGTGGGTGCTTTTCACAGTTGCGTTTGCAAGTGGTATGCCGACTTCGTCTAGTTCGCTTCCTAGTGGTGCGGTACTTGAGAATTCATCGTTGATGATCACTGGTGTTATGGATGGGTCTCCTGCAGCAGACGCCGGGCTTGTGGTGGGTGACACTATATTGGGTCTTTCTGCAGGAGAGGAAAGTGTTACAGAGAATATAACCCCGAGCGTTCTGCAAGATTTCGTGAGAGCTCACGAGGATGAAGAAATAAATATTACGCACAGTAATGGTGAAGTCGAAGAAGTGTCTATTGTTATACCAAAAGAAAATGATGCAGGTACAGGCAAAGTGATAGGTATATCTATGGATACAGTTGGTATCGTGAAGCTCCCAATATTTGCTTCTATAATAGAAGGTGCAAAATATACATGGACTGTAACAATCGGGACATTTGTCGGTTTTTATACACTCATACATGATGCGATAGTAGGCACTGGGAACTTGGATGCGGTCACAGGGCCGATTGGAATTGTGAAAATTGTCGGTGATGCATATCATATCGGTTTTATATATCTGTTATCTTTTACTGCAATCATATCTGTAAACTTGGCTGTGATAAATCTGATTCCATTTCCAGCTCTCGACGGAGGAAGACTACTCTTTTTGCTTATTGAAAAAATCAAAGGCTCTCGTATCAATCAAAACTTTGCGAATTGGGCAAATATGATCGGTTTCTGTATTCTCATCGGTCTGATGCTTGTCGTCAGCTATCACGATATTGTGAGACTTTTCTAAAACATGGAAGTAGAAACAAATTCAATACCAAAATATTTTAGGCCATCGTTTTGGCGATTTTTCTTTTTCTTCTTTATTACATTTGGTGGGTATACATTTTATTTTGCATATCGAAACTGGGACGCAATTAAAGTTTATGACAAAAGCAATATAAATCCTTTTTGGCATGCGCTCATACCGATTGTGTATTTGTATCCACTCTTTGACCGTATGAGTAGAGATATTCATGGGAAGGGAAGCAGTGCGAATCGGGAATCACAGCTACTGGCCATATTTATTGTGGGCTCACATATTTTCAGTTTATTTGCGATGAAGATTTTAGAGGATGCAAATGTTGCAGATATGCTTATATATAGATCAATTTCGGTTTTTGCCGGCGTCGCAATGTATCTGCTTTTCTATTATGTAGCTTTTCGATCAAATATAGTTCCATTCAATAGAGTAATCGCGCGAGGAGAGATAATCGTTGTTGTTTTTTTAATCATAGGTGCACTTCTGTCAGCATATCCAGGTATTAAAAGAGAGGTTATGGAACGGAGAATCACTGAGCTATATGAAAAATACGGAGCATCTGTAGATGATTTTCCATCTGAATACCATACTGACCCGGCTACATTTGATGGTCCTGATCTTGGTAATTATTATGATTCACAAATATTTGTCGATGTTACGGAGTATTTTAAAAGTGACGAAGCTCGATTTAAAGAATACCTGACTCATAGTGGATTTGATTCAATAGTTTTAGAAGAAATACAGCCCATAGAAACAAGTACACTTGGTGTGAACTTCGTATATTACGGTGGCGGTATTTTGAAAGATGCACGATGGATAGGGAGAATCACAACAACTCACTATGGACCAAATGGAAAAATTACTCGGTTCTTCACTTTTGGACAACGAAGACAACTTTCAAGCATGGAAAATATTGCCCTCGTGTATGGAATTTCGTCGGCAGGGAGTAGTTACAACACAGACGAAGGTAGTTATTTTTCGAAAAAAATACGAGGTGAGTTAAAAGATGAAGTAAATATTTCTATAAAACAGGATGCAGAAGGCGATGTTGAGCTTGTAAAAGAGATTTTGAAACAGGCTACAGGTTTTGACTTTGACTCTACCGGGCATAAATAGGACGGTGCTCTTGCTAAAGGAGTAAAATATTGTTACAGTATGCATGCCTTGAATCTCGGGCATTTTATTTTTATATTTCAAAAATCATGTCAATCAGAAACATTGCTATCATCGCACACGTGGACCACGGAAAGACAACTCTTGTAGATGCACTTATGCGTCAGGCGGGAATGTTTGAAGTTGGATCATCTATGGACTCAAACGCTCTAGAACAAGAGCGGGGTATTACTATATATTCTAAAAATACATCTCTCATATATAAAGGTACAAAGATAAACATTGTTGATACTCCTGGTCACGCGGACTTCGGATCTGAAGTGGAGCGTGTACTCCGAGCTGTAGACTCTGTTGTGTTGCTTGTCGATGCTCAGGAAGGTCCTATGCCACAGACACGTTTCGTATTGAAGAAATCTTTAGAGCTTGGACTTAAGCCTATTGTTGTTATAAACAAAATCGACAAACCAGCTGCTGATATAAATCGTGTGCACGACCAAGTACTTGAGCTTTTCATTGAGCTCGGTGCAGGTGAATCTCAGATAGATTTTCCAACTCTATATGCAATCGGTCGCGATGGTATTGCAAAGAAAAATATTACCGATGATTCAAAAGACTTATCTCCACTACTCGATACAATTTTAGAAAAAGTTCCAGAGGCTAGTACAAAATCCGACGAGCCATTTCGTGCACAGGTTTTCAACCTTGCTTACGACAACTTTTTAGGTCGTCTTGCCTTGGTACGTATTTATTCTGGAAGTATAAAAACAAGTTCGCCTATATTTGTTCGATTGCCTGACGGTGAAATTCGTACTGCTAAAATCACAAAGCTAAACACTTTTGAAGGTTTAAGTAGAAAAGAAGTGCCAGAAATATTTGCAGGAGATATTGCTATGATCGCAGGTATTCCGGACGTATATATTGGTGAGACTATCAGTGAAAACAAAGATGCAGAAGCTCTACCTGCTATCGGAATCGATGAGCCGACTATCTCGCTAGACTTTTTTGTGAACGACTCACCATTTGCTGGGCGTGAAGGTAAGTTTGTAACTAGTCGTCAAATTCGTGAAAGATTGGAAAAAGAACTTGAAATAAACGTTGGACTAAAAATCGATTTCAACAACATGGATAAGCTTACTGTTTTTGGACGCGGAGAACTTCATATCGCAGTCTTGCTTGAAACAATGCGTCGTGAAGGTTTTGAACTTTCAGTATCACAGCCACACGTAATCGTAAAACACGAAGATGGCAAAGACTTGGAACCATTTGAAGAGGTGATTGTCGACGTGCCGGTTGAGAGTGCAAGTGCAGTTATAGAAAAGCTTACAAAGCGTCGTGCAGGTATGACTGAGATGCATGAAAAAGATGGGATCAATCGTCTTGTGTTTGAGATGCCAACACGCGGACTTCTCGGGTATCGTGGACAATTCGTGATCGACACAAAAGGTGAGGGAATCATATCTTCTCGAGTGCTTGGATTCAAACCATATGCTGGAGAAATAAAACTTCGTGAAGTTGGATCTATGACTTCTATGATTTCTGGTAAAGCTGCAGGTTATGCACTTTGGAATCTGCAAGATAGAGGAGTTTTGTATATCGGTCATGGTACTGAAATATATGAAGGTATGGTTATCGGTAATACTTCAAAAGGAGATGAGATGGCAGTGAACCCAATCAAGGGAAAAAATCTGACAAACGTGCGTTCATCTGGAAATGATGAGGCGATTACACTAAAACCACCATTTACTCTGTCTATTGAGCGTGGACTTGAGACTATGAGTGACGACGAATTCTTAGAGATAACTCCGAAATCTGTGCGTCTACGCAAGAAGTTTTTAACAGAACAAGATAGATTAAAGTCCAATAGATAGGATTATTTTAGAGTTTTCCACAGTCCTTGACTAATATATTGACTTCTGTTATATTCTGAAGTATAGTTTATAGACATTTTTTTAATCAATTTTAATTTATAAAACAAAAAGGTATGGCAACCACTACATTCAAACCGAAACAGGTCACAAAGAAAATCCTCTCCCCACTACAGGATCGAGCTTACGATGTCATCGTGAGTAGATTTGGGCTTGATGATAGTGCAGAACGAAAGACTCTCGAAGCAATCGGTGAGATCTATGGTATTACACGTGAACGTGTTCGCCAGATTGAAAATGCAGCTCTAGCTTCTGTAAGAAAGAGTGATTCATACAAAGAGCACACTCCTATGTTCAACGAGCTACGTACTATCATAGAAGATCTAGGTGGTGTAGTAGGGGAAGACGACCTACTTTCATACCTTGCAAAGGACAAAGCTAGTCAAAATCATTTTCACCTATACCTTGTACTAGGAGATGAATTTACAAAACACAAAGAAGACGATTTATTTAAAAGTCGTTGGTCTATCGATGATGATACAGCAGGAAAAGTTCACGAATCATTGAAAAAGCTTTTCAGTTCACTAAAAGACGAAGAGCTTATCCCAGAAAGTGATCTAATAGAAAAGTTTTTGGAATACGTGAAAGATGTTTCAGTAGATTACCGTAACGAAGAAATTGCACGCCGATGGCTTGGACTTTCAAAAACAATAGGCAAGAATCCTCTAGGTGAATACGGAAAGTCTGATTCAGCAAACGTAAAAACTCGTGGAATCAAGGATTATGCATTTTTGATGATGAGAAAGAACGGTGAGCCTATGCACTTCCGCGAAGTAGCAGACTCTATCTGTAAAACATTTGGCAAGAAGACTCACGTAGCGACATGTCACAATGAACTTATCAAAGACTCTCGTTTCGTTCTAGTTGGACGCGGTAAATACGCTCTAAAAGAATGGGGATACAAAGCAGGTGTCGTAAAGGATGTTATAAAAGATATTCTAAAGAAAGAAGGCCCTCTCTCAAAAGACGAAGTAGTAGAAAAAGTTATGAAAGAGAGATTCTTGAAGAAGAATACAATCCTTGTAAACTTACAAAACCCAAAGTTTTTCAAGAAAAACAAACAAGGTCTCTACACTCCAGTTTAAAAAATAAAGATTACCCCTCCGGGGGTTTTCTTTTTTATCAGGGATTGTCTAGAATGTAAAATATGTTAGAGTTTCAATATTAGTAGCATGCTAACTCGAAAGTCGTATGTATAAAAAAACCAATATTCCACACAATTCTGTTAAGTTAATGTATAGACTAACCGCGTTTTTCGCGGCCTTTTTATTATTTTTACAACCAATAGGAGTGCTGTTTGTTCATGCTGAAGATGATCTAGGTGTTGCAACTGAGACTACAGTAGAAAATACAGTTGCGGATACTGATGTTCAAGAAGCTGTAGAGACACCCGCAGAGCCTGCTCCTGAAGAAGTTGCAACAGAACCTGAGGCAGCTCTACCAGAACCTGAGGTAGCTGGTTTAACAGAGGAGTTATCTATGCCAGTTTCAAACCACAATCCAATTGGTATAAACACCAAGGTTGATCCAGAGGTAGATAGTTCAACAGGATCTCTTGTCTATAATTATCCGATATACACAGCTCCGGGGAGGAATAATTTAACTCCAGAACTTTCTCTTTCATATAATTCATCCAGAGTTAACAATACTTCGATTGCAGGATTTGGTTGGAATATCGGTATACAGAGTATTGAAAGACTTAATAAAGATGGCGTATATGAATTATACGAAGAAGATAATTTTACATCTTCCATGTCAGGTGAATTAATTGGGGTTGATGCTACCAATTATGTATCAAAAGTTGAATCCGGAGATTTTATTTCATACGCAAAAAGTGGTTCTGGATGGATAGCAAAAGACAAGAACGGTACTGTTTACAGTTTCGGTTTATCTGCTGCTTCAAGACAAGATAATCCTTCTGATAGTTCAAAAGTATACAAGTGGATGATTGATAAGATTGAAGATACTAATGGAAATACAATCATATTTGAATACACAAAAGATAATGGACAAATATATCCAAGTAATATTTCTTATGTGAACGATGCAGTGGGAGCTATGACTATGGATATAGATTTTACTCTGACTTCCAATAGTCATCCATACAAAGAATACAAAACTGGTTTTGCTGTAAAGAATAATTATCTAATAGACCAGATAACTATGTCAGCGGCAGGTTCATGGTTTTTAAAATATGATCTTGATTATATATACAGTTACCCAAACAACAGAGCACTTCTTTCTTCTATAGATACTACAGGTAGAGATTCATCTTTAAATGAAGTAGTGCAGGATCCAGTTGAATTTGAATATCAGCAATGGAGTTCAAATTGGATCGAAGATACTACATGGGAATCGCTTTTTCCATATTATTCACCATCATTACCTGTTGGATCTTATGCCTTTGGGGAAATAAATGGAGATGGATTACTTGATGTTCTTTGCGGAAAAGCATATCTGGGAGGTTATTGTTCAAATGACAATCCTGTAGTTGCTATAAACAACGGTGACGGATGGGAATCCTCCACCTTTGGATTCCCAGAAAAACCAGATGCACCTACGCAAAGAGAAAGGTTTATAACTTCTAGTGGTGAAGACAGTGGGCTTAGATTTTTTGATGTCAACGGAGACAATTTAACTGATTTTGTGAGATCGACTGCTGATGGGGTATACATTTACATCAACAATGGAACAGAATGGATCTATGATGATTCCTGGGATATAGTCCTTCCTTTTTCTGGAGGTAATACAATACCAGGATCTTATTCTTTTGGAGATGTAAATGGTGATGGTCTTATAGATGTTGCATGTGCACAGGGACAGTCTGATCATTTTTGCAACACATCAAACCCTTATTGGACACTCGTCAATACAGGATCTGGTTGGGAAAATACTGAAAATTACGGAGGAAGTGATGCGCTCATAAGTTCTTCTGAAGAAGATACTGGAGTGAGGATGGTAGATGTGAACGGTGATGGTCTAGTTGACTTCATGCGTGCAAAAAATTCTGATAACGAAACTTATATAAATACAGGCAATGGATATGTTGTGGATCCAGTCTGGGACTCACCACTTCCTTTTGTTGATAGTCTTACGATCCCTGGCTCAATTTCTTTTGGAGACGTTAATGGCGACGGATTAATTGATATTGCATGTGCACAGGGACAGTCTGATCATTACTGTAATACATCTAATCCACAAGATATATATATAAACAATGGTGCTGGGTGGTCGGCTCAACATGTATATGGTGGACCCGATTCTTTTGTTGATGAAAGCGAAGAAGATACTGGGGTAAGAATGATGGATATAGATGGTGATGGACTAATGGATTTTATCAGATCATATGAATCTGGAGGTTTGCAAACAGATGTAAATATAAATGGAGGATTGAAGACAGATTTACTAAAAACAATCACTTCTTCTTCTGGAGCCGTTGCTTCTTTTGGCTACAAACCAAGTACTCAGTATTTAGATGGATCAGGGGATTTGTTAAACAGCACTCTCCCTATAACCGTAGATACAGTAAATAGCATCACGACTGATGATGGTTTTGGGAATGAATCCACAGAAACTTATACATATGCAGATGGATTTTATTATTTCAACACACCTCATGATCGAAAATTTGCAGGCTTTGGACTTGTTGAAAAAACAGATGAAGTTGGGAATATAACAAAAACATATTTCCACCAAGGCAATGGTACCGATACTGCAAATGGTGAATATGACGATCATATTTCAAAAGTAGGAAGACCTTATAGAATTGAAGAATATAATGATTCCGATGATTTGTATAAATTGACTGTAAATAAGTTAGATAAATATAACATTGGCACTAATCATGATTTTGTTAAATTAACTCGAAGTACAGTGCTCAATTATGATGGTGATGCAGATCATAAAGATACTGCAACTGAATATACTTATGATAATGCAAATGGAAATCTTCTAACTAATACAAACTGGGGCGAAGTTACAGCTTCCACTGATGGTAGTTTTACAGACACAGGTAGTGATAAATCAACAGAAACAATAACTTATGCTTCAAATGTTGGAGCAAATATACTAGGTCTTACTTCACAAATTACTGCCGTCGATCAGTCTGCAAATAAGGTTAACGAGACTAAATATTTCTATGACAATCAGACATTTGGCAATGTGACAGATGGAAATATTACAAAAGAACAAAAATGGGTAACTGGCACAACTTATCAGACATGGAAGAAGTCATATAATGCAAATGGAACAGTAGCAACTGAAACAGATCCAAGAAATAAGGTTACTACTTACACAACATATGATTCATATGGATTATATCCATTAACAATTACCAATCCATTATCACAAGCGACAACATATTCTTATGACTACTCTTCTGGAAGTGCTATCGAGGCAACTGATTCAAATGGGTCAAAAATAGAAAAAGTTCTCGATGGATTCGATCGTCCGCTTGAAGAAAAAATTTCTGATCCAACTAGTGGAAGTCAGGTAACCAAGACCACATATGCATACAACGATGCATCTTTCCCACATTCCGTTACAAAGAATGATTATCTTGATTCAACAATTGCTCGGACATCTTATTCATATATAGATGGATTTGGACGAACAGTACAGGTAAGAACAGAGATGGAGGATTCTGGAGACTACTCAGTTAAAGATACTGTATACAATGAACTTGGATTGGTGGAAAAAGAATCTTTGCCATATACAGATACTGGTACTTCATACGAGTCTCCTACAGGAACTGCATCATTGTATACAAATTACACATATGATGCTCTCAAGCGTCCGCTTACAATCGTAAATAATCTTGGGACAACAACAAATTCATACGATCAATGGATGACTACCACTACTGATCCATTAGGAAAGGTGAAAGATTATATCAATGATGCGCGAGGTAATCTAACTAGTGTAATTGAGCATGATGGAGCGAGTTCATATACCACAAACTATGAATGGAATTTAAATGGAATGCTTACTAAAATTACTGATTCTTTGTCAAACATAAGAAACTTCACTTATGACGGTATTGGCAATAGATTAAGCGCAGAAGATTTACATGCTGTCGGAGATACAACATTTGGTGCATGGACTTATTCTTATGATGCTTCTGGAAACATGGCACAGTCTGTTTCTCCAAAGGGTGATACTGTGAATTACACATATGATGATATAAATCGACAGCTTACAGAGAATTGGACAGGAGGAACAGGAACTGAGATCACCTATACATATGATTCATGCACCGAAGGAATAGGATATCTTTGCTCTGCAACTGTTTTAGGAGGAGTAGCAACTACATATGTTTATACTCCAAATGGACTCATAAAGTCGGACACAAGAACAATTTCAGGAACTGGATACACAACTTCTCGTATTTATGACAGACAAGGAAGTATCACACAAATGCAGCTCCCAGATTCATCACAGATGAGGTATACCTTCAACTCTGCGGGACTAAAGGAGACAATGCAGAGAAAAGAAGTCGGAGGAAGCTGGACCAATGTCCTTACTGATGTAGATTACGCTCCGACAGATCAAGTTAAATATCTTGCATACCAAAATGGAGTGACAACAACAAATACTTTCGATTCGACAAAACTCTACCGTCTCACAAATAAAGTGACTGCAAAGACGGGTGGGTCAACATTCCAGAGTATTGCATATACATATGACACTGTTGGCAATATCACAAATCTTGTTGATAGTGGTGCAACAGGAGGAGCAAAGACATTTGCAATGACATATGATAACCTCCATCGTCTCACATATATAAACGCGACAAGTCTTGGTACTGGAACTGCATACAACCAGACTTTCGCATATAACTCAATCGGAAATATCACTTCTGTAACAGGCACTGGAGGAACTGTATATCCAACGACACAATACAATGGTTCCGCTGGTTCAAGCTATGCGAACCCTCATGCTGCAACAAAGATAGGAGGAGTAAACAGGGTTTATGATCAAAATGGAAACATGTTAGGCAACGGTGCTCTAACTAATACATGGAATTATAAAAATGAATTAACCCAAACAGTGGTTGGAGCAAACACTATGTCATATACATATGATCACAGTGGTGACCGTATGACATATGTGAACCCTACTGCGACAACAATCACCCCAAGCAAGGAATATGAAGTCACTGGAACTTTGAAAAAGAAATCACTCTACCTCGGAGACGAACTCATCGCTACTATTGAAGACAATGCAGGAACAATAACTCCTCACTATGCACATACCGATCACTTATTTGGTTCATCGGTTATGACCTCAAGTACAGGAACACAGGATGAACTAGTAGACTACTATCCATTTGGAGAAGGTAGAGTAGATACTCTTGCAGGCTCTTTCAAGGAACGTCATAAGTTTACAGGACATCTTCGAGACGAAGACACTGGACTTGAATACGCAAAAGCGAGATACTTGAATACGAAGTACAATAGGTTTATTAGTCAGGATAAACAGTTTTGGGCAACTCCGAAGGAATTTATATTAGATCCACAGATGTGGAATTCCTATTCATATGCCCGAAATAACCCATTCAAATATGCAGATCCCACAGGAGAAAAACCTATCGATTACGTTGGCTCAGCACTTCTAAGTATTGGAGAAAACACAGTGAATACTGTAGCAGGAACAGTAAATGCAGTATTCCATCCAGTCGCTGCAGCAAAAGCGATTGGAAATTATATTAAGAACTTACCAGAGACAGTTCATAATATCCCGCAAACTGTACAAAATGTGGGGCAAGACTTCAAAAGCGCATCGGATGTGGGTCGAGGAGATATGATTGGAAGCGGAATATTTTTTGTAGGAACAATGGGAATAGGAGGAGAAGCAAATATTGCCAAAGGTCTTAGATTGGGTGAAGGCTTTGGTAGTCTCGGAAGAGTTGTAGAGAATAGATCAGCAGCCATTAGCGGTTTTACAGAGCATGGTCTTAATCAAACCATCCAAAGAGGCGTTAGTCCACAAGCTCTTTTGAACACAGTAAAAAATCCTCTAGTCACTCTTGAACAGAAAGGAGGAACAACATACTTCCTAACCCAGGACGCAGCTGTCGTATTGAACAATGTTGGTAAAATTGTGACTACTTACACTAATAAAGAATTTAACACACAAGTAAGCTCTCTTTTAAAGAAAGCTCTAAGTAATTAAAGTAAATTATGAATAACAATAAAGAAAATTTAGAAAATATAATAAAAATTGTAAATGAGGCTGATCCTGTAGGTTTAATTGCGTTGGGATCTCCACTGGACGAATACTCCTCACAGTCGATGGAAATACTGTCTCTACTAGAGAAAAGGAAATTTGATGATTTGTTTCAGGATATTTTTGATATCTTTCAGAAATCATTTGGATCTGAAACCTACATTGATATAAATAAAGTAAAAATTATAAAAGATAGAGTCGAAAAAGAATTTGCTAAGTAAAGCATTTTCATTAAGTCTGCAGGAAAGTCATATGTTAATAGTGATTACTTAAAATAAAAATGAAAATAATTGAATTTGACTTTAAACCAGAAGATATAAAAATGATGAATGACATTGTATATCATGCCATTTCAGGATTAGGTTTAGGATATAAAAATTGGGACGAGTTAGGGCGACCCATTGAAAGTACAAATGACCACCTTATAAGTCAAAAAAAGTTTTTTGACTATCTAACTAATGGAACAAGGATTGTTGCTCCGGTGGACATTTGGTCTGATTTCTACCATACATATAAGGAAGCGTGTAAAACTTTGGACCCAATTGAAATTGAGACAATTACTGATTATAAATGGGAAGATTCACAAAAGCTTTCTGAAAAAATTAAAGGAATAATTAACAGCAATCAATAAAATGAAAAATCTTCATATAAAAGCAATATTATTTGGATTACTTACAGACTTAGTAGCAACATTTGTGTTGACTTCCATCATGGTAATTATCGTTGGTCCTAATTATGAAAGTGCTCAATATACACTTTCTATGATTTCTGGATCTTTGGCAGTACTCGCAGGTGGTTATGTGGCAACAAAGTATTCTCCAAGTAATAAGTATCTCAATAGTAGCATTCTGAAGAAAAAGGGGTCAGGTACCTTTTTTCATGATACAATAGTTTCATGCCACGACTTCCTCGTGTATCTCTAGGAAATTATTGTTACCACATCATCAATCGTGCAAACGCTCGATTGCCAATTTTCTTTAAAGAAGAAGACTACATTCTTTTTGAAGAAATACTCAGGGAGGGACAGAAAAAGTACGACATGCGTCTATTGGCATATACGCTTATGCCTAATCATTTTCATCTCGTACTGTATCCAAAAGAAACAGGGGATCTACAAAGGTTCATGCAATGGATTACTCTCACTCATACACAACGCTGGCACAGAGAGCAGAAAACTATTGGAACCGGGCATCTCTACCAAGGCCGATACAAGTCTTTTATCATCGAAAAAAACAAACATCTCCTTTCTGTTATTAAATATGTTGAGAGAAACCCTCTTCGTGCAAAATTGGTACGTAGAGCTGAGAATTGGAAGTACGGAAGTCTCTATCGTCGATTATTCAGCAAGAAGGATAATTTTTTATCATCATGGCCAATTGAAATGCCAAAAGACTATTTGTCCTTTGTGAATGCGAAGCAACCGGATGAGAAAGTGATCCATCTTTCAGTTAAAAAAGGAAGGCCGTATGGCAGAGATTTATGGGTAGGTGGTATGATTAAAAAGTTAGGACTTGAAGCGACAATTCGTCCACGTGGACGACCCAAAAAAGGTACCTGACCCCTTTTACCCTATGCGAGAAATAATCCATTCAAATATATAGATCCTGACGGAAATATTATTGATACGGTTGTTGACATTGGCTTTATTGCGTATGATACCGTTAGAATTATTCATGCAGCAGTGACTGGGGGCAATGTAAGGCAAGAGATAAAGGCACTCGGCTTGGATATAGGTGGGGCAGCGATTCCAGGAGTTACCGGATTAGGTATGATGGGACGGGTAGCAAATAAAGCAGATAATATAACGGATCTTTCAAAGGCGGCAGACAACAATTTGGTATGTAGAGGTGGAAATTGCTCATCTGAAAGTTTCTTAAGAGGTAGCAATGAATACAAAGCTGGCCTAAATCCGTCTACTAGTGATCCGTTAACCGGTATATCAGTCACCACAGGCGGTAGTATTGATGACATGCTTAAAATTGGTCCTATATCCCAATATGGGGAGTATGGTAAAAGCACGATTGGAAGTATAACTAGTCTTGGTGGAAAGATAGTACCAGATTCAATAAAAAGTTTAGGAAATCCTTTCCATGCAAATCTTGACGGACTAAGTGCTGGACAATTAGAAACATTATTTAAACCTGTTCAAAAAAATCCTTACAAATTTAAAAAATAAAATTATGTATACACTAGACTATCTTCAATCATTACCAAAAGTAGAAGTGTCCTTTCAAGACGATTTTCCTGGAAATGAAAGAGAAGTAACACTAACGCCAGAGTATATTTTACTGAACTTAAAAAACATGGAACTAAAAGTGGAAATAGGTGATAAAGTTTTACTCTTTCAGAAGGATACAAAAAATGAAAACGAAGAATATTATCTATGTAACACTGGAGAAGTAAAAGAAGTGAATAAAGAAATACTTGATAGATATTCTATTCAAGATACATCTTCCTTAAAGTTTGTTGAATTAAAGAATAAACCTGTCTTTTTTGAGATTAGTACATATTTTGATTTACCAAAAAACTATCCAATTTTTGATAAATAACTTTTAATAGAATGATAAAGAAAAGCCAAAATAACATAGATAATGAAAGTAAGAACTGTGAACAATGCGGACATCTTTTTGATCCACACATAGTAATTGCATATGATACAAGTGATTTCTCTAAAGGTGGCGAGATAAGGTGCCCTGTTCCTAATTGCACATGTTTTACGACTATAGACTTTAATATAAAAAATGAATAAACAAGACATACAAAAAATTAGAAAAAATAGTGGCTGATCCCATTTCTATAAAAAGAGTAAGAAATAATTTATGAAAATTTATAAACCCAACAAAACTTACAACTTAATAAACGGCCTTGTCTTACTCTTAATTATATTCCTCGGATTGACTCTCCCGGTAATCGTTGAAAATATTCCTCTAGATGATAATAAACTATTTGGTCTAATTGGATTTTGGATAATAGGAATAATTATAACTGTGGTTCCTTTCAGTTTTAAATTGGAAGTTGGTGAGGATTATATAAAATCCTTTTTTCTTGGTTTCTGCATAAGAAATCTAAAATCTTCTAATGTTACCTTGGTAGAGTACGGTAATCTCTTTCGTGGTGGGCTTGGGTACGGCAAGGGATTAAAGGGTTGGGAGAATGTTAATGGTAGAAATAAATATTTTAGTTACGGAGAGAAATTCTGGGGTAAAGAAGCAATAGGAGATATTAAGCAGGTTTTAGAAAATGGTAAGTAAGAAGAAAAGGTACGTGACCCCCTTTTTTTCTAATTATATATTAGAACTATTTTTTGCTATCATTAAGTAATGCATTCCAAAAGTAACCAATTAATGTTAAAAGCACTTTTAGCTGGGGTTGTTCTAAATTTCATACTCCCGTTTACCTACAGCAACAGAGATTTAGCTTTAAAAGAGATTTTCAGCGTTGGTAATCCACTTTTAATTTTGCCTTACGCTTTTCTCGCATTCATAGCATTTTATACTATTACACAAAAAGATCTAGATAATAAAGGTAGGATCGTATTAGATAAACCTAAAGATATACCAAAGACAATAC
Organism: Minisyncoccota bacterium; assembly: GCA_031972835.1. Classification (GTDB taxonomy): domain Bacteria; phylum Patescibacteriota; class Minisyncoccia; order Phycocordibacterales; family UBA9973; genus CAZLWF01. Next base: position 22,384 of record DALYDX010000006.1, on the reverse strand, counting down.
TCAAATCAGTGCTCGAAATTATTTTTGGTATCATTTTTATTTTTTTGGTCCCTTTGTTGGGAGGAGCTATTCTATTTTGGTCTAGTATATCAATAAAATTGGTTGTTCTTATCTGTATTAGCTATATAGCAGTTCTTGCCTTCTTAGGTAAAAAGTACTACTGGAAAACCTAGAAGAAAAGGGGGGAATGGGGTCAGGTACCTTTTTTCACCCCTATTTGCTACTCACTTAGCACTATCCACTACTTTTGCTATACTAATACCAATGAATCAAAAAGGTTTTGCAAATTTACTCCTCATAATTTTCGGTTTTATACTAGTGGCTTTTATAGTTGGTTTTTTTGCTAGTCGCAAGAGCTATTCTCCGATTATGTTTCCAAATGTAACAGGGGACGCCAATTCACCATTTACGCTATATAGCGCAAACAAGTGCGGACTCTCTGTAACTAAGCCTGCAGCAGATGATTTTGTAACTAGTACAATTGTCGTGAGTGGATATATAAACGGCTGTGGTTGGAGCCTAGAGGGGCAGAGTGCAGGTACTGTGCAAGTGCTCAATGCTTCAGGGCAGGTAATCAGTGGAACATACAATCTTTTTGTGCCATCGCACAGTCCTTTTTCCGCTTCTTATTTTTCTGCAACAGTGTATGTGAACGGAGCAAAGACAGATACAGGATCGCTTCTTTTTAGAAACAATGCACCGCTTGATAAGTCAGAGATTATTGTTTTGCCAATTAACTTCAAATAAATCACATAATTGTGTAATATAGATACTATATGCAGCCAGATTTTTTTAGTGGAACATTAATTCAACTCATACTATTTATTTCTTCACTTGCGCCAATATGGGTGCCGATTGTACTTGTTATAGTAGCTTGGCAATATTGGGTCAAATATTTACGTGTAAGTTATCTTGCAAGTTTACAGTGGACCTTACTTGAGATTCGTATCCCTCGGGATGTTTTCAAATCTCCACAAGCCATGGAGATCGCGCTTGTAAATGCGTTTCACCAAGGAGGGGGAATGGGAAACTGGTACCAGAAATATTGGCAGGGTCGCGTACATATGTGGTTCTCACTTGAGATAGTATCTCTTGAAGGTAAAGTATATTTTTTTGTAAGAACCCCATCACTTTTCAAGTCACTCGTTCAATCTCAGATATATGCACAATATCCTCAGGCAGAAATCAATGAAGTCCCAGATTATACAGAACGTATTCCGCATTCAAAGATTGGTGAATGGAGTATGTTTGGTAGTGAATTTAGACTTACAAAACCAGATCCATATCCGATAAAAACTTATGTAGATTATGGATTAGATAAATCTAGTAGTTCACTTGATCCAGAACAACAGATTGATCCTATAACTCAAATGCTTGAGTTTATGGGTTCTATTGGCAAAGGAGAGCAAATATGGTTTCAGATACTTATAAAAGTTCACACAAGTAGATATCATAAACCGGGTACATGGTTTGAGACTCGTGATTGGAAAGACTTGGCAAAAGAAGAGGTTCAGAAAGTTATCAAAGGAGGACTTATGGTTACAGATGATGCTGCGGCCCGCACAACAATGAACCTTACAAAAGGTCAACAGGGAATCATCGAAGCTATAGAGCGCAATGTAGATAAGCCAGGTTTTGACTGTGGAATGCGAGTGATTTACATAACCGAAAAAGATCGTTTTAGTCCTATCAATATCACAGGTGTGCTTGGTATGGTAAAACAATACAATTCGCCATCGCTTAACGGCTTTGCTCCTTCAAATGCAACTGGATTTGATTATCCATGGCAAGATCCAAAAGGACGCCGAACACAAGAATTAAAATATGAAATGTATAACGCATATCGTGAGAGATCATATTTTTATCCACCCCACCATTCAAAAAAAGTTGCAGGTAAAAGCATACACAGAAAACCATTTGTCCTATCAAGTGAAGAGCTCGCTACTGTATTTCATTTCCCTGGACGAGTTGCCGAGACACCATCATTTAAGCGTATTGATTCCAAAAAAGTTGAACCTCCAGTTAATTTGCCGATGTAGTATATGGAAGATTCAAGCTTAGAAGATAAAATTTTTATTGAAGAACAAAAGAAAAATCACCTTAGCAAAAGTACAAAGGTCGCTTTGTTTTTGCTTATTGTGGCATTTTTAGTGCTTTCACTCTTGCGCACATTGTTTTTAGCACCTAGTGATTTTGTAAAAGATACTTTTGTGCGTGTAGAATACGGAGACACACTTATGACGATTTCAAAAAAGCTCGAAAGTGCGCATGTTATAAATTCTATTCCAGCTTTTCAGTTCTTCGTGGTGCTTTATGGCAATGACAAGGCTATTCAAGCTGGAGATTATTTCTTTGACAAGCCAGTTCCTGTAAACTCTGTAGCATTTCAGATGGTGCGGGGTGATTACAATATCGACGAGGTCAGAGTCACTATTCCTGAAGGCATGACTGTTTATGAGATGAGTAAAGTGTTTGATGAAAAGCTTCCAAGTTTTGATACTGAAAAGTTTATTGAACTTTCCAAGGATAAAGAAGGATATCTTTTTCCGGATACATACTTTATTTCACCCGGCGCTACTGTAGAAAATATAATAGCTCAGCTAAATAGAAATTTTGAAAATAAAACATCAAAACTGGAAGATGAATTCGATAGTTCAGATCACACTTTTGAAGATATTATAATCATGGCTTCTATAATTGAAAAAGAAGCCAGTGGAGACGATGATCGAGCGGTGATATCTGGTATTTTATGGCGTAGGATTGCGATAGGTATGCCACTACAAGTGGATGCGACACTTACTTATATAACAGGCAGAGATTCAAGCGAGCTTACACTCACAGACCTTGGAAAAGATTCACCTTTTAATACATATCGAAACAAAGGATTACCTCCTGCTCCGATTTCAAATCCAGGAATACTGTCTATATTGGCGGCTTTGGAACCAGTAGAGAGCAATTATCTTTATTATTTGCATGATGAAAATGGTATGATTCATTATGCAAAAACTTTCGAAGAACACAAGAAAAACAAAGCGCTTTATCTAAATTAAATAATTATTTTTTAAAACAAATGCATAAACAAAATTTGGCTTTTATTGATACGGAAACTACAGGGCTTGATCCAGAAAATCATGAGATTATTCAGATTGGTTGTGTATTAGTATCGCAAAACCAAGATGAAAATGGAAACCAAGTTTATGAGACCATAGAAGAATTTGAGCTAAAGGTGAAGCCAGAAAAAATCGAAAATGCTGACAAGGTTGCACTCCGTATCAACGGTTACAATGAGGCTGACTGGGTGTTTGCATACAATTTAAAAGAGGCGATGCAGATTTTTTCTGATAAAACAAAAGACGCTATCATGGTGGCACATAACATGCCGTTTGATTTTGCATTCTTACTGAAAGCTTTTTCAACTACAAAAGTAGAAAACAAATTACACTATCACAAGCTCGATACTATCTCGATTGCATATGCAAAGGCGAAAAAGCGTGACGATATAAACCGATTTTCACTTCGATCACTCTGTGAGGTGTTTAAAATTGAAAACAAAAATGCCCATACTGCGCTCTCAGACTGTAGGGCTACTTTTGAGCTGTATAAAAAGCTCATGAATTTATAGTTTTAATTTTTTGCAAAATCTGAAAATAAAGTTAGAGTGTTATTGTGATCAAAAGAAACTCTAAAAAAGTCTTTGTAGGTATGTCTGGCGGGGTGGACTCGTCTGTTTCAGCACACCTGCTTATAAAATCTGGCTACGATGTTGTCGGTGTATTTATCCGTACCTGGACTCCAGAGTGGATAGAGTGCACCTGGCGCGATGAGCGCCGTGATGCGATGCGCGTATGTGCGCATTTGGGTATTCCATTTATGGAGTGTGACGGCGAGGAGGCTTATAAAAAAGGTGTTGCAGATTATATGATTGCCGAATACAAAATCGGCCGTACACCTAACCCTGATGTTATGTGTAATCGTGAAGTGAAGTTCGGGATATTTTGGGAATTTGCAAAATCACTTGGTGCAGACTTTATTGCAACAGGGCATTATGCGCAGAACAAGTTAAAAGCTACAAGCTACGAACTGTTAGTGGGGAAGGATACAGCAAAGGATCAAAGTTATTTCCTATACAGACTGAATCAAGATGACCTAGCCCACACACTTTTCCCGATAGGGCATTTAGATAAAACAAAAGTAAGATCTATCGCAAAAAGAGTAGGTCTTTTTACTGGAGAGAAAAAAGATAGCCAAGGAGTTTGTTTCTTGGGTCCACTTGATATGAAAGATTTTCTCAAACACTACATTGATGAAAAAAAGGGAGAAGTTCTAAATACAGAAGGGGAAGTTGTAGGTGAACACGACGGAGCACTATTCTTTACTCTCGGTGAGCGACATGGTTTTACAATTACTAAAAAAACCAATCATGATGCACGTTACTATGTAGTGGGTAAGGATATTGAAAAAAATACTATTACTGTTTCCGATAAGTTTGAATCTATTTCAAATACTCATACCATGAAGCTTGCAAATACAACTTGGATAAATATGCCTCCAGAAAAAAATAAAAAATACCAGGCTCAAGTGCGTTACCACGGGGCTTTGTATTCTTGTAGTATTGATGTTTCTGGCACAGATGAGGCGATTGTAAATTTTGAAGAAAACATACCACTTGTCTCACATGGGCAGTCAGTTGTTGTATACGATAAGGATATTTGTCTAGGAGGAGGTGTGATTGCATAATCCTATAAATATTGTATAGTATAGGAAATTTCCTTACTATGCATATTGAAAAGGTTTTACTTTTACAAATCCTCATTACGAGGTGGCTGTTTTTATTGCTCGCAGTGTTTATCGTGGGTGAGCCGGTAAAATGGTTTTTTCCCAGAGTTTACGCTTGGTATAGCGAGTATTATTTCAGAAAAAAATATAAATTTATATCAATAGACCTCAGAAGTTACCTTTGGTTTAGAGGATATTGGTTTGTGTTTTATGTGTTAGTTGCCTTGTATCACTGTTATATGTATTATCTTTCGTTTGATGAAAGCTTACTTATATCTTTGAGTACTGGGATGTTGGTAAGCGCTGGGATTGTAGGTCTTATCAAGTATTATGGTCGAGCTAGAAACGTGTATGCACAGAGTACGTATTCTGTCGTAACGATTTGCGTAGCTCTGGTTCTAATACATTTTTTCGAACCGTGGCTCATACAGCAACTCTTGCCGCATATATAATTATTCAACCCTTCCACAGTGAAGGGTTTTGTTTTATTTTATATGATATATAATTCAATTCATATGGATCAAATATTTACCGCAGAAAATTTATTCTTTATAGAAAGGTTAGGGTTTGCGATGCTACTGGGTATGGCTATAGGTGCAGAGCGTATCATAGCTCACAAGACTGCTGGTATGCGCACATACTCGCTTGTCGCTATGGGTTCAGCATTGTTTGTGATTATTTCTGAGATGATTATAGAAATGCATCCAGGACTCGACAATAATCCTGCGCAGATTCCATCTCTTGTGATTTCCGGTGTGGGATTTTTAGGAACTGGTCTTATGATTTGGAAAGATTCAAAACTTTTCGGTTTGACTACTGCTACAAGTATCTGGGTTGCAGCTGGTATCGGTATTGCCTGTGGATTTGGGTTCTTTGAACTTGCAGTACTTGCAACCATACTTACACTATTTATATTCGTAGTGCTTTGGTTTTTAGAATATAAACTTCGCCACTCATCTTTTGTGCAACACAGCGACCCTGAAGATTTTAATACTTAGATTTGCAAAATAAAAAAGTTGTTTAAAAAAGCCCTATGAATAGGGCTTTTTTTGTTGACATTACACCCGCTTTTGATATAATAAAAATAGTATGAAGCGTGCATAAGCTTCCGATACACCCCTCTGGACGAATTTGTTCAGAGGCTTTTTTTTATACCCAAAATACGCTATATTTCTCTATATGCAATCACACGAAATACGAAAAAGATTTTTGGCTTTCTTTGAGAAACGCGGACACGCTGTTATTCCTTCTGCTCCTCTTGTTCCACAAAACGATCCCTCTGTGCTTTTTAACACTGCTGGTATGCAACCACTTGTACCATATCTTATGGGGCAGGAGCACCCAATGGGTAAGCGTTTAGTAAATGCACAAAAATGTGTAAGAACTCAGGATATAGATGAAGTTGGTGACAACACACACGATACTTTCTTCGAAATGCTTGGCAATTGGTCTCTCGGAGACTATTTTAAGGATGATGCAATTGCATGGAGTTATGAGTTTTTGACTTCTCGCGATGAGGGACTTGGTCTTGATCCAAATCGCCTATACATCACAGTGTTTGAAGGTGATGAAAATTCACCAAAGGATACTGAGGCTTTTGATATCTGGAAGAAGTTTGTGCCCGAGAACCGAATCTACTATATGGGAGCAAAATCCAATTGGTGGAGTGTTGGAGACAATGGTCCCTGTGGACCAGACACAGAAATGTTTTATGACATAACCGAGCAAGGTCTTGGAGATTTGACCAAGGAAGAATATTTGAAAGCTGACGAAGAGCAAAAGGTTGTTGAAATATGGAACGATGTTTTCATGCAGTATCTGAAAAAGGATGGAAAAGTGACAGGAGAACTCCCAACCAAAAATGTGGACACCGGCTCAGGTCTTGAAAGAATAGTAATGGCAGTGCAAGGAAAGAATAATATTTTTGACACAGATTTGTTCTCTGGTGTCATGGAAAAAATAGAAACATTTACAACTTTCAATGATCTACGTGCCAAAAGGATAGTTGCAGATCATATTCGCACTGCTTCATTTATGATTGCCGATGGTGTCGTCCCTTCCAATACTCATAGAGGTTATATTCTCAGAAGATTACTCCGAAGAGCGATTAGATTTTCAGATGTTCTTCAATTTGAAAGTGGCTCACTGGCACTTCTTGCTGATATTGTAGTTGAGAAATATAAGAATGTTTATCCTGAGATTATACAAAATAGAAATCAAATAATTGACGAAATCAACAATGAGGAGACTAAGTTTCGAGAAACTTTAGTGAAAGGTCTAAAAGAATTTGAAAAGGGTACAGATCCATTTGTACTCGCTACTACATATGGTTTTCCTATCGAATTAACAGAAGAGCTGGCAAAGGAAAAGGGAATCGTGATTGATATGACTGATTTCAACAACAAGATGTCCGAACATCAAAAACTTTCTCAGACTTCTTCAGCTGGTATGTTCAAAGGAGGTTTAGCAAATCACAACGAACAAACTATCAAGCTTCACACAGCGCACCACTTGTTACTCGCAGCGCTTCAGGAGGTTTTAGGCAAAGAAGTAAAACAACGGGGAAGTAATATTACCGAAGAGAGACTTCGTATGGACTTTGCGTTTGATAGAAAAATGACAGATGAAGAAAAGCAGAAAGCAGAAGAAATCGTAAATGGATATATTTCTCGTGGTTTAAGCGTTGTCCGTCGTGAGATGCCACTAGTTGAAGCAGAAAAGCTTGGAGCAGAGATGGAATTCGGTGCAAAATACCCTGAGACTGTTTCTGTGTATTTTGTAGAGGACGAGAACGGCAATGCAATTTCAAAAGAGTTCTGCGGTGGTCCTCACGTAGAAAATACTTCCGTTCTTGGAACGTTCAAGATTCAAAAAGAGGAAGCTTCTTCACAAGGTGTGCGTCGTATCAAAGCAGTTTTAAATTAAAATATGATTCTCCAAATCTTTCACATTCGAAAAACTATCCGCGATATCAAAGAAGCTGGGGCAAATCCTAGTGGTTTTGCTGTAGGGCAAGGTAAAGAGCTTTTTATCGGTGCAGTGTTACCACTATTGCTACCTGCAGTAGTCCTTACAATAGTTTTGGCTGTTTTTGCTTTTAGTTCAGCTTTAGGTGGACCATATCTTGTAGCCAAAATACTTTTTTGGATTGTTGTATTTCCCGCTATTACATCTATTTTTGTTATTAAAAAATTATATTCAATTCTGTTCGCAAAAAAGACTAATCCAACACAGCCTGAAGTCAAAGTAGCTGCGACTTATGATAGTGAGGGGAAGAGGGTAGACTAAACTTGCATAAAGTCTAAAAATGTTGTATCGTTTGGGAAACCAAAATTGAATAATAATGATAAGACTAAAAGCAGAGGAAATCCCGAACTTCAATGTACAGTTTGTATGCGTCGGAGCGATTCTCGTTGTAGAGAAAAATATTTTATTACTGGAGAGAGCTTTTGATAAGCCTTATGGTGGCACATGGTGCACTCCAGGGGGCACGATGAATGTCGATGAGCACAAAGAAGGCGGTGCATTAGTTGCAATACAAAGAGAATTTCATGAAGAAGTTGGATATAAGTTGTGGTTAGGATGTTTCAATCCACTTCATACTTATTTTGTGCGCTATGAAGGGGATTGTGATTTTGTCTATCAAACATTTTTAGTAGAGATGCCAGACTTTCCTTATGTAAAGAGGAGTGAATCTGAACACATAGGTCACGCTTGGGTAAAACCTGAAGAAGCGCTGAAGTTCAATCTAATACCCGATGAAGATTTTGTGATTAAGCATACCTTCAACTTACTTTAATTTTATAAAGAGCCCAAAAGGCTCTTTTATTTTTTTATACTTTGCTATACTACATACATGGGTTTATTTAAACATTCATCTTCCGACGATTTGTCACTCGTACTTGATATTGGATCTGCAAGTATTGGCGGGTCTCTCGTACGTTTTCCAAAAGGCAAAGGATCTTCTAATTCGAAGCCTGCGATTTTATATAGTGTCCGCACTGATCTTGTGTTCGAAGAAGATTTAAACTTCGAAAGCTTTTTAGCCAAGATGTTGCTTGCACTTGCCGACGTAGTAAAGAAAGTTCATGACGCAAGACTTGGCGCTCCGAAGTATGCGTACTGTACACTTGCAAGTCCTTGGTATGCATCGCAGACTCGAGTGATAAAGCTTTCAAAAAATACACCTTTTATTTTTTCTCATAAGATGGCGAGTGAGTTGATTGAAAAAGAGCGCAAAGCTTTTGAACTTGAACACGCAGACCGGTATCGAGAGCTTGGTGAAAGTGTTCGTATACTTGAGGCCAAGACTGTTCGAGTAACTCTAAACGGCTATAGGGTCAAAGATCCCATAGGTGTTAAGGCTACTGATCTAAACATGACACTGTATTTGTCGATGTCTCCAGAAGCCATACTAGCTTCGATAGAAGAAGTCATTGAAAAAGTTTTCAACTTAAAACATATCGTATATTCTTCATTTGCTTTTGCATCTTTTATCACTACTAGGGATCTTTTTGTACATGAGGACAATTTTGTTTTGTTAGATATCGGAGGAGAGTTAACTGATATATCTATTATCAAAGACGGAATGCTCGTTGAATCTATTTCTTTTCCATACGGCAAGAATTTCTTGCTTAGAAAGATCAGTAAGGCACTTGGTAAGTCAGGCGGTGAATCCTTGTCACTTTATCGTATATATTCAGATTTGAAATTAGAAAAAAATCTTGCAGACAAATTATCACAAGTGTTGAAAGATGCTCAAACAGAATGGCTTACCAATTTCACTACTGCGCTTTCCAGTATTTCACTTGATTTGGGTATACCTGATACTGTTTTTCTAACAGCAGACCGAGATACGTCGAGTTGGTTTATTGCCTCACTAGAAAGCGAGGAATTTCACAAATATACCACCACTGAACATCAGTTTAGGATTATTTCTTTGGGGACAGTTTCTACGAGTGATTATCTAAATTTCTCCAAAGATACTCTCAGAGATCCTTTTATAATGCTCGAAGCTATTTTTATTACAAGAATTTTAGTACAATAAACATATGGCAAAAAATGTAGTTGAAGATATGATCAAAACACCAAAGCGTGAACCGTCTGTGTTTTTTTCTGAACTAGCAAAAGCAACAAACAAAACTCTTTCTCCCGATAAACCAAAAACAAAAAACGTAAATACAAGACCTGTACCTAGATCAACAGCTTCCAATTTACCCCCAACTGGTATCACCCCAGGTTTCGTACCGGCAAGACCACGTAAACATACTAGGATATGGATTATCGCTACAGCATCAGTATTGGTACTATTCTTTGCGCTATCTTTTGCTTTTTCAGGTGCAAAGGTGACTGTTATCCCAAAGTCATTTAATGCGGATATTGCTACAGATTTCAGCGCAGAGAAGGATGCAATATTGCCATCCCTACCTTTCCAGCTTATGACTATAAATGCGAGTGAACAAGTTACGACTCCTTCTACAGGCAATAAGATAGCGACTTCAAAGGCAACAGGTAGCGTTGTATTATTCAATGAATACAGTACAACTACTCAAAATTTACTTATAAACACTCGTCTAGAAGCTGCAAATGGGAAAATATACTATACAGACAAGGCGGTATCGATCCCAGGCTATAAAAAATCCGGGTCCACTGTAATACCGGGATCTGTAGAAGTTTCTATAACAGCATTTGAGGCTGGGGATACTTACAACAGTCCACTCACAGATTTCAAGATTGTTGGGTTTAAAACCAGTCCAGATAAATATGAAAAAATATATGGTAGATCACGTACTGAAATATTAGGTGGGCAAACAGGTAGTGTCTATACAATTTCAACTGAAGCTGCAAACGAAGCACTTGTTAAGGCGACAGAAAACCTAAAGACTACACTCATGACTCAGGCTCGCAGTGAGTTACCAGAAGGTTTTGTTCTGTATGACAACGCATTGTTTATTTCTATACCTGAGGTTTCCGCTGTGACTGATTCAAAAGAAACAGATGTCGTGCAAACCGTATCTGGAACGGCTCAAGCTTTTATATTCAAAAGATCTGATCTAACCAGTGTGATCGCAAAAACTTTTGTTAGTGGTTACGATGGTAGTCCAGTGCATATACCAGAAATTGAAGAACTTACTTTTACATTGAAAAACAAGGAGTCTATTGTTCCAGCAACTGTCAAAGATATATCTATAAATCTATCAGGTAGTGCACGTATAATTTGGGATGTTGATACAGAGGCGCTTAGTAATTCTGTATTGGGCAAGAAAAAGAAAGAATTCCAATCTATAATGGCAGCCAACCCAAATGTACAGAGTGCAGAAGTTGTACTTAAACCATTTTGGGAAATTAATTTTCCAAAGAAACTTGAGTCTATAGATGTCGTTGTTTCAGAAATATAATATATGCAAATATATAAAATATTGACTAAAATATTTTCATTTGCTATTGTTATCTAGCTAACGCATGAGTGATAAAAAAGAAATTTCTCGAATTGCCATTGTAGAAGAGGCATTACCAAGTACTCTCTTTAGAGTTGCTTTTGATGACGGGGAAATAATCTTAGCTTATCTATCAGGAAAGATGCGAATGCACCGGATAAAGGTTATGATCGGCGACAAGGTAGAAGTTGTGATTGATCCGTACGGTGGAAAAGGACGTATTGTCAAAAGACTTTAAATAGAGTATTATATACAAGCATTTTACGAAATAACCCAAAAATGCTTGTCAATAAAGGGTTTTATACCCTTCATTTTACATTATTCAATGAAAATCAGAGCAAGAGTAAAAAAGATGTGTGATAAATGCAAATTAGTTAAGCGAAAAGGTCATCTTCGTGTTATTTGCGATAATCCAAAACATAAACAAAAACAATAAAAATGAGAATCCTAGGTATTACAATTCCAAATGAAAAGCGTCTTGAGATTGGTCTTACATCCCTTTTTGGTATAGGACTTACTCGCGCAAGAAAGGTTCTTGACGAAGTAAAGGTTCCATACAACAAGAAAGCAAGTGAGATAACTGCAGATGAGGAAAACCAAATCCGCAAACTAATCGAAGATTACAAGATTGAGGGTAATCTCAAACGCGAAATCGCTTCTAATGTAAAACGCCTCAAAGATATCAAGGCTTACCGTGGTGTCAGACATATGAAAAAGCTTCCAGTTAGAGGACAGAGAACAAAGACTAATTCTAGAACAGTTCGAGGTAACGTTAGAAAGACAATGGCAAGTGGTCGCCGAAAACTTGAAAAGACTTAGAGCATAGATTTTATTTAATTTCCTAACATTAAAAAACAAAACCGTGGGTAAAAAGAAAATTACAACTAAAGAAGAAGTCGCAGAAACTACAGAGGAAGTGAAGGCGCCAGTAGCTGAAGTAAAAACACCAAAGAAGAAGGTGACTTCTGCGACTATGCACGTACAAGCAACTTTCAACAATACAAAGATTGTTATTTCTGACAAGTTCGGCAACACTCTTTTCTGGTCTTCAGCTGGAGCTCTTGGATTCAAGGGGGCAAAGAAGGGAACACCTTTCGCAGCTTCAAAAGTTGGAGAAATATTGGCTGACAAATGTTCTGCTCTCGGTATAAAAGAATTTGATGTGATTATCAAGGGTGTCGGAAGTGGTAGAGAGAGTGCAGTCAGAGCGTTCATAGCAAGAGGCTTCGAACTTACAGGTCTAAAAGATATGACACCAGTTCCGCACAACGGTCCCAAACCTAAAAAACCACGTAGAGTTTAAAAATTTTAATAGTATTAAAAACGATTGAGTTATGATTACAGGTCCAAAATACAAAATGTGTCGCAGACTGGGTTCAGGTGTTTACGAAAAATGCCAAACCCAAAAATACGTCCTCTCTGAGGGTCGTAAGTCTACGAGTGGAAAGCGACCAAAACAGCTTTCAGGATACGGCGAACAGCTTCTAGAAAAGCAGCGTATTCGTTTTACTTATGGTGTAAGTGAAAAGCAATTTAAAAACTACGTTTTGCGCGCTAGTGCTATTAAGGGTGCTTCTGCATCTGAAAAACTCTATGAATTCCTTGAAGCTCGCCTAGACAACGTAGTCTACAGACTAGGACTTGCACATACCCGCACACTTTCTCGTCAAATGGTTTCCCACGGACACTTCCTAGTAAACGGCAAGAGAACAACAGTACCATCATACGAAGTCAGAGTAGGAGATATAATCACAATTCGTGAAGGGTCGAAAAAAAGTGTTTTGTTTGCAGATATCGATAAAAAGCAAAAGAATTATACGATGCCAAATTGGCTCAATTTTGACGTGGCTCGCCTAGAAGGAAAATCGGTCGGTGTGCCAAAGAATTCTGATGCATTCCTAAATTTCACTGCGGTTCTAGAATTTTATAGTCGTTAATCGTTATTAGTTAAACTAAGCGATAATATATATATGTTAGATCATTCAATCATGTTACCTTCAAAGCCTAGAGTTGTTTCAGAAGAAGCAACAAAAGGTATTTATGAAATCGATAACCTATACCCAGGTTATGGACACACACTTGGCAACTCTCTTCGCCGTATAATACTTTCATCACTTCCAGGTGCAGCACTAACATCAATCTCAATTGATGGAGTTTCTCATGAATTTTCAACAATCGAAGGAGTAAAGGAAGATGTTATTATGATAATCCTTGCTCTCAAAAAAGTACGTTTTAAAATTACTGGCGACGAACCACAGCAAGTAACTCTAAAGGTTAAAGGTCCAAAGGTTATCACAGCTGGTGATATCATAGCCCCGGGACAAGTTGAGGTTATAAACACAGATCAATACATCGCCGAGATCACAGGCAAAGGCAAAGAGCTTTCTATAACTATGAACATCGAGACTGGTCTCGGATTCGTTCAAAAGGATGCACACCAAAAAACAAAAACAGAAATCGGTACAATCGCTCTAGATGCACTATTTTCACCAATTCGCCGCGTTGCTTATGAAGTTGAAAACATGCGTGTTGGAGACAAGACAAACCACAACCGTTTGCGTATGATCATCGAAACTGATGGTAGTATCGAACCACGTGAAGCTCTAAAGCGCTCAATCGAGATCATGATCACTCAGCTCAAAGCTATATTTGACTTCAAATTTGACGATGAGATAAAACCTATCGCTTCAAAAGAAGATGCAGATTCATCTGCTGACAAGTCAGAGTCTGAAGATAAAGAGAGTAGTGAAGATATCTCAGATGTTTTGAAGACTCGTATAGATACACTCGATCTTTCAACTCGAACTTTGAATGCTTTAAATGGTGCAAATATTCGCACTGTCGGAGGTATTGCACGCAAGAAGAAAGAGGACCTGCTCGAGCTTGAAGGTATCGGAGAAAAGGGTATTCAGGAAATCCGTCGCATGTTATCAAACTTTGGCATTACACTAAAGTAATAAAATTTATCTGTAATTAATTTAACTTTATGAGACACGGAAACAACGTACGAAAATTTGGAAGAACAACAAAAGTTAGAAGCGCTTTGATGAAATCGCTCGCTCTTTCACTTATAAAGCATGAACGAATCACAACTACAGAAGCAAAGGCAAAAGAACTTCGTCCGTACGTAGAAAAGTTGGTTACTCGTGCAAAGAAAAATGATCTTGCCTCACGCAGAGCTATAACTGCACGTCTTATGAATAGGTCATCTGAGACTAAAAAGCTTTTTGATGAGATTACTCCAAAGTATGCGAAGCGAAGTGGTGGATACACACGTGTCCTAAAGCTTCCGCAGAGAAAGAGTGATGCGAGTCCTATGGCTATTATAGAATTTGTATAAATCAACAGAATAAGTTAGTATACGTTACACAATTATGGAATACACATTAGATGCAAAAGGAATAACAATCGGCAGAACTGCTACTCAGGCAGCGACTCTTTTGATGGGCAAGAACCTTCCTGGTTCAACAAAGAACACAATAGCAGACGCAAAGGTTACAATCATAAACGCGTCTAGCGCAAAGATCTCACCAAAGAAGGCTCGTGAGACAAAACTTGAGCGTTATACTGGATACCCGAGTGGACTTATCGTAGAAGACATAGAGACTATCGCAAAGAAAAAGGGTTATGCTGAACTTTTCAAACTCGCTGTTTACGGAATGCTTCCAGGAAACAAACTTCGAGATAAGATTATGAAGAATCTAGTAATTACAGAATAATATGTCAGAAAAAACTACAACAAAAAGATATATTGAAACAATTGGACGTCGCAAAACTTCTAGTGCGCGTGTTCGCATGACACCAGCTGCAAAGTTGTCTGTAGAAGTAAACGGCAAGGATCATTCAGAATATTTTCCTACAGATTCACACCGAGCTATAGTAATCGATCCTTTTATAAAAGGTAAGATTGAACCTAAGTTCATGATTACGGTTGTAGTTACTGGAGGTGGAATACACTCTCAAGCTGAAGCAGTCCGTCACGGAATCTCACGTGCAATCGTAGAACTCGATGAGAATGAGCGTACAAATATCAAAAAACTTGGTTTTCTAAAACGTGATCCTAGAGCAAAAGAGCGCCGTAAGTTCGGTCTCAAGAAAGCTCGTAAGGCCCCACAATGGTCTAAGCGCTAGCGCCAAAAAAACTCCATACAATGGAGTTTTTTTGTTGACCATTGTGGTGTGAGAAAGGGGTCGGGAAAACTCCGGTTTTCCCGTAGAGGAAGGCAGCGAGTGTAACGAGCGTTGGAAAACCGTGGGTTTCCAAAGGAGCTGGCGACCCTCATTGGTCAGGTGACGGCGAGGATGAGAGTTGTGGCGCAAAACGTTAAACCCCGAAAGGGATTTTTTTGTTTGACAAATCCGTATTTTACAGTAATATTATAAAAAACTGCACAAGATGGATAATCAACTAAAGAGAGATTTGGCTCACGCCGAAGGATTACGTCTTTTAAGAAAAGATTTTGTAGTCGTAATATTACTAACTGTTCTGATATATCTGTTCTACAGAGCCTTGTCGGAAAACGATGGAGCATCTTTACAGGTTATAATCATAGCATTTATTGTATCCTGCTTCTTTTTGTATTTTGTAGGCCGAACTTCTGACATGGACTGCATCTCTGCAGACGTGAAAGAGAAACACAAGAATATTTTGAATAAGAAAATTGAGATGTGTAATTTTAAAATTATGGATCTCGAAAGGAGAATCAGTAGTAATCCGGCCGAGGAAAGAGCGCTCGATGAGCGACAAGCAGATTTGTATGATCAGAAAAAATTGAAGGAAAATCTAGAGGAAAAGCTGAAATTCCTTTAAACACAATTGGATGCACGATACATTTTAAAACCCTCTTTTAGAGGGTTTTTGTTATTTTTGCCTATTTTTCGATTCTAAGTATAATCAACTATATGCAAGACGAAGAAGACAAAAAAACAGAAGAACCAATTGTAGAAAACACTG
>DALYDX010000006.1:1563-6117 GCA_031972835.1 Minisyncoccota bacterium | reverse complement strand
TATATGCAAGACGAAGAAGACAAAAAAACAGAAGAACCAATTGTAGAAAACACTGACGTAGAAACAGTAGACGATGATGTTGTAGAGTTTGTTTTCAACGATGACGGCGAGGAAGATATCAAAGCTACACTGAAGAAGATTCGCAAAGACCTAAAAGAAGCGAAGGTAAAAGAAATGGAATATCTGACCAATTGGCAACGCGAGCGAGCCGATTTTACAAATTACAAAAAAGACGAGCAAGCTCGTCGAGAAAGCACACTAGCTTATGCTCGAGAGAATTTTGCCGAGGAACTCCTGCCGGTACTAGATGCGTATGACATGGCATTTTCAAACCGTGAAGCTTGGGAGAAGGTAGATAAAAACTGGCGTATAGGTGTGGAATATATCCACGCTCAGCTTTTGAAAGTTCTTGCTGATAACGGTGTGAATCCTATATCAGTGAATGTGGGGGATAAAGTCGATCCGAAGCTTCATGAAGCTGTAGAAAATATTTCTACAGACATTGAATCACAAGACCACTCTATAGCCGAAGTTACTCAATCCGGATACATAATAGGCGAGCGAGTGCTCAGGGCAGCGAGAGTGAAAGTTTTTGAATACAAAAAGTAGTTATAAAATAATAAGCACATTGAAATGTGCTTATTTAATAAAAAGCGCCTTGCACTTTTCGATCTTTTGCATTTCGCACGATGACGCCCAAAAGACAAAAGTACTTAAAAAAGAAACAGCGACCATTTGTTATAATCCTCATTTTTTTACTACAGCTGGCGGATTGATCCTTCTGTAAATGGTCTTTGGTTTTAAATGATACAAAACCAAACTCTCATCATCCCCAATGATTTACTTTGAATGGAGAACCACAAATAAATATCGGCGCTTTCTAAAATGAGACTAACACTATTTCCCAAACATTTCAAACAAAACTTTTTGTGTTTCTGTGTCCATCGTGTCAGTAGTAAAAATAATAATCTCGCTCGTAAGACCAAGGTCTTTTTTTATATTTTCAAACAAATGCTCAAAAGGGTAGGGAGAAATCCAGGCAGAGTTTTTCAAACACACGAATCCTGCTTTCTTGAGTAGGTAACGTAAACTTTCTCGTTCGGCTTTTCGTGACTCAGGTAGATCGAGGAGTATGATCCGCCATTTGCCATCCCACTTTGGATCCAGGATTGCACTGTCACTTTCAAGCTTTAGACTGTTTGTCTTCTTTTTACCCTCGCTCGTTAGTCTGGCATATTTGGTTCGGTCGGAAGATAAATTCTCGATTAGACCAGAGTCTACAAGGCCTTTTATTGACCGATTTATGGCGTATACAGGCGCTTTTGTAGCTTGTTTAGGGGAAATACGCTCACTTAGCTCAGAGAGTGAAATTAGGGGCTTTTCGGAGAGTATTTTGAGTATTTTCCTTGAGAAATCTGACTTTTTTTGCATATTGCTATTTTAACATACTTTTCGCGAACGCAAAATACTTGTCAAAAAGTTATCCACATGTATAATAGGGGTATAGTTATTAAATTATCAGTAATCTATAAAAATCATATGTCAAAAATAATTGGAATCGACTTGGGAACTACAAACAGTGCTGTATCTATCATCGAAGGTGGACAGCCAAAAATAATTGAGAACATCGAAGGTAATCGCACGACTCCTTCTATTGTTGCTATAGCAAAAAACGGAGATCGTCTCGTTGGTCTTTTGGCTAAACGTCAGTCTGTTACTAATCCAGAAAATACAGTCTATGGTATCAAGCGCTTTATGGGTCACAGATTTGATGATGCTGAAATCCAGAAAGATCGAGGCACTGCTCCATATAAAATAGAGAAAGGTGAAAACGATGGTGTTGTCGTAAAGATGAATGACAAGATTTATCGCCCAGAAGAAATCTCTTCTATGATTCTCGCAAAGATCAAAGCCGATGTAGAAGCAAAGCTCGGAGAAAAAGTTACAGAAGCGGTCATCACAGTACCTGCTTATTTCAACGACTCACAACGTAAAGCTACAGTAGATGCTGGAGCGATCGCGGGATTAGATGTAAAGCGTATCATCAACGAGCCTACAGCAGCAGCTCTCGCTTATGGATTCAATACTAAAAAAGATGAGAAGATTGTTGTGTATGACTTCGGAGGAGGAACTTTCGACGTATCAGTCCTTGAAGTTGGAAACGATGTGATCGAAGTAAAGTCTACTGACGGAGACAGTCACATGGGTGGAGAAGACATCGATCAGAAGATTATCAAATGGATTGCCGAGGAATACAAAAAAGAATCTGGCGTGGATATCACAAAAGATGTGCTCGCACTTCAGCGTTTGAAGGAGGCTGCAGAAAAGGCAAAGCATGAACTTTCTACTACAACAGAAACTGAGATCAATATCCCATTCATCACTTCTACGGCTTCAGGTCCTCAGCACTTATTGATCAAGATGAGTCGCGCACAACTTGAAACTCTCGCCGATGAATTCATTACTCGTTCTATCGATATCACAAAACGCGCAATTGAAGCTTCACCATTTAAAATCGGTGAGATCAACGAGATCATAATGGTTGGAGGTCAAACTCGTATGCCAAAGATAATCGAGGAAGTAAAGAAACTTTTCGGCAAAGAACCAAACCGCTCTATCAACCCAGACGAAGTTGTAGCACTCGGTGCAGCTGTACAAGGTGGAGTATTGAAAGGAGATGTGCGTGATGTGCTACTTCTCGACGTGATTCCACTTTCACTTGGCATTGAAACTCTTGGAGGTATCGCAACAAAACTTGTTGAGCGAAATACAACTATCCCAACATCGAAGTCTCAGATATTTTCAACCGCTGCTGACAACCAGACTTCAGTAGAAATCCATATCTCTCAAGGTGAGAGACAGATGGCAAGCGACAACAAATCTCTCGGAAGATTTATTTTGGACGGAATTCCACCTGCACCTCGAGGTATGCCTCAGGTAGAAGTGACTTTCGATGTGGACGCAAACGGAATACTTTCTGTTACTGCAAAGGATAAAACTAGTGGTAAGACTCAATCTATTCGTATCGAAGCATCCAGCGGACTTTCAGACGAAGAGGTCAAGAAAATGCAAAAAGACGCAGAACTTCATGCCGAGGAAGACAAGAAGAAGAAAGAAGCCGTAGATGTAAGAAATACTACAGAGATGATCATCTATACTGCCGAGAAAGCTCTCAAAGATAGTGAAGGTAAAGTATCCGATGATATAAAGTCTGGAGTACAGGCAAAGATTGATGCATTGAAGTCTGTAAGAGATGGTGATGATCAGGAGGCGATCAAGAAAGCAACTGAAGAACTTTCAAATGAGATGAGTAAAATCGGTGAGGCAATGCAGAAAGCAAATGCTGAAGCTGCTCCAAATCCTGAGGCTGGAACTGAACCAAAAACAGAAGAACCTATTCGCGACGCCGAGACAGGTGAGAGCGAAGCAAAATAATTACTAATAAAAATATTTAAAAACTTGCCCATGTGGCGAGTTTTTAAATTTAAGTTAAAATAAATATATGATAAAAGAAGCAGTATATGCGGGTGGATGTTTCTGGTGTACAGAAAGTGATTTGCGAAAAGTCGATGGTGTAATCGATGTTATGCCTGGTTACACAGGTGGCAATGAAAGTGACGCGCACTATATGGACGTAGCTTCACACAAGACAGATCATAGGGAAGCAGTGCAGGTGAAATACGATAGCGATAAAACATCTTTCAAAAAGATTACTCAATTTTTTTTGGACCATATAGATCCGACAGACGCGGGAGGTCAATTCCACGATAGAGGCGAGAGTTACAAGACAGCAATATATTACGAAACTCTGGAAGAAGAAAATATCGCGCATTCACTTCTGAGAGAGCTCGGCGATAGTGGTATATACGACAAGCCGATTGCCGTACAAGTACTTTCAAAAAAACCTTTCTATAATGCCGAGGAAGAACACCAAACATATGCTGAAAAGAATCCTCTTCGCTACAGTATGTATAGACAGGGTTCAGGACGTGAAGATTTTGTCGCAGGGGTATGTCAGATTCGTGATGAGAAGAAGATAGTGTGGAAAGATTAATTTATGAAGAATAAAAAAGTTACAGTAAACGATAAAATGCAGAAAGGTTACAGTTATATTTTGACTGAACCGGAAGGCAAAAATTTTGCAAAAGATTTCAAACCACAACTAACACCCAAGCAGATGCTTGCGCTTGGTGTTTTTGGTGGTGTATATATGCGTGACTGCACTCGTGAGTTTCCGAGTGATTGGTTTACTCGGGCAAAATTTGCAAAAGGCGCACGTGATGCAAATCTAAACTATTTTAAAATAAATGCATCACAACCACTCTCAGTATGGAGAAAGAAAGGTTGGATACACACAGAGGATCCACGCGGATGGTTTCAGTGGTATTGTCGGTATTATATGGGGCGTAGAATTCCCACTGAAGACACTCTTCAGATAAAACGTCACAATGCTATTCGTCGACATGTTGGGCAGGTTGTAGCAAATTGTAGAGTGGGGGATATAAACTGTCGTCCTCGTCAGCGCCAGGCGCTACTCCACTGGGCGTATGATTC
>DALYDX010000006.1:0-1463 GCA_031972835.1 Minisyncoccota bacterium | reverse complement strand
CTAAATCCACCGAATCCCCAAAAATCAGTTTGGGGATTTTATTATTTCCGAGTGCTATACTATCTGCACAATATGACTCAAAATGAAGCTTTAAATATTTTAAAAACTGGTGCAAACGTATTCCTAACAGGTGAGCCAGGTGCTGGTAAAACTCACGTGATTCGTGAGTATGTAAAATACTTGCATTCACATGGCATAGAACCTGCGATCACTGCTTCTACTGGTATCGCCGCTACTCATATTCATGGACAGACTATCCATTCGTGGAGTGGTATCGGTATAAAAGATACGTTAAGTGCATACGACCTCGACGCGCTTGGAAGCAAGGAGTACTTGTCCAAGAGGATCAAGAATACAACTGTGCTTATCATCGACGAGATATCCATGCTCTCTGCGACCACACTTACATCTGTAGACAAAGTATGCAGAACACTTCGCAATCTAGATGAAGCATTTGGAGGTTTACAAGTCGTGCTCGTGGGCGATTTCTTTCAGCTTCCACCTATTTCAAATTCATATAACACAACCGACTTTGCATACAAAAGTCAGACTTGGAAATCTCTCGGTCTCATCACATGTTATCTGACCGAGCAACATCGCCAAGAAGACACTGAGCTCCTCTCGCTCCTCTCTGCAATCCGTAGAAACGAAGTAGAAGAAATGCATTTTGAATATTTAGAATCTCGAATCAACCCTGACGAATTAGCTCCAGAGGGAGTGACCAGATTATTTACGAAAAATATTTCTGTAGATGCTCTGAACCTAGAATCACTCGGCAAGCTCGTCGGCATGGATCACACGTACAAGATGATTTCAAAAGGCAAAGCCTCGATTGTTGAAGGACTAAAGAAGGGATGTTTATCTCCTGAAGTTTTGGTCCTCAAAAAAGAAAGCGTAGTTATGTTTACCAAAAACAACCCCCAAAAAGGTTTTGCAAACGGAACACTCGGTACTGTTACAGATTTCGAAGTTGGTACACACTATCCAGTCGTATTTACTCTCGATGGTAGGAGGATAGTCGTAGAGCCGATGGATTGGGTCATCGAAGAAGACGGCAAGATCCGTGCGAGTATCTCTCAGGTGCCGCTGCGTCTCGCATGGGCGATTACAGTTCACAAGAGCCAAGGTATGTCGCTCGATGCAGCAGCGATGGATTTGCGTGATGTGTTCGAGTACGGCCAAGGCTACGTTGCGCTTTCTCGTGTACGAACTCTCGCTGGTATATATCTAAAAGGTGTAAATCAAAAGTCTCTACAAGTTCATCCAGAAGTAGTACTAGCTGACGAAGGTTTTCGAAGTCAGTCAGAGAAAGCTGCATATTCATTTGAAGGTCTTGAAACTACAGAACTAAAAAAAATGCACGAGAATTTTATAAAAGCATGTGGCGGAATACTCGAAGCCTCTGTTGTTAGAGTAAAAAAAAGTAACACAGAAAAAGAAAGCACAGAAGACAAAACCCTCGC
>DALYDX010000005.1:45622-55003 GCA_031972835.1 Minisyncoccota bacterium | reverse complement strand
GACGAAGGTGTTAAATTTGATGATGATAAAGATGTAAAAGATAGAGAAGAAGCACAAAAATTCTTAGATAAAATAAAAGTCGGCACCACATTGTATTTTAATAAAACCAAGGAAGTAGTAGCTGTAGAAAGTATTGAGGAAGAGGCCGACGGCACAAAAGTCTATAAATTTGCTGATGGTTCTCACCATAGAGATAGAGCTCTAGTTTATGCACGACGACTCGGTAAGGTGGGTTTGGCTGCTGGGCCTGATGTAAAGAAAATTGACGACAGTGTCATGGATCTTGGTAATGGAATAAAAATAGAAGCTGGACAAGAATATACGGATCCAAAAAAACCAACGATTAAATATCAGATCGTAAAAGTGGAAGGAGGGAAAATGTTTTATAAAATTGCAGGAAAGAACGCGGTTAATGCTATGAGTAAAGCCCAAGTTCAAAAATTATTTGATTCTAACCCAGGCATAAAACTTATTGAGAAAAAAACAAAAGCAATAAAAGCTCCGACAGAAGATATAGCATGGGGAACCGAGCAGATGGCAAAAATAAAAGTAGGTTCGGAGATATGGGATTCAGAAAAGAAAATGAAAATGACAGTGGAGAGTATTGAGGATGGTGTTCTGTATAAAGGTAAGAAGCAAAAAGCATACCACTTTAAAGAAAGAGATAGAGTAGCAGAACAGGAAATGCTTCGTGGTTTTTCAATAGAAAGATTGGGTATGATCTTGAAAGATGAACCTATACCGACCTCAGCTGTAACACCTGAGCCAGCAAAAACTACAGTAGGATTATCAGAAGAGAAAATAAAAGAAATTGTAGATAACCTAAAAGTAGGTGCAATTTTGCGTGGTACAGAAAGTGGGGAAGATGCAGAGATAGTGGAGATTGATCAAAGAAAGGGCAAGAAAATAATTTTTAAATTGAAGAAAACAGAAAGTGGCGAAGAGGCTTGGTATTCCAAGACTGAGCTTTCAGAAATGCTTGGAGATGGAGACGTTACCGTGATTTCTTCTGGTGAGACAAGTGAAGATACTGAAGACGAAATAGAGGAAGATGAAACAGAAGGAGAAGATTCAGAACCTGCTGTACCTGTGGTTGAAAATACAGAGAATGACAAAGAAAGCGCTTTGAATGAAATCAATAAATTGACTGAAGGAGCGATACTTTTAGGTAGAGACAGTGGAGATAAGTTTAGATTGAAAAGAATATTTACTAGCAAAAAAGGTGTTCGTATATTTGAATTTGAAAATGTAGCCACAAATGAATTACGTACTGATAGTGAGGCTGAGATGGTAAATGCATTTATTGCCGGTGCTTTTACAATAGAGAGTTTTGGTTCTGTTATAGATTCAAATACTACAGAAGTTCCAAATCTAGATGAAGTAGTCGTACAGAACCCAGTACTTCCGCAAACACCATCTCTAAACCAACTTCCTACACCACAAGAGATACTTCGAAATGTTGATCCGGAGATTTTGTCTACACAGAATCTTGATGCATCAAGAAAGGCTTACACAGATTCATACACCGCAATGTTACAAGCTAGACAAGATGTGATGCGAGGCAAGAGAAATTGGTTTAAAAGACAGTTGGTCAAGATTACTGGAGAGAAAATTTCAAAAGAAGACCTACCAGCGGGTCATCCAGCCCTTCTCGCATACGAAGAAGCTAAAAAATCTTATGAAGACACAAAGGTTGCGCACGGAAATATAATGTATGCAAAAGAAAAAGCTCGTCTTGATAGAGGAAGAAAAACCGAAGAAGAAAAAGCCCGACTGCTCAGTGAATTCAAATCCGGAGTCTTGTTTAGAAAACTTATTTTAGACGAAGGAACAAAACTCGATGAAGCAAAAATAGAAGCTTTACCAAAACGTGAGAGAGGAATTCTGAATAGAGCAATTCAGTGGTATGGAGGAGTTAAACCAAAAGCATTAAGACTTGTATTTTCTATTGCAATAAGTACAGGAGTTGCAGTAGCTACAGGAGGCATAGGAGTACTGGGAGCTGCTGCTGGAGGAACAGCTCTACGTATAGCTGGTGGTCAAGTTGCTGCAAAAATCGGTATTGGAATAAAGGGGGCTTTCATAAGTCAGAAAAAAATAGATAATAAGTTTATAGAAACAAAAAAGAATCTAGGCAAGGGTACAGGTGAAGGTATATTTTCAGAAGAATGGCTGAAAACACAAGAAGGTAGATTTGAAACAGAACTGAAAAAGAAAAAGAAAAACGAAAAAATCAATCGTTATATAAACGCGGGTATTCGCATGAGCTCAAGTGTTGGCGCAGGTCTCATGGCAGGACATTTTGCAGTAGAGAATGCACAAGAAAGTGCAACAGATGGAAGTGGAATAAAAATTGACCACACTCCTCCATCTAATCCTACAGTTGAACACATAGATTCGAATGCAATAGTGCGACCTGGAGATGGAGTAGAGAATTTGTTCATACGTCAGATTGAAAACAATCCAAGCTTGGCAACAAAAATGGGTTGGGATGGACAATCAAGCTTGCATTCATTTGCTCAAGGAGAAGCACATAGACTTGCGATAGAAACTGGATACTTTGACGGTGGTACAGAAGTCAGACTTGGAGCAAGTAGTATAAATCATAGCGCATATGTTATTGCGGAAAATCCTGAGGGGGGATTTGGTGTAAAGGAATTTGTTGACGGGAAGTTAACCGAGGCACATAACATGGGTTCGGCTTTTGAATCTACACCAGACAGTACAGAATATATTTATCATGGAAACCAAAATGGTGGAACTCTAGATAATAGTTCACCAAATACTTCTGGTTCTGGTCAAATGGGTGGGACAACGGGTATAGAAAATACTGGCGGACAAATGGGAGGTAGTGGCGACGGGCTTCAGATTGACGATACACCACTTACAGATGGAACACCTATAGACTTGAAAGAGTCTGGTCAAATGGGTGGAACAACAGGTGTAGAAACTACTGGAGGACAGATGGGAGATAGTACAAGCACAGATGGTTCAGTTGATGAGGCTGTAGACGCTAGCGCTCCAGATGCAGATGTAGATACATCAAGTGCGGTGGATGCAGGTGCAACAGAAGCAGGAAGTTTGACTCCTGAACAGATAGATCTTGAAGTGCATCAGCAAACTGTAGAATTCGTAAATAAATATTTTGATACAAATCTAGTTGAAGGTATAAATTCACAGACGTGGGAATTGTGGAAGGGTGTAGAAGCAAGTCGAATGCTCCAAACAGATGAGCTAGGGCACGTTTCAAAGATGTTTTTTGATGGAAATTATTATGATGGTGCAAGAAATGTCGTGGGTACCGCAACTGCAGTAGAGGCTGAGCAAATAAACAATATGCTTTCTGACTTGGCTAGTATGGCCAATGAATATGGCGTTCCACCAAAGGCAGGAGTAGATTTGGAAAGTTACATTGAAGTTTTGCAAAGAAAAGCTATTGAAAAAGCACAATAAAAATTATTAATTTAAAAATATTTATGGATCAAAAACTACGTCAAACTATAGTAAATGCATACAATCTCGGTTCTCTGCCAGAGAGTGAGCAAGATGATATTATTGAACGAATCGGTAGCCTGATTTTTCAAAGCATTTTGATGCGCGTCATGGAAGATATGTCAGAGGGTGATCAAAATAAATTTGAAGATTTGCTAGATGCCGATGCTAGCCCTGAGATAATTGTCGGATTCTTGCGAGACAATGTCTCAAACTTCGAAGAAATTTCAAAAGAAGAAGCAGAAAAATTTCAGAGAGAGAGTATGTCGGTTATGAATCAAATTGGATAAAAATAGAAACCCGCAAGGGTTTTTGTTTTTTTAACAACCCATACCACATACTTGGTAATCTGTACCTTATTTTCTAGAAAATAAGGTACATTTAACCAATATTATGAAAGAAGTTGTGTATAAACTTTTAAGCTATATGTTATAGTCTAAGGACTTATGAAGCATCTTGAAGGTCTAAATAAAGCTCAAACAGAAGCAGTTTTGGCGACTGAAGGACCTTTGATGATCGTAGCTGGCGCTGGTGCTGGTAAAACTAAGACTATTACCCATAGGATTGTAGAGTTGGTTCGCAAGGGTGTTGTCCCATCACAGATACTTGCTATTACTTTTACAAATAAAGCTGCATCCGAAATGCGCGAACGAGTAATTCATGCACTTTCGGATATGAGGCTTGAAAGTAAGCCTTTTGTGTCCACTTTTCATGCGCTTGGCGTACATATCTTGAAAGAAAATGCTCGTGAAGCTGGAATCACTAGATATTTCACGATACTTGATGAGTCCGATGGAAACGCACTCATAAAAGAGGCGATTCGTGAGGAAGGTCTTGACCCAAAAGAGCAAGAACCTAAAAAGTATAAGTATGTTATTTCAAAAGAGAAAGGCAATTTCTGCACCCAAGAAGAATATGCAGCAAAAGTATCAAGCAATTCCGAAGAGTTGTACGCACGCGTCTGGAAGCGGTATGAAGATAAGAAGAAAAAAGAAAACGCACTAGATTTCGATGACTTGCTTCTAAAAAGTGTTTTGTTGATAAAAAAGAATCCAAATATTCGAAAATTCTATCAAGATAGATGGAAATATATTCATATAGATGAGTATCAAGACACAAACCAAGTCCAGTACGAACTGTCTAAGCTTCTGGTTGGAGAGGAAAAACATATATGTGTAGTTGGAGACACTGATCAGAATATATATTCATGGCGTGGAGCAAATCTAAAAAATATGCTTCATTTTGAAAAAGACTACCCGAATGCAAAAATAATTTTCTTGGAACAAAACTATCGTTCGACAAACATAATCCTCAATGCAGCAAATAGTGTAATCGAGAAAAATAAGATTCGTGTACCAAAGAATCTTTTTACTGAAAAAATTGGAGGTGAAAAAATCACCGTACAAGAATGCTTCGGAGAGATAGATGAAGCTCAGTTTGTAGCGAGCACTTCTTCGTCTTTAATTGAAAGTGGTACTGACGCAAGTGATATTGCAGTATTGTATCGGGCAAACTTCCAGTCACGTGCATTAGAAGAAGCAATGCTCGATGTCAGTGTTCCATACCAGGTTCTCGGGACAAAATTCTTTGATCGAAAAGAAATCAAAGACATGCTCGCCTATATCAGAGCTGCTCTGAATCCAGATTCACTTTCAGATATAAAAAGGATCATAAATATTCCTGCGCGTGGAATAGGGAAGACTACCATCGCAAAATTGTTCGCAGAAGATACAGAAGGATTACCAGTTGCAATGAAGTTGAAGATCAAGAATTTCTATGCGATTTTAGAAAGAATAAAAATATTTGCTGAGTCCAATACTCCAAGTGAAATTGTAAAATATACATTGATCGAGTCTGGTATAGGTGATGCATATAAAGCTGGTACAGAAGAGGAGCAGGAAAGACTCGAAAACATACAAGAGCTTGTAACTTTGGCTACCCGATATGACGCACTTGGACCAGAGGAAGGGCTCGATACACTACTTACAAATGCTGCACTTGCAAGTGACCAAGATACTTTGGAGGGGAAAGGGAGCGGAGTAAAGCTCATGACCGTGCATGCCGCAAAAGGCTTGGAATTTAAGGTTGTTTTTATTGTTGGGTTAGAAGAAGGCTTGTTTCCACACGAGAGAAACAATGTGTCTGCCAAGAATAGCGAAGAGAGTGAAGAGGAGCGTAGACTTTTTTATGTAGCTCTTACACGCGCAAAAGAAAAATTGTATCTTACATACGCAACCACTCGTACTATATATGGTATGCGTCAGATAAATTCACCATCAAGTTTTATTTCTGATATACCAGAGAGTCTAGTTGATTTTGTACAAGACGGTCAAAGTGGAATATTAAAAACTATTTTTCTAGATTAAAAAATGAAACACATCCCAAAAAAATCACTTGGTCAGAATTTCCTATCTTCAGAGGGAGCTCTTAGTGCTATGTGTAAAGCAGGAGATATAAACGAAAAGGATCTTGTTTTAGAAATAGGTCCTGGCAAGGGAGCGCTAACAAAAGAGATATTAAAAAAATCTGGAAAAGTGATTGCTGTTGAAAAAGACAGGGAACTTACTGATTTGTTGCGTGAAAAATTCTCTCAGGATATTGCAGATGGTAGATTTGAACTGATAGGTGGTGATATCTTAGATTTTAATACAAATATCATCTCAAAATTCAAAGATTTAAATTATAAAATAATCGCAAACATTCCATACAATATAACTGGTGCAATTTTAGAAAAGTTTTTATCAGATACAGTACAGCCAAGTTGTTTTATTGTTTTACTGCAGCACGAAGTCGCAAAACGCATTGTGGCAAAAGATAAAAAAGAAAGTATCCTATCTATTTCAATAAAAGCATATGGAGATCCGACTTATGTGCAAAAAGTTGTACGAGGGTCTTTCTATCCTACGCCAAATGTTGATTCAGCAATACTTGCGATAAATAATATATCTCGTAAAAATTTTAAAGATTCTGAATCAGAAAATGTATTCTTTAGTATCGTAAAAGCCGGTTTTGCACATAAGAGAAAAAAACTTATTGGAAATCTAAAAAATTATAAAGATTCTATAGTCTGGGAAGATATATTTCAAAAAATATCGCTCGATAAAAATATCAGAGCTGAAGATTTGGATCTGAGAACATGGATTTCACTTACAGATTTAGTAAAAGATATCAACAACAGCTGATACCCATATAAAAAGTAGAGTGTATAATCATCTACATGAATGGAAAAATAGAGAAATACTTACCGAGTCCGCATTTTAGAAAGATATTTGGTATTTTATTGCTTGTCGTACTAGTTATTTTTGGTATATCAAAAATTCCAAAGATTATAAAAAAAGGCGAAGACTCCAAGCCAAAACCTATAGCAACGCTGGGTGTTGGTGAGCTTGTAGAGACCGATACGGATGGCGATGGTCTAAAAGACTGGGAAGAACCTCTTTGGGGTATGGATCCAGAAAATCGAGATACAAACGGCGATGGTGTAAGCGATGGAGAAGAAATATCTAAAATAAAGGATTCTCTAGGATCTTCGGCCGGATTAAGTGCTACTGGGGATGTTGATTTAACTCAAACAGAAACTTTTAGTCAGCAATTATTTTCTCTAATAGCAGCACTCCAAGAAAATGGTGAACTCACAGATCAGTCAGAGGAGAGTATTATTGCAGAAATTGGAGCTTTTATTCAAGATAGCCCACAAGGAACTACGTATTATATGAAAGATATAAAGACAGTCCCTGATACAAGTGCAAATGCAATCGCTTATATTAAAGCAGTAGATAGTGCATTTACAAAATACCCTATAGAACCTCTGGATTTTATTCTATTTGATACAGTAGTAACTACACCAAATACAAAATTAGTGAATTCTGAATTAAAAGAAGTTTCAGATAAATATAAGTCACTAGCAAATACGCTACTTGCTACACCGGTTGTTGTAGGAGAGAGCGCGGTACACTTGGCGCTACTAAACAGTATTGTTTCTGCCTCAGAAATGTTTGGAAATATCTCTAGGTATGCAATAGACCCCATACCAGCACTTGCGAGTGCGTATCAGTCGAACGCTATAGTAGATGCAATGCTCACAAATCTAGAAACTTTAAACCAAGACATAACTGACGCCACTAGTACAAATAATCAGCTATAATGATACAATTAGAATACTTTTATGTGGTCAAAATATAAATTCTTAAAACCTGTTATCAAAGTATCGATTATCTTCGTACTTATTTTTACACTGTCGGCTGGACAAGCGAAAGCCACGGGTATACCTACTGTTGACCTAGCAAACTTGCCAGTCAATGTGGGTAATGCGATAAAATCAGCCCAAACTGCTGTCACTACAGTAAAAGAATTCAACGAGAGTGTTTTCGGTAAAATGTTAAAGAAGATTGGTTCTCAGGTAGCTTTAAATATGACTCAGCAAGTTATAAACTGGGGATCTACAGGATTTAAGGGCAATCCCTTTTTTGTGCGTGATCAAGGAAGTTTCTACAAGAGTATTGCGGATGAACAAGTTGAAGCTTTTGTAAATGAAATTGGTGCCGACGAGATTAATTTCCCATACTCTAGAAACATCTCTATGAATTTGATCACAGATCAAGTTGTTGGTGGAAGCGCGTCTTTTAAAGATAAGTTAAATTTTACTCTCGATGAAACCATAGGGACAAATTGGAAAGATTTTACAGAAGATGATTTTTCTGTGGGCGGATGGGAAGGTTGGATGGAGTTTACTCAAAATGACGCAAATAATCCAATAGGTGCGTATTTGAGAAGCGCGGAAGAACTTGAAGATAGAGTAAATGCAGTACAAAGTACAACCCAAACAGAACTGACTCAGAGCGGAGGTTTTCTTTCTATGAAGAAATGTGTTCAATACAAAGATGGTGTGGATGCATCTGGGCTTGCTCCTGTAGGAGAAGATATGGAAGAATATTTGAATAGTCTATCTCTATCTCTTGGAAGTGACATAGAATTTAATGCGGCTGACGATTGCGCTCGCTATGAAACAGTAACGCCAGGTAAGCTTATAGCTGCACAGTTGCAACAGTCTGTAGAGGCTCCACTGACAAAAGCTATTAATGACGCTACGACAGGTAATACAATCCTTGATGCTGTATCGAATCTAGCAGCTGGACTTATAACAAATGGTATAACAGAGCTCATAGGAAACATAAGCACCACGGACCCAGAAGATCCAACAGCAGGTGGTCCAGGAAACAACTCCGAGTTCCAGTCGAGTGGAGAGGTGTTTGTATGGAATACAGGAGAGACTGTAGATTTGGAGGCTACTCCAGTATATGTAGACGGGGTACTCACAGGTGTGCCTAGTGAATTATTGCAAACTTCTATAGATGACACGCAAGCTGAACTTGACTTACTGATGAATTCAAAAGATCTTCTTAGAGATTTTCCTAAAAAAACAATGGAGCTTGACCAATGTTTACCTGGACCAGATTATAAATTTTCCAATAGAATGCGTGAGCAATATCTCTTAGAATCCAAGAAGGTTCAGAATAAATCTGATAACGATTCTGAAAATGGAGATGAAGCTCAAGATCAAATAAAATGTTTCGACGGTTTCATTTCACAGCTTATATCTGATATAAAAATTGCACTTATTTCAGGAACTCTACGTGATGGTCCAGCATTAGGTCAATCTCAAATCGCAAGTTGTCCTGGAGGTAAGTCTTGGGAAGATGTAAATTTCCCTTATAAGAATATTCCTTCTGCACCAATTATATATGATCAAGTAAATAGAATTTCTGGATATAACGATGAAGCTGGGGCGCTTGACGCGAAGATTTCTTCTAAGATTAGAGCTTTGGCAATTTTGCAGGGTATAAAAGCAAATATTGTCACATATCCAAATACTGAGCTTTTAAATCCTCT
>DALYDX010000005.1:0-45522 GCA_031972835.1 Minisyncoccota bacterium | reverse complement strand
AGGGTATAAAAGCAAATATTGTCACATATCCAAATACTGAGCTTTTAAATCCTCTGGATACTCAATCCCCAGAAAACAAAGAATTAAAAGATAAGCTTGCTTCACAGTATGTTTCGATTGAGTCTAAGATCGGACGTCCAGATACAATTGCCGATGCTCTCGTGGAATACGATACATATGTAGATGAAAATTACGATATATTTGATACCACAAATCCAAGTTCTTTATTGTCCAAATGTATTACCGAAAGAGCTGACTTTGCTAGTGCACCGATGTACTCGGATGCTTGGCATACTATAATAGATGACAATAGGCAAACGCTGTTCTGTGCTTGGGAGACTTCGTGGGGGACTCTTTATACGCAGACTAGAGGTTACAATGATCTTGATTTTGAATTTGAATGTGATAGTTGGTACAGAGGAGGTATAAGTGATTATAAAGGCGATGCATTCTAGAATATAAAAAATAAAAAATCCCCAAAAGGGGATTTTTTATTGGAAATTCACCTTTTTTAGGTGTTTACACTATATTTGCATGGTACAATAAACGTACATTCTATTGTGCAAAAAATATCAAACAGAATGAAAAATATTTGTGCATCGACACTCCTCCTAGCTATAGTGATGAGCTCTTTTTCGTTTTTGTTTTCTCCAAAAGTAGTATTGGCCGAAGAAATTGACCTAAGTGAAGCATTTATCCCGTCACCTGGAGACGATAATGATAATCACATACAAGAGTACAAGACCAAAGACGCGACGATAACCAGCACAGAAGAAGGTGGAACTAGTGTGAAGTTTAAAATGACAATCGGCCCTGGTGGTGAAGTCGAAAATATCACATGGGATGACGATGGGAATATTGCTGACTTGGGAGGATGGTATCCGGTGTATGACAATGATTATATAGGCGAACCAGCTCCATTAGATGACGACCTATCTCCTGATCCTGGAGATGGAAACCCGGGTGTGTATCTGGATATCGGAACAACACACGAAGTAAAAGATTTTTTTGGTATCTGGGCTCTTTGGGGTAAGAATGAAATAGATGTTGTCGATGATTATGTAAAAACTGTACCTTTAAGTTCTGCTATATTTTCAAATCCAGAAAATTTCGCTGGCGGTAAATCAACAATTGAGTTTGGTGTGATAGGCCTTGAGCTTGATACGCAATATTATGCTCAAATAAGAATAGAAGAAGATGATTCAAATATTATAAGTCCTATAGTTGCACCGGTTCCTCTGGATATTGATTCGACTGCATATAGTGGTGTCTTTGAATTTAAAACAGCAGCTACAACAACAGCCCTAGATACAACAATCACTACAGATAGTGGTGTTTCTGTCGGATCTACTGCAGCCGCTGGGTCAACAGACAATGGTCCAGCTTGTTTTAAAATGGCAGCCGGAGTTGTACCTTATCTAAATATACCTGGATGTTTTGCTCAATTCTTATATTGGGTGTGGTATAAACCTACATCTTTTTTGGCAGGACTAGCAGCTATGTTTTTGGATTGGTTTATACATTTTTCAATACAGAGTTCCACATATACAGGTTCTGAATTTATCTCACAAGGATGGGCGTTGGTTCGAGATATATCAAACATAGTTTTTATTTTCATACTTCTATATATTGCAATAGGTACGATACTCAGACTGCCTTCTGTAGATGCCAAGAAGATGGTTGGTACATTGGTAGTTGTAGCACTCCTGATAAACTTTAGTTTATTTTTTACAAAAGTAGTGATAGATACTTCCAATATTTTAGCAAACCTGATGTATAGCACCATATCGGTTGATAACAACTCAGGTATCGGTGACGAAAAAACAATATCTGGAGCCCTAGTTAGTCAATTCAATCCACAGGCATTGTTTTCCAAGAGTGATGTTGATTCCGAAGACAATATAGGAATGTATATAATAGTTACTCTTATTGCAATAGTAATGAATGTGCTTTTGATTATGATGTTCTTGAAAATCGGTATTCTGTTTGTTGGTAGAATTATATCGCTCATGGTAGCTATGATATTCTCTCCACTCGCTTTCATATCTATGATAGTTCCCGGGATGAAGGGTTGGAAGAATGTTGGTTGGACGAACTGGTCTAGTGAATTGATCAAGACAGCATTTCTTGCACCAGTATTTTTGTTTTTCTTGTATTTGATAGTACTTTTCCTTGATTTGAAAACTCTTGCGATTTCTGACAATACTAGTGCTGGTGCAAAACTTCTATACATACTTATACCTTTTGCGATTGTCTATACTTTACTTATGAAAGCGCAAAAAGTAGCTATAGATTTGTCAGGTGAAATCGGCGCATCTTCAATGTCAGTAATGAATAAAGTTGGCGGGTTTGCAGTTGGTGCAGCTACGGGTGGTGCAGCACTTGCGCTACGCGGAACTGTCGGAGCGTATGCTGCCAAGCAAGCTGCAAACCCAGAACTTCAAGCTGCGGCTGCTGCTGGAGACAAAGGTGCACAACGTAAACTTGCTCTTGCAAACTACGGTGCGGCAAGCTCATTTGATTTTCGAAAGACAAAAGCTGGAGAACAGTTTGGTAAGCAGACTGGATGGGATACAAACACAAAAGGTGCGGCAAGCTTTGCGCAAGGTGCGGCAAATATGTTTGGCGGTAAAGGCAAAGTTGATTTTGCTACTGAAGGCGGAGTAAAAGCTGCAAATGAACGTAAAACAAAAGCAAGAGCAGATGAAATTGATTCTTATCAATTGAAAGGTTATGCAGCTGATCAGCAAAATAAGAAGGCAGGTGATTGGCAAAAACAATATGAAAAAGATCTTGAAGCTGCACTCAAAGTTAAGCCAGATTTGGATGTTTCTGCATTCAAGAAAGAGTATGAAAAGGGTGCTTCTGTACAGACTACATACCAAGATGCGGCAGGTGTTACTCAGACCCTTACAACTCAGGGTGCTGTAAAACAAAAAACAGCAAAAGATATCAATTCAGACACTATGCGTAGTCAGGCGGATGAAGCTGAATACGGAAAAGGATTCAATCAAAGATTGGCAAATGCAAAAGAAGAAGCGAGACAGAACACTCCTCCAGGTCAGACATTTGATGAGGGTGCATGGGAAGCTCAGTGGCGCAAAATGCAGGTACCAAAAGACAATCTTAGTCAGTCTGAAAAACAATTTATTTCAGATGCTCGTAAGAAAGCAGGTGAAGATTCTAAATCAATTAGTCCAAAAGAAAGAACTAAATATGAGAATCAACTCAATCGTTCAACACATGAGCTTAGTAAGATTGATAAGCACCTTCAAGATATTGCCAATACTTGGAATACAGATCCGGCGAACGCAGGCAATCAAATTCAACCAAAAGATGTTTCATTTGATCACGTTGAGTTTGCGATGAAAGAGGGACAAGGTAGCTTGAATGTTTTTGAAGCTCAACTAAAGAAGGCAGAAAAAGATGTGGCTGACGGAACTATCACAGCACAACAATATGCTCAAGTTAAATCTCAATACGATACTACGAAGAACGAAGTTGCATCATACAAGACTCTATTTAATGACAAAGCTCAACATCAGTCTTCAAAATCTGAAGCTCAAGAAAAATTATCTAGTTAAAATATATGGCATATACAGTACAACAAATAGACAAAGCGTTTGAATCAATAAGCGAGGCTCAACATAAAGCCATGAGTTTTGTTTCTGTAGATAAAGTTATGCAGGAACTTTCCAGCACTCACAAGATCACGCTCGAAAAGATGTCTCAAATTTCTGGGCAGATTACGTTTGTGCTTATAGGTCTCGCTAAAGCAGGGGAATTCTACGACTCAATCAAATCCCAAACAGGCTTACCTGACGAAGTGCTCATAAAACTCGTTGACGATATAAATAAAAAGATATTTATACCTTTCAGACAGGCGATGATTGCTTTTTCTTACGAACCAGAACCTGAAGAAGCAGAGATAGAACCAGAAGTAGAAAACAATCCGTCCATAAGACTTAATTTTACAACTCCTGATAAGACAGTAGAACAAAACGACAGAACTATACTAAAAAGTACTGATATTGAAATAGAAGAAGATATAGGTGAGTCAGTACGTACAGCATTAGACGATGCAGATGCAAATAAAATAAACAGAAATGAATTACTCAGAACTCTAGAGAATCCACCAAAGTCTGAAGGTTCGATTAAAATCCAAACACAATTCAATCCGGTAGTTGTTGGTATGCAAAATGTTGTGAGTGCACCGAGAGTTCAAGTTCCTCAAAATATAGTCCCGCCACCAATCTCTCGTGTACCTCAAAATCCTGCAAATACACAACCCACACAAACTACAGCTTCAAATCCTGCGTCTGCGCTATCTGGTATAGTAGGCAGTAAACTTCAAGCTACATTTAAAATTCCAAAAGAGACTAGCGACTATACTGTCCCAAGTATTAGTGATAAAAAGATCTCTGACCCATATAGAGAGGCGGTGTAGAGCTAGGGAATAGTGAAATGACAAAAGAAAATCCGCGCCTTGCGCGGATTTTCTTTTGTCCGCAACCTCTATCACGTACCAGGTAATCTAAAGTTCATTTTCTAGAAAAATCTTTTTCATCCCCACTATTTAAAAGTACGGATATTTTTCTGGTGAAAAATTCCTCGAGTTTCGCGCCGTCGCGCTCACTAGTCTTTTAAATAGTGGGGATCTCTGTGTTTGGAATCCAGAATTTCTAAATATATAAATCCACACTTTCTAAAAAGCCCTGCGCAGTGCGGCGGCACGAGCAGAGCAAAAATCTAGCAAGATTTTATGCGTGCTTTTTAAAAGTCGTGGATAAGAGAAAGTTTTCCAAAAACTAAACCTTAAACGGCCATTTTCAAAATAAAAGCCACAGAAAGAACAAAACCCCTTTTACGGCAATCTTCACTAAAGACTAGGTCTGTAACGCCTAAAATCCTACAGAATTCTGATATAATAAAAACATGCGATTTCAGGTTCCCCAATTCATAGATATAGAAGACAAAATATTTGGTCCATTTACTTTCAAGCAATTCGTCTACCTAGCCGGTGGAGCGGGTATTTGTTTTATTATCTACAAAACCCTACCATTCTTTTTTGCGGTTATACTCATATTGCCCGTAGCAGGACTTGCTCTCGCTCTTACTTTTTACAGGATAAACAACAAGCCGTTCATATGGATACTTGAGTCTTATATGCGGTATCTTATCCAGGGTAAGTTGTATATCTGGAAGAGAGATTTGAAAAAGAATGTTGTTAAAAAAGAAGAAGACGCTCTACCACCACCAATCGTACCAAGACTTTCAGATAGTAAACTCAAAGATATATCCTGGAGTTTGGATGTGCTCGATATAAATTCTAAAAAGTAATTCATTTGGTATACTAAACTCTATGGCATTAAACGCTCGCTCAACACAATCATTTGTTCCGATCAAAGAAGTTCGGGACGGTATTATCGTATTAAAAGACGGTGGTCTCCGTGCTGTTGTTATGGCTTCATCTGTTAACCTATCTCTAAAATCTAGTGATGAACAGCAAGCTATAATTATGCAATTTCAGACATTTTTGAATTCAATTGAATTTTCAACTCAAATAGTTGTACAGTCACGACGATTGGACATAAAGCCATATCTTTTGACTCTAGAAAATAGAATGAAAGATCAAATTGAACCATTGTTGAAAGTCCAGACAAAGGAGTATATAGAGTTCATACGCTCTTTTACAGAACAGGTGAATATAATGACAAAAAGCTTTTTTATTGTTGTTCCATATTCATCTGCTCCGCTTTCAAAGCAGGGAAGTATTACAAAAGCTTTTTCACAATTTACCGGCGCAGACAAAACAAACGAAAAATCTGACGCATTGTCAGCTTTTGAAGAAAAACGCACCCAGCTTGAACAACGCGTTTCTGTCGTTCAGCAAGGACTTAATCGTTGCGGAGTAAGAAGCACTCAACTTGGAACCGAAGAGGTGATAGAGCTTTTTTATAAAGTATTTAATCCTGGTGAAACTGAACAAAATATAAAAATATAATTATGGGAATTTTCGATAAAATTTTAGGTAAGAAGGGAACAAAAGCAGATCAACATCAGGTACTGCCTGTTTTGCCACAAGAAATATATGAAGCAGCGACACTTGAGCTTCAGGATGTTATAGCTCCATCAGCTCTCCAGGTAGAACCTAAGGCACTTCACTTGGGAGACAAGATTGCTAGAACTTTCTTTGTCATATCTTATCCGAGATTTTTAACAGACAACTGGTTTGCTCCTATAATCAACCTGGATAAAATATTTGACGTATCGTTCTTCATTCACCCGATTGATACGGCAACAATCCTGCGCCAATTTCAGAAAAAAGTTGCCGAAGTACAGAGTCAGATAAACATGCGCGAAAGTCGCGGTCTTGTACGTGATCCGATGCTTGATACTGCGTATAGAGATTTGGAATCACTTCGAGACAACTTACAACAAGCTCAAGAAAAGATGTTTGACGTAGGTCTGTATATAACAATGTACGCAGAAAATGAAGACGAGCTTTTTAAACTTGAAAATGAGATAAAGTCTGTCCTCGACGCCAAGCTTGTATACTTGAAGCCAGCTCTTTTTCAACAAGAAGAAGGTTTCAAGAGTGTAATCCCAATAGGTACAGACCTCCTAGGTGTTCACCAAAAGCTTAATTCTGAACCCCTTTCTAGTATTTTTCCTTTTGTATCTTTTGACCTGACTAGCGATAAAGGTATCTTATATGGTGTGAATCGTCACAATTCTAGTTTGGTTATATTTGATCGGTTCTCTCTCGAGAACTACAACTCTATTACCTTTGCAAAATCTGGTTCTGGAAAATCTTATGCTACAAAACTAGAGCTTATTCGTACTCTGATGTTTGATACAGAGGTGATCGTGATAGATCCGGAGCGTGAATATGAGTATCTAGCGGAAGCTGTAGGAGGAAGATATTTTAATATTTCACTTTCGAGTGATCACCACATAAATCCTTTTGATCTACCAATCCCTCGTGAGGATGAAACTGCGAGTGATGTGCTACGTTCAAATACGATAAACCTTGTCGGATTGTTCCGTATTATGCTTGGGGGACTTACTCCAGAGGAAGATGCGATAATCGACCGTGCGATAACTGAAACATATGCGATCAAGGATATAACTGCGAATTCAGATTTCTCAAATATTGAACCACCACTTCTGTCTGATTTTGAAATGGTACTCTCAGGTATGGAGAACACTGAGTCCGTGGTGCAAAAGTTGCAGAAGTATACACGTGGAAGTTGGGCAGGATTCCTAAACCAACCTTCAAACGTAGATATAAATAAAAAATTCGTTGTGTTTTCAGTGCGTGATATGGAAGATGAATTGAAACCAGTTGCGATGTATATCGTCACGCACTATATTTGGAATGCTGTTCGAAAAAATCTTCGCAAGAGACTTCTTGTTGTGGACGAGGCTTGGTGGATGATGAAATCTGAAGACACTGCATCTTTCTTGTATTCAATTGCAAAGCGTGGACGTAAATACTACTTAGGACTCATGACTATCACTCAAGACGTGGGAGACTTCTTGAAAAGTCCATATGGTTTACCAATTGTTACAAACTCTTCTATTCAGTTGCTCTTGAAACAATCTCCGAGTTCTATAGATGTACTTCAGAAAACATTCAATCTTACAGACGAGGAGAAATATCTACTCCTCGAGTCAGGTGTTGGAGAGGGTATATTCTTTGCTGGGTTAAAACACGTTGCGATTAAGATCATTGCTTCATATACCGAAGACCAAATAATTACTTCAGACCCATCACAAGTACTTGCAATTCAAAAAGCTAAAAAAGATCTAGAAGAGGTCAGTGCTTAGTATATTTCTTATTCCTTGTATACAAAGCGTGCTTATTTTATAATAGTTTTAATGACTAAAAGACATTTTCGTCTAGACTACAAAGCTGTATCTATAGTATTTATACTGATGATACTATTTGGGTTACCCCAAGTATCTCGAGCAGAGCTTATTGGAAGTGATGTGATAGCGGTTATTACTCCGGAAATCCCTGGGCCTAACACAAAGACAACTATCAAACTCACTAGTTATGCTATAGATTTGAATAGTGCATCCATTACCTGGAAAGTAGCTGGCAAAACTGTTCTGTCTCAAACTGGAGCAATATCATACAGTTTTACTACAGGAGCAAGTGGCTCAAATACTGTGGTGGAAGTGGTTGTTACTTTCAACGGATCTACTTTAGTAAAGACAATATCTGTTACTCCTACAGCCATAGATCTAATCTGGGAAGCTGTAGATTCATATGTACCACCATTTTATAGAGGCAAGGCCCTCCCGTCTTCAGAGGCAGTGATAAAAGTTGTCGGAGTTCCTGATATAAAAGTTGGGAGTACAAAGCTTGATGCAAATGATCTTACTTTCACCTGGGAGAGAAATTTTAGTGCACTACCTTT
This sequence comes from Minisyncoccota bacterium, assembly GCA_031972835.1. Lineage (GTDB taxonomy): Bacteria > Patescibacteriota > Minisyncoccia > Phycocordibacterales > UBA9973 > CAZLWF01. The sequence continues at coordinate 37,093 of DALYDX010000005.1, read as the reverse complement.
GTTTTCTGGTTTTGCAAAGAATTCTTTGATATTTAAAACTAGCTACTTGAATAGTATCGAAACAATCAGTCTGAAGGTCAATGCAGTTGGTGGTAGTAGTAGTGCAGAAAAATCTACAACAATACGCACAGGCTCACCACTTGTGCTGTTTTATGAATACGGGCCATTATCTGGAACAAATTATAGATACGATTTGGCTCAATATTTTTCTCTAAGAAAAGATGAGACCACAATAGTAGCTGAACCATATTTCTTCTCACCTAAAAGTGCAGTATCCGCTGATTTGAAATATGAATGGTCAATAAATGGATCGAGAATTCCTTCTCCAACTCCAAAAAATATGCTCGTAGTTAAAAAACCAGCTGGAGTTTCAGGTAATGCATTTATAAATTTGGATATCGAAAGCACGCCAAGACTTTTTCAATCAGCAGAAAAAACACTGACTGTTAATTTGGTTAAATAGTTATGTCAAAAAAAATCAAATTCCTCATTCCAATTATTTTAATTTTATTTTTTATTTTTTCTCGTAGTGCTTTTGCTGCAACCGAAGTTTTTATTGATGCAACAAAAACGGATTTAAACTCAACCTCCCTATCTTTTGGTGGGGATGTGGTTGGTGCACCGGTAGGATTTTCAATGTTGCCGATATGGGGTGTAACTGCGACTTCTTTAAATACAAATGGAGCAATCATAACTCCTAGTGCAGATGGGTCTTTTTTGGGAAGCATTACAGGTCTTAATCCAAACACAACATATTATTATCAGTTTGTAGATGCTGGTGATGAAACGGTTGAATTGACTTCTATTTCACAATTTACAACACCTCTTGTATCACCAATTAAGGATGGTGATGGAAAAGACGCGGTTGTTTTGACTGGCACCACAGCATCTTCTAATGCAAAATGCACCGGTGGAGACGACTCCTACTGTCTCCTCGCTCCATTACCTGGAATAACTGAGATAAACCCCGCTACCACAAACTTAGCTGATTATCTAAACATAGTTATCAAGTTCACTATTGGATTTGCTGGAGCGCTGGCAGTAATCATGATAGTCCTAGGTGGTATACAGTACATGTCTACTGATGCCATATCAGGTAAAAGCGAAGGTAAAGATAGAATTACCTATGCCCTAGGTGGCCTCCTCCTCGCTCTTGCAAGTTATCTAATACTCAACACAATCAACCCAAATCTTGTGAACCTACATTTGGGGATACAGGGGACGAGTATACAGGTTGTTGAATCTGCTGAAGACACATTTGCACTTGAAGTTCAAACATTTGAGTCTACTGGCCAAAATACATTGGGTAATTCTTATCTTATGGCAGGGAGTTATGCTGCCCCAGCTCCTTCTGCGGGTGTATTAGATTTTGTAAATAGTTATTTGAAGATGGGGTATTCAATTAGTGAAATAAAAATTAATACATCGACAAAAAAAGCAGAATTCATCGCCATAAAAAGTGGTGCCACAAAAAGCGTTAGTATAGATATAAATATTGGAGCAAATGGAGCATCAGAGGTCGGAGCGGGTGTCAGTGGAGATCTAAAAACCCCAAAAGGCAATTGGATTATACCAGCGAATGGTAGAAAGATTTCTCAAAACCAAGATTCAGCTATTTTAAACGGTGCTGGCGTTAACATGGGAGCTGCTTTTGTAAATACGGGTGCAACATTACCGAGCGGTTCTGATAGAGGTATTGGCTTTCATGGACAAGCAAACAACAATCTCGGTAATACAGCTGGGTGTATAAAAATGCGCAATGATGATATTCTTATTCTATACCCATATATGATCGGGGGTGTGAAAGTTACGATATTTTAATATGAGCAAGAAACAAATAATCATAATAATTTCTATTTTAATAATCTTATCGATTGTGTTTTTGTCTGTATTTTTGAAGAATAAAAATTCTTCAACTAACACAAATGATACTGGTGGCTTTAGTCTTTTAAATTTATTCCCATTTGGGTCCAATTCAAATGTTGATACTGGCACAAACAATGGGCAACCAGGTGATGTAAATAGCGGAGAATTTCCAGGAGATGATACTACATCTGGCACAGAGACTACGATTCCAAAACTTAGACAAGTTTCTACCTTTCCCATTTCAGGAGCGATTGCATACAATACAAAGCGAACGATAACTATACCTATCCTACCACAACCCATAGAAGGAGATTCTGGTGGAGACCCTATTATTGACGCGCTTCTACCAACAGAAGAGATTATAGTAGAAGATGCGACAGCTATCAGGTATATGGAACAGTCCACTTCAAATATTTTTGAGACCTATACAGACTCTCTGATTGAAACAAGAATATCGAATACAACTATACCGAGGATTTATGATACATATTGGAATGTGGATGGGCAGTCATTTGTTTTAAGATATCTGGATGATAATACAAGTAAAATACAAACATACCTAGCCTCACTCGTTGAAGCAAGTGTTTTTGCAGATAGCGGTAGTTCGAGTATTCCTAATTTACTGAGAGAGCTTAAGGGTAGTTTTATAACTGAAAATATTACAGACATATCAGTTTCTCCAGATAAAACCCGTTTCTTTACTCTTGAGCCTGTGGTTGGGGGTGTGGTAGGGATCACGTCAGATTTTCTAGGTTTGAAAAAATCTCAAGTGTTCGAATCACCACTTTCTGAATGGCTATCTTTTTGGCCAAATGTTTCTACTATTACAATGACAACTAAACCAACCGGTACGCTTCCGGGATACATGTATTCCATTGATGTTAACAAAAAATCTTTCGATAAGGTGTTAGGTGGGATAGTGGGTCTTACTACAAAAATGAGTCCCGATGGCAAGACAGTTCTCTATAGTGCATCGATAGCAAACGGTGTGAGATTATATTCATATGATATGACAAAAAAAGTTGCGACTGATCTAGGGGTCTCTACTTTTCCAGAGAAATGTGTATGGTTAAAAGATAGTATGGTTGCTTATTGCGCAGTTCCAAAAAGTTTTTCTAGTGGAACGTACCCAGATATTTGGTATCAAGGTAGGACTTCTTTTAGTGATGTACTATGGCGCATTAATTTAGATACAGGCTCATACGAAGTACTTGTAGATCCTGAAAAATCTCAAAGTATTTCAATAGATATGATAAATCTATCTCTTGACCCAAGTGAAAAATACATTTTATTTACAAATAAAAAGGATGGTTTATTGTGGGGTTACAGCATATAATTTCTGAGTATAGATATGTCAAAAAAAATCAAGATATTGTTTACGGTAGCTGTGTTTATAGTTTTGTTCCTATTGCAAAATAATTTTGCAATAGGAGAAGACGTGGTTGGTGCTGACGGAGCTGTAACGCTATCTGGAGATGGAACCCTAACGGACTCTCCATGTGCTTCCGGTACCGACTCCTACTGTCTCCTCGCTCCATTACCTGGAATAACTGAGATAAACCCCGCTACCACAAACTTAGCTGATTATCTAAACATAGTTATCAAGTTCACTATTGGATTTGCTGGAGCGCTGGCAGTAATCATGATAGTCCTAGGTGGTATACAGTACATGTCTACTGATGCCATATCAGGTAAAAGCGAAGGTAAAGATAGAATTACCTATGCCCTAGGTGGCCTCCTCCTCGCTCTTGCAAGTTATCTAATACTCAACACAATCAACCCAAATCTTGTGAACCTACATTTGGGGATACAGGGGACGAGTATAACCGTACAAGAGCAGGTGGACGATCACTTGATAATATCTGATGGAACAACCGCGACTATATCCGGAGGAGTTGTGAATACAACATTTAAAGCTTGTAAGAATGAGAATATAACTATATATGATTCACAGATGCAGTCTGCTGCGGCTGCTTACGGTCTTACATGTAATTCATTAAAGGCTCATATGTATACAGAAAGTTGCGGAGACCCGAATGCTCAAAGTGCGTATGCAAAAGGTTTAATGCAATTTACTCCGGCAACATGGACAGATTACGGTATGGGCGGAGACATTTTTAATCCAACTGATTCTATAAATGCATCTGCAAAATATCTTAAGGCGTTGGCCTCTACAGCATGTAATGGATCTTCCACAAACAGTGTATGCAATGCTTCTGTTGAGAAATATGTCAGCGCTGCATACAATGGAGGTCCAGGTACAAATAGACCAGAGTGTAGTGGCACAAAAACACATTGGGAATGTGTGCCTATTACAGAAACATATGAATACACTTTGAAGATTGATTTCTACAAACAGCTTTTTATAAGTCAGGGTTGGGGATGTTAAGAATTAGGGAATAGTACGATAGAAAAAATCCCCATATGGGGATTTTTTCTATCGTGTATATGTTACTTTTGATTCTCGAAAAATACAAACACCTTTTCATTACGTAAAACATTTTCTACATAAAGCTCTGCTTGTAATGGATCAGCATCCGGGTATCTTTCTAAGATTTTTTTAATTTCAGATTCGAGCTCCTCTTTCTCTGCTTTTATATTTTCTACTTTTGCAATCTCTGCTATTGCAAGCTCTAGTATTGCTCTACGCTCCGCATCCTTTCTCCAGTCTTTCATCAGGTCCTCACGAGTCTTTTTCATGTGAGCTAGATAATCATCTACTTTTAGTCCCATATTTGAGATATCTATTTCCATACGAGACATCATTTTGCGAAGTTCTGTTTCAATAAAAATCTCAGGTATCTCAACCTTCGTCTCATCAATTATCTTTTCCATTACAGCAATACGTTTCTTCTCGTGTGCCTTGTTGGCTTTCTCGAGGACCATATTTTCTTCTATCTTTATACGAAGTTCATCTACTGTTTTAAAATCTCCAAGTGAGGAGGCAAATTCATCGTTTAGTTCAGGAAGGTTTTTGTCATCCTTTAGCTCTTCATGGTCATGGTTTGTACTTTCCTCTGTTTGTTCCGGGTTGTTTTCATGAAGCGTTTGATGAGCTTTCATTCGACGGAGTTCCAGTAGTGCATTGTCGATTTCTTCTGCAGTGACACTAGCGTCTTCATTTTTTGCCATCTCTGCTTTGGCAATTTTCTTGTAATCTGGGAGTTTTATCTCTGGCAGTACAGCAGTTTTTATTTTAAATTCTAAATCATTACCACGGGCAAGTTTTGCAATTATAACTTCTGGTCGTCCTATGGCGTCTATCTTCTCAGACTCAAGTATCTTCGGATAAGCATCACCAATCGCACGTTCTGCCATCTCTTCTAGGATTACCATATCTGCAATTTCTTTACGGAAAGTTGCTTCAGGGACTTTACCTTTGCGGAATCCTGGCATTTCGAAATTGGCTAACATTTCATCAACTACTTTTTTCTCATATGAAAGTAAGTCTACGATAGGTATAACACTTTCAATTTCAACCTGGCTTTTATCAAGTTTTGTAACTTTTGTATTCATAATTTTATTTTTGTTAGTCTATTTTAGGTGCGTAATCAGTTTTGTATCTTTCTTGGCATTCTTTTATTATTTTGACCGCTTCATCTTTATCGAAGAATCCAAGTGGTTTACATGTGCCAGGCTTTTTTAGGTGTTTGTAGAATTCAAAATAGTGTTCAACTTCCTTTTGCCAATGATCGCCCAAATCAGTGTAAGACTTGATATGATCCATTCTCTTGTCACTTGCAAGTACTGTTATGATCTTGTCATCGCGCTCTCCTCCGTCTTCAAATTTCATTACTCCGATTACACGCAATTCTGCGAGTGTTCCAGGTACGAGTGGTTCTGTGACATTTGCGATTACGAAATCCAGCAAGTCATTGTCCTGATCCCAAGTTTGAGGTATGAGTCCGTATGCCACTGGGTATGCGAGAGATGAATATCCAACACGGTCGAGTTTCAACTGTCCACTTTCTGTAATAAATTCATATTTATTTATTGAATTTGCATTTATTTCAACAAGTCCATTTACAATACCTTTTTCTTCATCAACAAATGAAGGAAGTAGGTGTTGCAAATTGTACATAAACTTTGATGGAGGTAGATTTATATTTGCCATAAGATTTTAGATTAAATTTATAATTTAAGCCACTTCTTTTTCTTCACTGTCTGGAATAGTAACTTCGGGTGTGTTTTTAGCACCAAGATCAGTTAGAGATATGAAACCCTCATCCTCGCCGTCTTCTGGTATTCCGATAGTTTCACCCTTGATACCTTTTATGTCTATTCTCCATCCAGTAAGTTTTGCGGCAAGACGAACATTTTGTCCACCCTTTCCGATAGCAAGTGACAATTGGTCATCGGCAACTTCTACTTCGGCTTTGTGTTCAGCTTCATCTACTTGGATATCCAATACCTTTGCTGGAGATAGAGAATTTGAAACTAGAGTGTTTGGGTCTTTTGACCATGGAATAATATCTATTTTTTCACCATTGAGTTCATTCATAACTGTAGTTACACGTACACCACGTTGGCCAACGCAAGATCCAACTGGATCTACGTGGTCATCGTTTGAATATACGGCAATCTTTGAACGAGACCCTGCTTCGCGAGCAATAGCTTTGATTTCAACTATTCCATTTGCAATTTCAGGTGCTTCAAGTTCAAAAAGTTTTGCTAGGAATTTTGGGTGAGTACGTGAAAGTTTGAGTGAAATACCACGAGGAGATTCTTCTACCATGTACAAATATGCACGAATGCGTTCGTTGCGTCTGTATTGTTCACCTGGGATTTGCTCTTCGAAAGGTAGGATTCCAGTAGCACGGTTGAAATCTACATATACGATTCCGCGTTCTATTTTTTGTACGATTCCGCTTACGATATCGCCTTCTTTTGTTCCGTATTCATCCATGATAGACGTACGTTCTGCTTCACGAATGCGTTGTATAATAACTTGTTTTGCAGTTTGAGCAGCAATACGACCGAAATCATCTTTTGATTCTAGTGGGAAAATTATTTCTTCATCGAGTTCGATACCTTTTTTGATTTTACGAGCATCTTCTATAAAAATATGGTGCTCTTCGTTGTAGCGTACTCTCTCGTCACCTTCTTCGATAGTATCTTCCTCTTCTGGGGTGCCTTCTGGAACAACACGAACAGTTGTCTCATCAACAACTTTTTTTACTTGTAAAAATTGGGTAGTGCCATCTTCAAGATCAAACTTGGCACGAACTATCTGACCTCGCTTTCCGTATTCTTTTTTGTAAGCAGCAGCGAGAGCTTGTTCTATAGCTTCAACTATTTTTTCTTTTGGAATTTTGCGCTCCTCTTCTAATTGCTCTAGAGCTGAACGTAGTACTTTTAGATCTAACATATGTTTAGGGGATAGGGATAAGGGATGAGGGAATAGTGGGATGCAAATACATGACACTAAAATCCAAACCACTTTGCGACCTATCTATTAAATTGTTATTAAATTTTTTATTAAAAAAAGTCCGCTGACAGCGAACTTGATAAACATATATTACCACAAAGCCCTACTTTGTGCAAATATATTATTCGTCGTCTTTTTTGAAGATTTTTACTACATCTTTGGCTACATTGTACATGTCTTCATACTTTGTATTATCTAGAACTACGCGTATGACATCATCAGCTTTTTCTTTTGCATCCTCTTTTTCTTCTTCGGTCATTTGGTTTGGGTTAGTACTTTCGAAACCAGGGTATATTACAGATTGTTCTTTTTGTGTATTTGTGTCAGGGGTAGTCTGAGACATGCCTTTTGAGGGCAATGCCATAAAAACAAGAGCGGGGATGATGATTTTAAGAGATTTTGCAATATCTGGTGGAAGTTCAGACAAGCGGTCTTTTATCTTGTGGATACGATTAATCAGCCCCACGCTTTCTTTTTGAGGGTTTAGGCTTTCTGGTTTATTGAAATTTAGTTCAGGATTTTTCATGTTTTATGAAGCAAACACAACTTCTGCGTCTTCTATAATACGCTCGCTTTCCTTGATAAAACGCGCATATTCTTCATCGGTTGTAGTTCCGAAGATGATTTTTCTAGCTAGTTTTTCTAGTTCCTCTGTAGACATACATATAGTATACATAGTGTTTCGCCCAAATCAAAACCCCCTATAGAAAGGGGGTTGTATTTAGAGCTTTAGGAATCTTCCATTGAATTCCTCAGATTTTACTGAGTATATTCCAGCCGGTATTCCTGTTACGTCGAACATGATTTTGTTCTCAGAACGTGAGGTCTCGTTTGGAAGTACAATTTCCCCAAGCGAATTATAAATCGCTATGTTTTGAGAAAATGCATTCTTGAATTCGAATGTTATATAGTTCGCTGTCGGATTCGGGTAGATACTGATGTTTTTGTTTTTTTCAATATCGAACACCGAGATACTTACAGTATCCTCAGTAGTGTCTACCGGAGTTTCAGCTCGGTATACATAAATCCAGGCTCCGAGTGATATATACAAATCGTCTCCAATAAAATCTATGCTTCTCGAAGGGCCGGGGACTATTTCATCTCCAACAGATTTCCATACGTTAGAAATCGGATTATAGGTTACTACAGGATTTACTGTTACATCATTGACCTCGTCGATGGCTCCATAAAAATACACAAGCTCATTGTGGGATTTTATCCCAAGAACCTCGCCGCTCATTGTGCCTATAACTTCGAAGTTTATTCCATCCGAAGACTCATAGAATTCTTTATCACCCCCATCAAAATTCCAGAGGGAAATATAAAGTTTGTCTTCTGACTTACCAGCTGCATAAACTATGAAGTTGGTTGGCAGATTTGATCCGCCTACGCTCTCGCATTCACAAGTTTCGTCCCAGATAAAAAGATTTTTATAATCCTGAGGCATAGACAGGTAACTTATATAATATTTACCATCAAAGCCAGTTACTCCAATTGGGGTTCCTTCAATATTGAAGCCATTAAGCGGTAAAGCATTTTCTCCGTCATAGATGAATGCATCAGTATAGGGGGTTGTAAAATCTCCTAACACAAGCAAGTTTCCATTGCTCATTGTATCTAGTGCATAAACTGTACCATCTATACTAATTGTACCTTCCCAATTTCCGTTGGTTGTTTCTTTTTTTGCAAGCCTCCACATCGGGTCATCCGATGCAGAACCAGCGTACAGAATACCTTTTGATTTGGCGAAAGTCATAATACCCTCACTTCCATCTTCAGGTAATCCAGTTCCTGGATTTACAAATTCATCGTTTTCCATAATTGCAAATTTTGCAAAAGGGAAGCCAGCGCTTTCATTGAATGATCCACCTACCATGATTTTCCCGGTTTCGTCTGCAGACATTGCATAGATGGTTCCTGGAACATATTCCAGAGGGCTAAGTTCCCATGTTTGGGCGGTTAACCTAAGAGTCAATAAAATAAAGAAAAAAAGTATATATTTTCTCATTTTGAACGATTTTTATTGTTTTCGAAAAACTTGTTTACTTACTAGACATTAGAACAAAAAAAATGTCAAATGTCCAGTAAGTTATCCACACAATTATCTCATATAAATCAAGACAAAAGATACCTCATGGTATGATTAGTGCAAGCAATAAACATAAATAAATTATGGATACAACCTCTACGCTTATGGTCCCAGACCATAAAAAAAGTAAACAAATGATTTTTGTATTGTTAGCGATTATCGTCGTTTTGTCTATTTCTTATATTATTATGGTTAGGCAAGATAAGATAGAACCGTACTCTATAGAAGCTAGATATTTAGAACTTTTACGTCTAAAAAATACAAGTGAGCCTGTTTCAACAGTAGAAGAGAGATACGAAGCAATATCAAATTCAGAAGGTAGTGGAACAGTGCAGGTTTCTACATTTGAAAAACTTAAAGCTATGGATGCTTTGAATCAAAAATAAAATTATGTTTAATAAATTAAAAAAACAAATTACTCTAATTTTTAGCCTAACACTAATCGCTATATGTATTGGTGGGTTAAATAAACCAAGTGAGGTTACAGCTTCTGCTGGACAAAATGTTTCTGGTTGGGCTTGGGGAGAGGCTTATATTGATTGGTCAATATACGCAGGAGACCCAGACGATGGAGGAGTGGGTGATGAAATAGGTTTTTTAAAAAATAATTTGTTTGTAAAAAATCTGGAAAACTTTTTGATTAAACCAGCTCTAGCTTTTTATGACGACGTGCCAGGGGTAGACGACGGAGATGATAAAGCTGGTGGCATGGGATGGTTATCTTTTAATTGTACAAGTGCGCCATATGGATGTGGGATAGACTACGGTGTGAATATAGATATGACAACTGGATTAATGACTGGTAATGCTTGGAGTGAAAACTATGGGTGGGTAAAATTTGATGCTGGATGTCCAGCGGGAACAACAGGTCAGTGTAGTGCAAAATTGGACTTGATTACAAATGAGCTTATGGGATTTGCAAAAGTTTTATCTGGAGATGATGTTGCAACCGATGGGTTTGATGGCTGGATAAGTCTAAATGATTTAAATGATCATAACTTTGCTCTTACAGGTGTAAATACCTCACCTTTTGCTTACGGGATTTCTTACGTACCTCTAACTGGTATCTTAAGTGGATATGCTTGGGGTTCAGCTGTAACTGGATGGGTTCAGTTTACAGATGTGCACGTGAATGCAATTGTTGATACTGGTAGTTTAAAATTTGTACCGACTACTACTGTACCTGTTTCAATAACCGGTCTTCCAAATACAATCACCGTACCGGCAGGACCTATAGTTTTAAACTGGAACTCTCCAGATGGAACTGTTTACAATAACTGCGTACCTACATCTTCTCCAACAAATCCTACATGGAACAGTACAATCATAAACACTACAGCAGCCAACGTTCCACCAATGGCTCCAGCATTTAAATACAAAGAAGGTATACCTTTAGTTGTAGGAACTGGTGCAAATATGTTTTCAATACAATGTTTTCCAGCTGGGGGAGGCGCGCCTACAAGTGCTACTGCGATCGTGAATGTTGATGCAAACATGTTGCCTCCGCTCGATCTATACATTGCCGGTACAACAAACACTATTGGTTCTGTATTTAGTCCATATGAAGTTGATTTATCTTGGAAATCAGATAGTCCAAACTTTAATCCACTTATATCTTGTACTGGTTCTCAGACAGATGCAGCTGGAGTCGTGATTGCAGGATGGGATGCTGATGCAGAAGCCGTGCCTACAGTTGCCGGAACTTACTATACTGAATACGGTATGAATGTCCCGAATGATCCAACTTATTTTAAAATAACTTGTACTGCTACAAATGGAACACTGGTAAGTTCTAATCTAGTAACCGTTAACAGAACAGAGGCGGGGGACCCATCAGTTACTTTTGCAGGAAGTTGTACTGAATCAGCTACAGGCCTTGATCCATATGTAAGCTGGAGTTCTTCTGATGCGGTGTCTTGTGATGCCTTGTCTGGAGAAAACTTTGATACAGATGGAGAAGCTTCAGGATATGATTCTGTGGCGACACTTGCCCCATCAATCTCTCCTTATGAATATGAAATAGAGTGTGAAAATGATACAGGCTCTGATACAGAGGTTGCAAATGTTTGGTATCTACCACTAGGAGAAACTTGTACACCTACTGGATGTGATCCAGAGCTTGATCCTGCTTGTACTCCTTGTGACCCAGCAACAGATCCGTGGTGTACAGCTGGTTCGGGAAGTGTAAGGCCAGTGTTCAATGAACAGAGACAGGAAGATATCAATCCATAAAATATATTGTGATATGATATTAGATATATAAAAATTTTTATTATTAGTAGATTTAAATAAATATGAAAGAGAATTCTATAAAAAAAATAATAAATACTGCAAAAATAATCATATTGGGATTGTTTGTAGCAGTAGGTATGAACTACGCGATGGCTTTCGTTGGACCAACAGCAACTGCTCCTGGTAGTAACGTAGCTGCTCCAGTGAACGTAGGTGCGTATGATCAAGTAAAGGACGGGGGTTTGTCAGTTAACGCTTTTATTGGAGGTGGAGATGGATCAGAGAGTTCATTTTGGGGTAATGTAGACATTGGAAGTTCTCTAGCTGCTATTGGACCAAAAGATCTTTTTGTTTATGGAAATATTGGTTTACAAAATTTTAAATCTACAGAGCCTGAAAATGTTGATATTTCTTATCCTGCAGCAATTTGTACAGATACTTTAGGTAATATAATAATTTGTGACGGTGCTGGTGATGACTTTGTGTTTTTGGCTGATGGAGCGACAAATACGTATTATCCAAATGATCTAACTCCTGGTGTAACTGGTGTAACAGTAACATGGTCTTCAGACAGTGCTTCTTGTACTGCAAGTGGAGTGCCGCTTGTATGGTCAGGTGCAAAAACAGGCTCAGGTGTTCAGATAATTAATTTTGCAACAAATGGTTTAAAGGTTTTGAACTTGGAATGTGGGGGTGTAACTAGAAGTGTTTCAATAAATGTTTCTGGTCCAGCAAATGAGCATGGCACAAAAGTATTTACTTCAAATGGAACATTGTACGGCAATGATATTCCTTATGGAGTGCCTGTAATGATAGAAGTTTGGGGTGGTGGTGGAGGTGGTGCTTTCACAGGAAACGGTAGTGATGTAGGCGGCGGCGGTGGGGCTGGAGGAAGTTACACTATGGCTATACTACCTTCGAATAATACAGCAAATGAATATACAGTTTCAATTGGAAATGGAGGATTGGGAGGTAAGACAGTTGCAGGTATAACAACTTACGATGGTGCTCCTGGAGGTCAGAGTAGTGTTATTGGTGGTGGTGTAACAATAAAAGCTGCAGGAGGATATGGAGCTGAAAATGGATTGCATAGTATTGCATATTTAACAAACGCAGCAAGAGGAGTGAACTCAATATCTGGAACAGTAAATGGAAAAACAGTCTCAGGCTTCTCAATCTTTGGTGGTCAATCAGAACAATCTGAAGAATATGCTTGTTTGAATGAAGACGGTGGAGGCAATTATGAAAAAAAAGGTTTTGGTGGAAGAGGTGGTTATGCTCCGCGAGGTGGCGCAGGAGGATTGCCTAAGATTCTAGGGGCATCAGCGGTAGTTGGTAATGTTCCTGGAGGTGGAGGTGGAGGTGGTACATACGACCGAAGTCCTGATTGTGATGGTGGAGGATCTCCTTCTGCTGGTGCAGACGGTGCAAAAGGAATGGTTGTCGTAACTTGGTAAAGAATTACAAAAAAATCCCGCAGTTGCGGGATTTTTTTGTATAAGAATGTAAATTATTTTGTTATAATAAAGACAATAAATGCAAATCAAAGAAGATCAATTAAAAAAGTTTATTATCGAGAGTGGTCTTGTTGCAAAGGCTGATATTACTCTTGCTGATAAAACTGCAAAAGAAAAAGATCAATCGATTGGCGATGTTCTAGTTTCTTTTGGAAAAATAACTGACATTGATTTAAAACGTATGCAAGCGTATGTGCTTGGGATACCTTTTATATCACTTGCAACAGAAAAAATTGATTTTGAAACTCTATCTTTGATTCCTGAAACTATTGCTCGTAAACACAACATAATTGCTTATAAAAAAAGACCTCGTGAGCTTGAGGTGGCGATGCTTGATATAGATGATCTTCCAGTTATAGATTTTATAAAGAAAAAGGTTGAGCTTAAGATCTCTCCACGATTAACTGATTCAGATTCTATAAAAAATGCATTGTCACAATACAAAAAAAGCCTGAAGGCAGACTTTGACGATATTATAAAAAAAGAATCAGCATCTCTGTCTATGATTGCTGAAGACGGTGGTGAATCTGGTCTGTCTGAAAAAGAGTTGAAAGAAATGGCAGAAGATCTACCTGTTGTTAAAATCGTAGATACTTTGATCTCTCATGCGATATTGCAAAATACATCTGATATTCATATAGAACCAGAAGAACAACAACTTCTAGTGCGATATAGAATCGACGGTATACTCCGTGACGCCATGGTCTTGCCTCGCGATGCAGCAGCTGGAATCACTGCGCGTATAAAAGTTCTCTCAAATTTGAAGCTCGACGAGAAAAGACTCCCTCAAGATGGACGTTTCAAAATCACAACTGAAGCCGGTGATAAAGTATCTTTCCGTGTATCTACTCTGCCAACATACTATGGAGAAAAAACTGTTATTCGTATTTTGAAAGAAAATTCAAAAGGTTACACGCTCGAAGGTTTGGGTTTTCACGGAGATGCATTGGAAAAAATTCATAATGGTATGAAACAGAAAACTGGAATGCTACTGGCAACTGGTCCGACTGGGTCTGGTAAAACCACAACACTCTATACCATGCTCGATATCTTAAATACACCCGATGTGAATATTTCTACAGTCGAGGACCCGATTGAATATCAAATGCAGAGAATCAATCAAACTCAAGTAAAAGCAGAGATTGGTCTTACTTTTGCAAATGGCTTGCGCACACTGCTTCGTCAGGACCCTGATATCATAATGGTGGGAGAGATTCGAGATACTGAGACTGCTTCTCTTGCGATCAATGCTGCGCTTACTGGACACTTAGTGCTCTCTACAATACACACGAACTCTGCAGCGGGTGCAATCCCACGTATGATAGATATGGGAGCCGAGCCATTTTTGATTGTTTCAACTGTGAAGACGATTATAGCTCAAAGACTGGTTCGTAAACTTACAAATACAAAAGAAAAATATTTTTTAGATACTGCAGAGATAGATGCTCTCAAGCGTATTATTGATCTTGATAGGATGCTTGATTTTGCAAAAGAAGAAAATATAGTACCAAAGAACGCCACATGGGAAACTATTCCGTTTTATAAAACAAAATCTTCTGAGGAGTCTGAGAGTGGATATAGCGGGCGTGTTGGAATACATGAAGTGCTCGCAGTAACCTCTAGTATTAAAGAGCTTATTTTGAAAGGTGCATCAGAAGATGTAATACAGGAGCAGGCAAAGAAAGAGGGTATGATGACCATGCTTGAAGATGGTTTGTATATGGCAATTCAAGGTTTAACTACAACCGAGGAAGTGTTGCGCGTAGTTTCGGAATAGTAATTATGCAATTTTCTTACAAAGCAAAAACACAAGACGGATCAAGTATTGACGGAACAGTAGAAGCTCCAGATAAATTTGCTGCGGCAAAACAAATACGAGCAGATGGAAATACTCCTATTTCAGTTTTTGAAGTAAAAGCAAAAGGTATGAAACAAATCTCCATACTTAGTGGTTTTTTTGATAAAATAAAACTTCATGAAAAAATAATATTCGCCAGAAATCTTTCAGGAATGTTATCAGCAGGACTTTCTCTGTACAGGGCACTTACAGTTTTAGAAAAACAGACTAAAAATGAAAAATTCCGAAAAATTCTCGGTGTATTAATAAAAGAAATAGACAAAGGGGGAACATTGTCTGAGGGTATGGCAAAATATCCGAAAGTTTTTTCAACTCTATTCGTATCCATGATTCGAGCGGGTGAAGAATCTGGAAGTATGTCTGGGTCTTTGAATGAAATTGGTCAAAATCTACAGAAAACTTATGATTTGAATAAAAAGATAAAAGGCGCACTAATGTATCCGTCAATTATAATATGCGCGATTGTTTTGATTGGAATTCTCATGATGATATTCGTGGTTCCTACACTCACTGCAACTTTTAAAGATTTGAATGTAGAACTCCCAAGCAGTACTCGTTTTATTATATTTATAAGTGACTCGTTATCTAAAAGTCCTCTTCTAACTTTTGGTATTCTAATAGTTTTTGTTGTCGGTATTGTTTTTTTGACAAAATTGAAAAGCTTCAAGAAATATTTAAATTTCATAACAATTCGCCTACCTGTTGTAGGTCAGATTATAAAAGAAGTCAATTCTGCTAGAACCTGTAGGACATTGTCATCTCTATTGGTTGCAGGTGTGGATATGACCAAGGCTCTTACTATAACTGAGGAGGTTTTACAAAATGATTATTATAAAAAGATTGTTGCCAAAGCTATCGTAGATATACAAAAAGGCGTGGCACTGTCAGCTGTGTTCAAGGAGCGTCAGGATATGTACCCAGTTATGGTTGGAGAAATGATGGAAGTAGGAGAGGAGACTGGTAAGCTTTCAAATATGCTTATTGATATTGCAGTTTTTTATGAAACTGAAGTAGAAAATAAAACCAAAGATCTTTCTACTATAATTGAACCAGTCTTAATGGTTGTGATTGGAGGTGCGGTTGGATTCTTTGCGGTATCTATGATTTCCCCGATGTATTCACTTATGGATACTATTTAAAAATATGAAGAAGGCTACTATCAAAAATAGAGGCATGTCACTTATTGAAACACTCGTTGCAATAGCTTTTTTGGTTGCAGTTTCAGTTGCGCTCTATCAAGTTTACGCAAAAGTATTGACGACCACGAGTATTTTATCAAGTAGGGCTATAGCCGCTTCTCTTGCAAATGAACAATTTGAGATTATTCGTAATATGCCTTATGCAAGTGTGGGTACACTCGGGGGTATTCCTGCAGGGCCACTTTTAGATTCTCAGACTATTGTGCGAGACAATACAAGTTTTACGGTTGATATAACTATCAGAAATATCGATGATCCATTTGATGGAACTATCGGAGGGATTCCAAACGATCTTTCCCCTGCAGACAATAAACTGGTTGTAGTAGAAGTGAGTTGTGCGACTTGTAAAAACTTTGTTCCTGTTGAATATACATCACGTGTTGCCCCAAAAAATCTTGAGACTGCTTCTACGAATGGTGCTTTGGTAATAAGAGTATACGACGCAAATGGTCTCCCAGTTTCTGGTGCGGATGTAGACATAGACAACACAGCTCTGTTTCCAGAAATTCATATAAACGATGTTACTGGGATTGATGGCACACTTACTATTGTTGATGCCCCTCCATCTGTGGATTCATATAAGATAACTATTTCAAAGTCTGGGTATTCAACAGAAGAGACTTACCCGATTGGTGCAGTGAGTAATCCAAATCCTAGCAAACCAAACCAGACTGTTTTAGTCCAACAAATAACACAGGTTAGTTTTTTTATAGACAAGGTAAGCGTGGTAAATGCCAATACAATTTTGGACACATGTGCACCCGCGCAGTCCGTAAGTTTTCAAATGACTGGATCAAAAGTAATAGGTACGAGCCCAACTGTTTTGAAATATGATAGTCCTCATACTACAAATAGTTTTGGAGATAAAAGTATTACTGGTCTTGAGTGGGATACATACAATATAAATTTAACAGATGAAACCTATGACCTTGTCGGTACTAATCCGCTTTTGACATTGGGTCTGACACCAGATACTACGCAAGATCTAGATTTGATTGTTGCCCCAAAAAATCCAAATAGACTTTTAATAGTAGTCAGAGATCAGTCTACAGGTCTTCCTGTGACGGATGCGCTCGTAAGAGCAGAAGGGCCATCTGGTTACGATAATACAAAGACAACAGGACAAGGTTTTATAAATCAAACAGACTGGAGTGGTGGTAGTGCACAAGACTTGGTGGGCTCAATGAGTGAATATTATAATTCCGATGGCAACATTGATACGAATTCAATAGCAGGGCAGTTAAAATTACAAAGCGCCTTTGGAACTTATCTTTCTAGCGGCTGGCTTACTTCATCGACTTTTGATACAGGTGGACCTAGTAATTTTCATCAGATATCCTGGTCGCCTACAGATCAAGCGGTAGAGACAGGAGTAGATAGTGTGAAGTTTCAAGCAGCTTCGAATGATGATGGTGTGACTTGGGATTTTTCTGGTCCAGATGGGACAGGAAGCACATATTACACACTTTCAGATTTAAATTTAAATAGTGGACTAAATAATAAGCGCTATTTTAGATACAGAGTTTATTTAAATACTGATGATACTGCATTTACCCCAACTGTTTCTGATGCTTCTTTTACATTTACCACAAGTTGCACTCCACCTGGCCAGGTGTCGTTCCCGGGTCTGTCGAGTGGAGATTATACAATTACAGTAACGAAATCTGGTTATCAGGATTATACTGGAGTAGTGACAGTATCATCTAGTTGGCAAAAATATGAAATTACAATTGCTCCATAATACAAAAAAACAAAAAAGATTTGTCTCGACAAATATATTTTTGAGTAAGGGTTTTACTCTTATAGAAATTGTGGTTACAGTCGCAGTTGTCGGTGTGATTGCCGTAGTAGCTGGTTCTTTTAATCGAGATTCTATTTCTTTTAGTAGAATATTTCAGTCCGGATTAAATGCTTCGGATGAGGCTCGTAGGATATTGCGTCCGATGTCGAACGAAATTCGTTCTGCATCGCCATCTTCGGCTGGTGCATATGCGATAGAGTCTGCGACTAGTACATCATTTATATTCTTTTCTGATATTGACGGCGATGGATTAAAAGAACGTGTTAGATACTATCTTTCGGGTACTACATTAAAAAAGGGGGTAATAAAACCTAGTGGGGTACCCGCAGTTTATTCGAGCGGGTCTGAGGTTGTTACAGATATCGTGCACGGAATACAAAATGGCGCTACTCCAATATTTGATTATTATGATTCTAGTTACAACGGGACTACCAGCGCACTTTCACAGCCTGTAAACATATCAATAGTGCGACTTATAAAAATAACATTTATAATTGACACAGATACTAGTAAACCTCCTGCTGCAACAACTATTAGTACCCAAGTGTCATTTCGTAATCTCAAGGATAATCTATAAAATATGAAACAAAAAGGTTTTATACTTCTTAATACAATTATTTTTTCAACTATCGCGATTACTCTCGTGTATGCATTTATTGGTTGGGCGGGAACTAGTTTGCGGTCTACGAGGCACCTGGTTGCCCGGGAGCAATCTTTTCAGATAGCTGAAGCTGGAATTGATTACTACAGATGGCACTTGGCTCATGCAAGTACTGATTATCAAGATGGTACCGGTGCTAGTGGTCCATATGTACATGATTTTGAAGACAAAGATGGAAATATAATTGGTCAGTTTACACTCACAATAACTCCACCTATAACAGGTTCAACTCTTGTAAAAGTAAAATCAAAAGGAGTCTTAAATTCAGATCCAAGCAGTGCGCGCACTATCATGACACACTTGGCCATACCCTCACTTGCAAAATACGCCGTCGTCGCAAACGATGTCATGCGTTTTGGTGCGGGTACAGAAGTTTTTGGACCACTACATTCAAATAATGGAATTCGTTTTGATGGATTAGCGCATAACCTAGTCACTAGCTCTAGGAGTTCTTATGACGATCCGGATCACAGCGGTGCTGTAGAGTTTGGTGTTCATACTCATGTAAATGCTCCACCAGGCAGTGGGACTAACGATAACTTCCGTGCTGCTGAAGCTCCGAATTCATCTGTAGCATCTCGTACAGATATATTTATGGTTGGTCGACAATTTCCAGTACCGCAGGCAGATTTTGCTGGTATAACAAATGATCTTTCTAGTATAAAAACAAATGCCCAATCAGGCGGGCATTATTTCTCTCCTTCTGGTGCACTTGGTTACCATGTTATCTTAAAAGTAAATGACACATTTGATTTGTATAGAGTAAATAGTATGGCTGCAGTCCCACATAACACTTGTACAAATCAATTGAGTGAGACAGGATGGGGGACTTGGAGTATTAATTCATCAGGTGGGCAGACCTTTCTTGGTAATTATACCAATCCAGCAAATGGCCTTATCTTCTTGGAAGATGATGTGTGGGTAGATGGATCTATAAATACAGCTCGTCTTACAATTGCTGCAGGTAAATTTCCTGATTCGCCTGCTACTCGTAAAAATATAATAGTAAATAGTGATCTTACATATACAAACTATGACGGGCAAGATGTTATTGCTCTGATTGCACAGAATAATTTTAATGTAGGAATGATTTCGGATACTGACCTACGCATTGACGCCGCTATTGTTGCACAAAATGGGCGAGCAGGGAGATATTATTATGATGAACCGGACAATAGAGTGAGATGTTCTCCGTATCACGCAAGAACCACTCTTACTCTATACGGTATGATCGCAACAAATCTCAGATATGGTTTTGCGTTTACTGATGGTACTGGATATGCAACGAGAAATATAAATTATGATGCAAATTTGTTATATGGACCTCCGCCATCTTTTCCTCTTACATCTGACAAATACTCGACTGTTTTTTGGGAGGAACAGAAATAAGTAGGCAAAACACGCTTTTATATAGAGCGTGTTTTGCTATAATAGAAAGTATGTTAAAAAAGAAAATTATAGTTGCTAACTGGAAGATGAATCCGCTCGGCATAAAAGAGTCTGTGAGACTGTTTTCATCCACAAAGGATTTAAGTAAAAACCTAAAGAAGACTTCTATTGTTGCCTGTCCACCTTCAATATATATCTCAAATCTATCGAAATTCGCGAGCACAAAATGCATGCTTGGAGCACAAAATGCGTATATTGATTCTGTTGGAGCTCACACAGGAGAAGTTTCTCCAAATATGCTCAAAGAACTTAAAGTTACTCATGTAATACTTGGTCACTCTGAGCGTCGTCTTATGGGTGAAACAAATGAACTCATAAACCAGAAAATTAAAGCTAGTTTAAAAGCAAAGATCATTCCTATCTTGTGTGTTGGCGAAAGAGAGCGAACTGGTGATGCATGGTATCTGCATACTGTGAAAACTCAGTTAGATGAATGTCTTGTAGGTCTAAAATCTTCAAATCTAAAAGATTTTATAATTGCTTATGAACCGGTATGGGCTATCGGCAAGGATGCTACTCGAGTAGCAATTCCTTCTGAGTGTGAAGAGATGGTCATATACATAAGAAAAGTTTTGTCAGATATGTTTGGTGCAAAAAATGCACATACCACACCTATACTTTACGGTGGGTCAGTAGACAGTAAAGACGCACAAGATTTTTTATTGCACGGAAGCATAGATGGTTTTCTAGTAGGGCGGGCAAGTTTGAATCCAAAAGAATTCGGGAAGATAGTAGAGATAGCGGAAAGTATTTAAATAATTCATGAAATCCATAAAAGATATCAAAAATTTAAAAGGTAAAACTGTACTCGTGCGCACGGATTTTAATGTACCAATTGAAGGAGGGAAGATTGTGGATCCATATAGGATTTTGAAGTCACTTCCGACAATACAGTTTTTACAAAAAAAAGGTGCTTCTATTGTACTTGTGTCACATTCAGATCTACAAAAAGACACTCAGACACTTTTGCCGGTTGCAAAGTTTTTAAATAAACACATAAAAGTTCGTTTTATAGAGTCTTTACCGAAAAATCTTGATCTTAAAAAAGGTGAGATAGTACTACTAGAAAACATTCGTCGACAGATCGGCGAGGTGAAGAATGATGCGGGGCTCGCCAAAAAGCTTGCGAGTCTTGCCGATATATATGTAAACGAAGCTTTCCCGGTTTCACACAGGGAACATGCGTCTATCGTTGGTGTTCCTAAATACTTGCCGTCATATATAGGTTTTCAATTCGAGAATGAAATAAAATACTTATCTTCTGTTATCAAAAGTCCAAAACACCCATTTCTTTTTATTCTAGGGGGAGCAAAGTTTGAAACCAAGATGCCTTTGATCAATAAATTTTTGAAAACTGCAGATAGAGTAGTGGTGACCGGAGCATTGATGAATGATTTTTTCAAGACCGCAGGATTTGAAGTGGGTAAGTCACTTGTTGAAGGAAAAGATTATGGAATTAAGAAAATAATAAATAATCCAAAATTACTTTTACCAGTTGATGTAGTTGTCACAGGGCGTGACGGTGGTAGATTAACAAAAAGTATAAGCGAAGTTGGTAAGGAAGATAAGATTGTAGATATCGGCGACCGAACTCTCTATGAGCTTGGAATGCTTGTTAAAAAAGCGAAGCTCGTGCTCTGGAATGGACCAACGGGGCAATATGAGCTTGGTTTTGATCATGGGACTACTGAATTATTGAAAATGCTGGCTAAATCTAAAGCCAAAACCATAATAGGTGGTGGAGATACAGTTGCGCTTGTTTCGAAGCTTAAACTAGAGAATAAACTAACATTTGTTTCTACTGGTGGGGGAGCAGCCTTAGAATATTTGGCGAAAGGAACACTTGTGGGTATCAAGGCACTAAAATAAAATTTACTCAAAACCCGTCCCCGCGTCTGCGGGGTTTTTGTAACTTTGATTTTGTAAGTAATTAATTAAAGTTTAGTAACTGGAAAAATCTTTTTCATCCCCACTATTTAAAAGCACGGATATTTTTCTGGTGAAAAATTCCTCGAGCTCGTGTCGTCACACTCGCTAGTCTTTTAAATAGTGGGGATCTTTGTATTTTGAATACAGAATTCTAAATTCTTAAATAACTAAATCCACACTTTCTAAAAAGCCTTGCGCAGTGCGGCGGCACGAGCAGAGCAAAAACGCACCAGCGTTTTATGTGTGCTTTTTAAAAGTGGTGGATAAAAGAAAGGTTTCTAGAAACTAAACTTTGGAATTTTCGAGATATGATAGAAGTTGCAGAATTTCTTGCAAATATCAGAGAATTATTGTACAGTATTTTGGTATAAATTCTTTAAACAAAAAAATGACGGAAGTTATGGAACAAAAACAGTTCACTGACGAGGATTTGATCCTCAAATTATTGGAAGAGAACAATGGTTCTCTAAGTATTGAAAAATTAATCCCATTATTCTCAAGAGATGAAAGATCTCCCAAGTCTATGTATATCAATGATTGCGTTAGGAATCTCAAATCTTCCGGCTTGATCTTTATAAAAGATGCGCAAAAAGTTATTTGGGCCATAACCGACGAAGGCACCAAAAGACTTCATCCTGAAAATTTTACAGAAACAGAAACTGTAAAAGAAGAAGTTGAGGAAATGGCTAACGAAGGTGATCGCAATAATCACTACTAATCAAAAATATAAATCCCCCTATTTGGGGGATTTTTTTATTGTAATTCAGATTTTATTTTTTCTGCAGTCTCTTCTGCCTCACCTATCATGTAGGGTTTTCCTGGCCAGTGCTCTAATCCGTCACCTGAAAAACGTGGGATTATATGCATATGATAGTGCCATACTGCCTGCCCTGCTGCCTGGCCGTTGTTCTGTCCGATATTCACACCATCTGCAACCATGCCTACCTTTATAGCATTGGCTATTTTCTTTGCTACAGGCATTAATTTTTCAAGCAATTCATCCGGCATTTCATGTATATTTTCATGGTGTTCTTTTGGGATAAGTAGAGTGTGGCCAGGGTTTATTGGGTTTACATCTAAAAAGACAAAGCTATCAGCATCTTCATATATTTTAGTTGTAGGTATTTCTCCTGCGATTATTTTACAAAAAATACAGTTTTCCATCCCGTAATTATAGCTTATTGGTAATATGTTACAATCACCACTATGCATCCAGACGAACTACTAAAAATACTCCTAAAAAATAGAAATATAGAAGAATCTGAACAAGTAAATTTTCTAACGCCTTCTTATGAGACAGGCCTTCACGATCCATTTTTATTCAAAGATATGGAGCGGGCAGTTGTGCGAATATTTGAGAGTGTTGAAGCCAAGCAAAAAATAGTTGTCTATACTGACTATGACGCTGACGGTATACCCGGGGCTGTGATATTTAATGATTTTTTTAGAAAGATTGGTTATGAAAATTTTGAAATATATATTCCAGATCGTCACGATGAGGGATATGGATTGCATGCCGATGCAGTAGATGAATTTATAAAAAAAGGGGTTAAGCTTCTGATCACGGTGGACCTAGGTATCACTGCGGTGAGTGAAGTTCTAAATGCACAGGCAAACGGTATAGATGTAATTATCACAGACCATCACCTCCCGCATGCTGATGTTCCAAAATCTTTCGCGATTATCAATCCCAAATATGATTCAAGTTATCCATACGATAGTCTTTGTGGGGCAGGGGTCGCCTTCAAGGTAGTAACAGCTCTAGTGAAAAAATACGGTGAATATTGGAAAATTCAAGATGGTTGGGAAAAATGGTTGCTTGATATGGTTGGACTCGCAACACTTTCTGATATGGTACCTCTTACGGGTGAGAATCGTGCACTTGCATACTTTGGGTTAAAAGTTATGCGCAAATCTCCACGTCCAGGACTCAATCATCTTTTTAAAAAGGCTGGAATCAGAATGCGTGATATTTGTGAAGAAGACATAACTTTCACACTTACCCCGAGACTAAATGCCGCTTCTCGTATGGATTCACCAAGGCGAGCTTTTGACATGCTCCGCGAGACTGATGTTTCTGTTGCGCAAGGTTTCGCGGAGTATCTTGGAAATATAAATGATGAAAGAAAAATAATCGTAGCTGGGATTATGAAAGAAGTCTACAAAAATATGGCAACACGAGAAATCAGGGAGGTTATAGTCATAGGTAATCCGTCCTGGCGAGTGGGAGTACTCGGGCTTGTGGCAGGGAAGATATGTGAAGCTTATAACAGGCCAGCTTTTGTGTGGGGTAGAGAGGGAGGTGTTTCTAGTGAAGACGAGAGTAGTCTTATAAAAGGGTCTTGTAGATCTGACGGAAGTGTAAATATAGTTGATCTTATGACACTACAATCGGCGTCATTTGACGCATTCGGCGGGCATGAACTTGCAGGGGGTTTTTCTATAAAAAATGAAAATATTCATTTTCTCGAAGATAAGTTAGTTTCAGTATTTTCAAGTCTTAAAAGAGATGTAAAAAGTATTGATATAAAGTACGATACAAAATTAAAATTGATTGATGTGAATATGCAAAATTACAAAACTATAGAAAAACTGTCACCGTACGGATTAGGAAATCCAAAGCCAATATTTTTGTTTGAACATGTAAAAGTTGAGGCAGTGAAACTTTTTGGTAAAGAAAAAAATCATCTCGAGCTGACACTTTCCGACAACAAGAAAAACATCAAAGCCATATCTTTTTTTGATTCACCAACTGAATATGGCGATATCTTGTCTGAAGGTAAAGACGTTGATCTATATGCGACGTTTGAATTGTCTCGTTTTGCTGGTAGAGAAGAACTGCGATTACGAATAGTTGATATAAAATAAAATTCCCCCGCAGGTGCGGGGGAATTTTATTTTATATCTTTAGAGTCCTTCGTCCATGCCTTCAACATCGATACCATTGAAGTCGCTATCTGCAGAATTGAATTCAGCAGATAAGTCAGTATTTCCACTTACTTCACTAGTTGTACCAGTCTGTTCAGTGTTGTTTGTTGTATTTGTAGTGTAATTGAATTCTTTGTTTGTACCTGAGTTTTTAACAAAATAAATACCAATTAGTATTACTACTATGACTAGGATCCAAATTACTATGTTACCTTTTTGTGATTTCATATGTTTTTTAAAATAGAAATGCACATGAGATTGCTCTCACGTGCACTTCATATAAGTTTAATAATTGTTTAACTGTCCAATCATAACTTGGTTGTTAGACAGCTGGCTCTGGAACTTCTGCTGGAGCATCTTCTCCTGTGTGTGCATCGATTACCTCCTTTAGGTCGTCACGAAGTTCTTTTACAGAATCTCGGTAAGCTAGAAGTGCGTCTTTTGTATCTTTGATTTGTGCGCGTAGTTCAGCTGATGGAGCACCTGCACCATCTGCGATCTCAGCATCAATCATTGATATAAGTGTACTAACTTCTGACTTTGCAGCATCACGTTTTACTACAGCTGCATCATATGCCTCTTGAGCTTTTGATGTATTGTAGCCTTTGTCTTCTGCCTTGTTCATAACAGATTCGAATCTATTTAGGATATTGTCCATGCGTGTAGAAACATTTTCTACGCGACCCTTAAATTCAGACATGCTAGTTGGTTTTGCAGCCAAAGCGCTTCCACTTGTGAATAATATTGCTAGAGCCAAAGCTCCGATTGCTAATTTTTTTTTCATATATTTTGAGTTAAAGTTAAGTGCTATTAATCATAGGGTTAATCACCCTACGCCCTGTATTACGAATGAAAAATCATTCTGTGACAAAGACCTTTTCGCGCTTGCGTAAATCATAGCATAAATTTTAGTTGTCAATTATAATGGCTTTTATGCAATATCCTATAGAAATATACACAGATGGGTCATCTCGTGGTAACCCAGGTCCTGGAGGGTGGGGGGCTCTCATAATAGTTAAAAGCAAAAGCAGCACAGAGAATTGGAAGGATAAAGCCAAGGTTATTGAGCTTGGGGGAAAGGAGACTCATACCACAAACAATGCCATGGAACTATCTGCGGCACTTGGAGCGCTCGAAGAGATCAAGAATCGTTCTATAAAAGGCAACATAGCAGTTCATACGGACTCCGCATATTTATTGCAAGGTATAGAATCCTGGGTGTATGCATGGGAGAAAAATGGATGGAAGACAAAAGATGGATCGGACGTCGCCAATCAAGATATTTGGAAGAAACTTTTAGCAATTACATATAAAGCAAAGCTTACTCGTGAGAGAGAAATAATTTGGCAGAAAGTAAAAGGTCACGAGGGTGTGGTTGCAAACGAGCGAGTGGATGATATCGCGACACGAAGCGCACTTGGAGAACATGTGATTTTATTCACAGGTACACTTTCAGATTACGAAAAATTATACGCTATCGATCTCGGAATTGAAATGGATAAACTTCAAACTCATGAAAAGCTAAATCCGAAAGCAACTAAAAGTAAATCCAAAAGTACTAAACCTGCGTATTCATATGTAAGTATGGTGGGTGGAAAAATTCATATGGATTCTACTTGGGCAGATTGTGAAAAGCGAGTGAAGGGTAAAAAGGGTGCAAAATACAAGAAAGTTTTTTCAAAAGCGGAAGAAAATGCACTTATTGTAGACTTCAAGAAAATTGTAGCTAAAAGCTCATAACTTACAGCTCAATTTATGCCTGACAGGTTATTCTATTCAATCATATTTGGTTTTATAGGCGGAGTGTTGATCAGGTCACTTTTGTTTGTCCCGAACATTTTTTTAATCTTGGTGTTATGCGCGTCAGTTTTGTTTGTACTGGTTTCATTTGTAGGTAAAAGATACAGGGATATTTTACTACTGCTTTCAATTTTTTCTATCTCTATATTTTTAGGTGTACTCCGCTTTTCTTCTTATGAAGAAAAGAATTTAGATAAAAGTTTGGATAAATATATAGGTAAACAAGTGGAAATTGTCGGGGTTGTTGTAGACGAGCCAGATAGACGAGAGAAAAATCAAAAACTTTTGGTTTCTATCACAGAGATAGATGGTCTTGGTACGCACTCAGATGTACTCGTGACCACAGATCTATATCCAGAATTCTCATACGGAGACGAGGTTTCGGTTTCGGGGAAGCTTGATGTACCGAAAAATTTTGCAACTGACCAAGGCAAAATCTTTGACTATGTATCGTATCTTGGCAAAGACAATATATTTTATTTGATTCAGAGGGGGAGCGTAGAATTTTTAAGTCATGATACTCGACCAAGAATCCAAGAGCAACTTTTCAATTTCAAAAATAGAATTGTAGACAATATCTCTGATGTGATACCAGAACCAGAAAGTACTTTTATGTCTGGGATCACACTTGGTGCTCGAAGTGGGTTGCCTGCTAGCTTGCGTGATGATTTCGTAACAACAGGCACTATACACATAGTCGCCCTGTCGGGCTACAACATATCAGTGGTTGCCAACGGGATCCAGAAATTCTGTGCACTTTTCTTGGGTCGTTTTACAGCGCTTGGTTTTGGAGGAGTATCGATCATTATATTTGTGCTCATGACAGGAGCCCAATCTACTGCTGTACGCGCTGGAATCATGGCCATACTCGTGGTGCTTGCACGTTCTACTGGTAGGACATACGACATATCCAGAGCTTTAGCCTTAGCAGGTTTTTTAATGATTCTGATAAATCCAAAAGTTCTGGTCTTCGATATTTCATTTCAACTTTCATTTTTGGCAACACTCGGTATCGTGTATCTGACTCCGATTACTGAAAAGTGGCTTTCGTTTATGCGAAGTAAAAAATTAAGTTTTTTAAAAGAAATAATTTCTACAACTCTCGCAGCGCAGATTGCAGTCCTGCCTTTTATTGTTTATACGATGGGGAATCTATCGCTCATATCATTTCCAATAAATATTTTGATTCTACCTTTTATTCCTATAGCTATGTACTTGGGATTTATCGTTGGTTTTTTGGGGTTTATTGGAGCTTGGGTTTCTTTTCCTTTTGGCTTCGCGTCTACACTGCTATTGAAAGCAATATTGTGGGTTATTGAGACTAGTGCAAAACTTCCTTTCGCATCTATATACGTCAGAAATTTTCCTGTATGGTTTTTAGTCCTCATATACGTGGCTCTTATTTTTTGGGTGTATAAGTGGCATAGTAAAAGAAGTTTGATTTAGATATACTTGTACATATGGAAAATTTAGACTCAAACAAGAACATCGAGAACCCAGCAGATTTTGTGAGTAACCCAAATACTCATAAAAATCGTAGAATATTAATTATTATTGGGGTAGTAGTTTTATTTATCATAGGTGTACTGATTGCTTTTTCAGCAGCAAATCCTAAGATTCTTAATCAATTACAAAAAAGTGCATATAAAAGTTATAAGGATAATATAACTGAAAACCCACTATCAAATACTAATGTTGTAGACACAAGTAATACTGATTCAAATTCAAATTCGAACGGATCATCTGCAGCAACAACAACTGTTGCTGGTCCAGTCTCATATAGCGAAATCTACACAGTCGCGACAAAGAAAGATATTGTTTATGGAACAGGTAGCGGGATGAATCTAAAGATTGATATCTATACTCCGGTCGGAGTAACAGGAGCGACTCCAGCAGTCCTATATATCCACGGTGGAGGCTTCAAGGGTGGAAGTAAAAACGGTGTAGGAGATGATGGAGAGATACTTGCGAAGCATGGTATAGCATCTATTGCTATAGACTACAGACTTTCTGGTACAGCAGTTTTTCCAGCACCACTTCACGATATAAAAGGTGTGGCGAGATATGTGAAGGCTCATGCTAGTGAATACAACATAAATCCAGATGCACTATTTACTCTGGGTGAATCAGCGGGAGGAGTACTTGCATCACTCATGGGTGTAACAGAGGGTAATACAAACCTCGAAGGTACAGTAGGTGGAAACACAGGCTATAACAGCAATATTGCAGGTGTGATAAATATCTCAGGAAGTTATGTTGCGTCTATCGTAGACACGATGTCTTCTGGTATCAAAAATTCTATAGGTAACGAAGTTGGATGCTCACCTGTGCCAAGCACTGCATGTGAATCTGCATACGAGGCCTTGTCTCCAGAAACATACATTTCAAGTGGTGACTCTCCATTTATAATACTGCACGGTGGAAAGGATAGAAGTGTCCCACAAATCCAAGCTGAAACACTCGACAGTAAGCTTAGCGCGGCAGGTATTCCAAGTGAGATATACATCGCAAGTGACCTGGGTCACGTTGGGGGATTGCTTTCTCGTTATCTAACACAAGTGATAAGTTTCATAAATACGAATAGTTAAAATATAAATCAAAAAAACACCACAAGTTGTGGTGTTTTTTTGATTAGACAAGTCTAATTATATATGGTATAAGAAAAGAAAATATGTATTATGAAAAATATTATTGTAATTATCTTTATTTTGAGTATTTGTTTCTCAACCTCTGTTTTTGCTCAAAATCCGAGTAGTATTATCGAAATTCCTGGAATGGGGACGTACATACTTGTTTCTGAGAAAATGACACCATGCATTAAAGAACTTGATAGTCTCGCTGTAGAAGTCGAAAAAACTATGGTTAGAGCTGACGTGTATCAACAGATCGTTGACACACTTATTGCTAGAACCGAATATATCCAGGCTACAAATAATGATGTAGAAACTAGGTATAAAGTAGGGTCTGAGTTGTTGTTTTGGGTAATGTATGTAAATAATCTACATAACGAACAACTTGCAGTTTTAAAGAAACAAGCTGCTAGGATGGCTGAGCTTGAGTCTCAATGTAAAGAGGAATAATTTTTTAAAATCCGGGATAAATTCCCGGATTTTTATTTTAATTATTAAAGTTTTTTTCGATCACGTTCCAATTTAGATTTGCGAAGAAATCTTCAATGTATTGCTTCTTTCCACTTGGCTGATAGTCAGCAACATATGAATGCTCCCACATATCGATGGCAAGAATCATATCGCAACCGTTTAGTTGTCCTAGGTGCTGTTCATCCACCCATGAGCTGAGGAATTTATTTTCCTTTCTGTCATACCAGAGTACCGCCCATCCGATACCTCGGGTGAGTGCGAGTGCAGAAAATTCTCGTATAAATATCTCGTATGACCCGAACAGTTCAACAAGAGCTTTTCCTAGTGCGCTTTCTGGATTGAAAGCCACAGGTCCTCCTTCAAGCGATGAAAAATACACTTCATGATTTCGCATGCCATTGTATTCGAAGCTGAAACGACGGAAAAGCTCTCCTGCGATGTATGCGTCTGTTGCGCTATCAATTTTTGACATTTTTTCAATGATTCCGTTCGCATTTTTCACATAGCCTTCGTATAGCTTTAGATGTTCTTCGATAGTTTTTGCACTGATTCCTTTGAGTTCCGGTATTTTGAAAGTTTTTGGTGTAAACATATATTTATGATTTTATTGCTAATAGTCTAATTCTAGCACACTGTTATTTTTAAGTTTTGTTATAATTTATTTGTGAAAAATAATAAAATTCTAATTTTGCCTGCAATCTTGTTGTTTGTATGTGTTGTTGTATGGTCTCAGACTTCTATGGTTAGTAGTATAGACCAAACCAACATACTCAAAGTCTCATTTTTGGATGTTGGGCAAGGGGATGCCATATATATCGAAGCTCCAAATGGCAGGCAGATGATAATCGACGGAGGTCCAAATCAGGCACTTTTGCGAGAATTGCCTAAAGTTATGGATTTTGGCGACAAGACTATTGATGTGATTATGATTACCAATCCAGATGCCGATCATTACAGTGGTTTTATTCCACTTTTAGATAGTTACGATGTTGGTGCAGTAGTAGAAGCTGGAACGCATTCGGACACTAGTATGTATAAAGTTTTAGAGAAGAGTATAGGAGATGAAAATGTTCCTCATGTGATTGCACAAAAAGGTGAACGTATTATTTTGGATAAAAAAATGAATGTGTATTTTGAGATTCTTTTTCCTGATAGAGATGTTTCGAGCTGGTCCTCTAACGATGGTTCGATAATAGGTAGATTGGTTTATGGTGATACATCCGTTTTGTTCACAGGAGATTCGACCAAGCTTACTGAGGGGATTGTAGTCTCGGGGAGTGATCTTACAGGAATAGATATATTGAAAGTTGGACATCATGGGTCGTCGACTTCTACAGGTGTGCCTTTACTACAAGAGGCTGATCCAAAGTTGGCAATAATATCTGCTGGATTGAACAATCGTTATGGTCATCCAAAGAAAGATACAACGGATAGATTGAGAAGTTTTGGAATTCCGTATCTTGTAACTATGAATGAAGGTACTATAAACTGCGAAAGCGATGGAATAGAGTATGTTTGCAAATAAAAAAAATACCTCATATGAGGTATTTTTTTTATTTGATTACTCCAGCTTTCTTGAGAGTAGCGTATGCACCGTTTTTGTTTATAGTGCGTAGGCCTTTGGTTGATATTGTAAGATTTAAGGTTTTTCCGATCTCAGGGACATATATACGCTTCTTTTGAAGGTTTACATATCGTCGAGTCTTTCCGGTAGGGGTAAAAATCGTCGCACGTGTGCGATTCGCGTATTTACCGGCTGTGATACTCTTTCTTTTTGTTACTGCGCATTCTTTTGACATAGGTTTTACTTAAGATATAAGCTTTTGCATGTTATCATATATAGTATTGGTATGCAAGAATTAAACGCAACTTTCTATATATTGGTCCTTTTAATGTCTGTCGTGGTGCATGAAGTTGCCCATGGTTTTGCTGCTGAGAAATTGGGCGATCCGACAGCTAGAAATTTAGGAAGACTAACTTTAAACCCTCTAAAACACCTGGATCCTATAGGTTCAGTTCTAATTCCAATTCTCCTTGTCATATCAAATGCCGGATTTGTTTTCGGTTGGGCAAAACCAGTTCCATATAATCCAAATAATCTTCGGGATAAAAAACGGGGAACTATAATCGTGGCTTTTGCAGGGGTATTCGCAAATATAATCCTCGCACTTGGTTTTTCTTTGATAATTCAGATACTTTCTTTTTACAATATAGGTAACGAATCTTTGATGGGAATATTTAGTATTATTGTCCTGA
This sequence comes from Minisyncoccota bacterium, assembly GCA_031972835.1. Classification (GTDB taxonomy): domain Bacteria; phylum Patescibacteriota; class Minisyncoccia; order Phycocordibacterales; family UBA9973; genus CAZLWF01. The sequence goes on along the minus strand of DALYDX010000005.1, from coordinate 4,979 downwards.
TCAATATTGTTTTGGCGGTCTTCAACTTAATCCCAATTCCACCACTTGATGGGTCAAAAATACTTTTTGCTTTATTGCCACCTAGATTTAGATATATAGAAATATTCTTGGAGCAGTATGCACTGATAGTTTTAATATTTTTTATAGTTTTTGTTTGGAAATACGTTTCACCTCTTTTGTTTTGGTTATTTCATATATTAACAGGATTTTAAAGTTATGAAGCGCCTAATTACAATTTTAATTTTTGTACTAGCTGTTCTCACGGCCTCCATATCTCACGCCTCTGATACCGAAGGAACAATAGATAACACAGATTACACTTCGAAGCTCTACACTCAAGGAGATCTAATATATTGGCTTGTTCCTAGCAGTAGTGCAGAAGATGTACTTATAACCGACACTGAAGTAACAGGTTATATATGGGGTTCAAGTTTGGGGTGGATAAATTTAAATCCTACAAATGGGGGAGTGTTGAATGATTCGGATTCCGACATGTCACGCGGACAACTTTCTGGATATGCATGGGGCGAGGTGGCTGGATGGGTAAATTTTGGTCCATTTTCAAATAGTTCTACACAAGAAGTTTACATAAATATGGACGGAGAGTTTTCTGGGTTCGCTTGGAGTGAGAATTATGGTTGGATACAGTTTGATTGTGGAGTTGCTGATGCTTGCGTAAAAACAGACTGGAGACCTAAAGATGCTAGAGATGGAGATACTACTGGTGGCGGTGGTAATCCTCCAAGTACATGTTCTGATGTAAGTGCGACAAATTTCGGTGGGGCACTTCCGTGTACTTACGCAGCACCTGTTTGTTCGGATGTTTCTGCGACAAACTACGGAGGGGCTTTACCTTGTGATTACACAGATATAGGGGAATGTACGGGTGCAGAGTGCAATCCTCCTGTCGAAGAGCCAGATGTTTGTACTGATTTATTTGCGACAAATTATGGTGGAACTTTACCTTGTGACTATCTGCCAGGTGATTGTGTGGGTGCAGAATGTAATCCACCAGAACTCTGTGTAGGAGATGATTGTCTTCCTCCTCCGCCGACAGAACCTTGTGTTGGTCTGGGTTGTATTTCTGATGGTGGTGAAGTTGATTTTATCGATGATATTCCAGGCATAGTTACAAGTTATATAAAAAGCCCTGAGGGTGGACTAGCGACAAAAATTTTTACAGGAATCGCTCTCGTTACTAGTGCTGTCTTGTCTATTGCCTCACTTCTGTTTTTGAACCCATTATCACTTTCTGAGCTTGTGTTCATACCATTTAGACTTTGGTCACTTCTACTTGCTGCCTTTGGTTTGTCCAAGCGTCGTCCACCATGGGGGACTGTCTACGACTCCATAACAAAACAACCACTGGACCCGGCATACGTAGTCTTGTACGACAGGTATGGTATCGAAGTAGCTACATCTATAACTGACCTAGATGGCCGATTCGGATTCTTGGTTCCTAGTGGTATATACAAAATTGTTGCAAACAAGACAAACTACAAATTCCCTTCAGAAAAATTGGCTGGTCAGAAAAAAGATGAACTCTATCAAGATTTATATTTTGGTGAAGAGTTGGAAGTCACAGAAAATTCTCCAATTACAAAAAATATTCCAATGGATCCATTGAATTTTGATTGGAATGAATTTGCAAAGAAACAGCAAAATTTGATGAAGTTTTATTCAAAACGCGATGCGATACTTCGCCAAATTTCCGATACTTTATTTGCAGCTGGATTCTTCATCGCATTTATCGCATTCTTGGTTTCGCCTGTTCTCTACAACATAATTATATTTAGTTTGTACATATTACTTTCTATTTTGAGAGAGGTAGGTTACAAAACTCACAAATTGGGAGGAGTAGTTGAAAAAGCAACAGGTACACCACTTCCTTATGCGATCTTGCGAGTGTATTCGATTGCTACAAATCAGGAGATTGCACACAAAGTTACTGACATGAAGGGTCACTACTACTGTCTGATTCAAAATGGAAATTACTTTGTCACAATAGAGAAAAAGAATCCAGATTCTACATATACAAAAGTTTTTGTATCACTAGCATTTGAGGTAACAGATGGTCATATAAAGGAAGTGTTTAGCGTGTAGATGCTTATAAATTATAGGCTTTAACCCTGCTTGTTTTTTTAAATAACTCAATAAAAAAGCACAATAAGTTTAAATAAGCTTAAGTCTTATTTTTCAACACATCTTTGAGATTTATTGTGTTTTTTAAGATATAATAATACCGTAGATGCAAAAGTTTAAAATTGTTCAAAAAATAAAAAGGCTCTACTCTTTTTTGGTGCGTGAAAATCGACTATTAGTCGTCGCGCTGCTTTTTCTGTTCGTGTTTTCAGTAACACTCAAAGCTTTTGCAACATATCCAACAACTCCATTTTTCCCATCAGAGCAAGAAAACGATCCATCATGTTCTCCTGGTGATGCAAATTGTTATGTAACCCCACTTGCAATAGGGGAGCCTATTGGAGACGGAGATGATAATTCTGTTTTGTTTATAGATACAAACGGAGACTTGGCTGAAGATAGTACAAATTTTTATTTTGATGATTCGACCAATATACTTTATATAGATGATATTCAAATTCCCACTACTGATGCGACAGGTTCTGAGGGAGTGATATATAAAGCAGGATCTCGATTCATTCATAGTTTTGGAACAAACAATACATTTATAGGTGCAGCTGCAGGTAACTTTACTCTTACGACAGCGTCAGCTACCACAAATACCGCAGTAGGAGGTGCATCTTTGGATGCACTTACTACCGGGGCGTCAAACACTGCGATGGGATACAGTTCAGGTACAAATCTATGGACCGGTTCATTTAATAGTTTTTTTGGATTTGATGCAGGTAAAAATGTAACGACTGGATCAAGTAACATAGCGATTGGCGCAAGTGCACTTCGTGGATCTGCTGTCGGTTCGAGCGCAGAAGATAATGTTTCGATTGGAGAAGTTACGGCGTACGCACTAACGAGTGGAGCGAGAAATGTTCTTGTTGGAAATTTAGCAGGAGAAAATATTACTTCAGGGTCTGATAACGTGGGTCTTGGTTATGCTGCGGGAAATGATAACGGAACAGGAGCGAGAAGTATTTTTATTGGATCATTGTCAGACAATGATACGGGTGTTGGAGCAATTAGTGATGGTATTGCTATTGGGTATGAATCCGTCGTTCGAGCAGACCATCAAATGGTTATTGGTTCTGATACTTCATATATTGACGATATGTATTTTGGGAAAGGGGTGAAGAGTGCCACACCAGTTGATGTCACTATAAATGCAACAGGAGGATTTGGAACAGATATTGCCGGCGCTGATTTGAAATTTGCTCCAGGAAAGGGGACAGGAAGTGCTGTTGGTGGGGATGTTATTTTTTCAACTGCCGATGTTGGTTCAACTGGCACAACCCTTCAATCACTTACAGAAAAAATGCGTCTCACTTATGGTGGACGTCTTGGAATAGGTACAGCAAGTCCAGATTTTGAAATTGAAGTAGTTTCTGCAACACAAAACGTGGAAGTCGTCTCATCAGGATACAACGGTAGAAAGCCGGTATTTGCTGGACGAAGCGCAAATGGAACAGAAGCGATACCAACAGCATCTGTTGCAACGGATATTCTTGCAGAATTCGCAGGACAAGGATATGGAACAACCGGGTTTGCTGCTTCATCGACCGCTGCTATACGTGTAGTAGCAGAAGAAACATTCGATGATGCTGGATACGGATCACAGTTACTCTTCCGTACGACACCAAACAACTCGACAACGCTAACTTCTAGAATGGTTATCATGGCAGACGGAAATGTTGGTATTGGAGATACGACACCGGACGATTTGCTTAATCTCGAATCTTCTACAAATACAGGAATCTCTATTTCAGCAATCGGTGCTGACGTTGATCCGTATATCAAATTCGAACTTGTCGATGGAACTTCATCTTTCATAATGGGAATCGACGACTCCGATAGTGACTCATTCAAGATTTCTACAACAGCGCTCGGTACAAGTGATAGATTCATTATTGATTCATCTGGAAATGTAAACGTGGGAGGTGATACTACTCCAGGATCACTGTTTTCTGTAGGGTCTACTTCACAATTCCAAGTTGGTTCTTCTGGATCAATTGATGCAGTAACGACGATAATGACTTCGGGAGCTATAACGATAGCCTCTTCAGGAACTGGTGTATTGAACGTTGGCACAACAGCTGGTACTTACAGAACAACAAATGCCGGTGGAAACATATCACCGCAGGCAGTATTTGATGTTGATAACTCCAACTCTTCTGCCGGTTCACAAGCATATCTTTTTGATACAACAAACGGATTTGTATTCACTGGCGCAAACGGCACGCGTCGTATTGCTCGCGCGGCAATTGATATTACAAACTTAGTAAACACAGCTGGCTCTGAAACTGCAGATTTGGCTTTCTTTACAAAACCATCAGGTGCTGCAATAACAGAAAGACTTCGCATAGATGCATCTGGAGAAGTAGGTATTGGGGATACAACACCAGATTATCTGCTTGATGTAGAGAATACAGGAGTCGACACAGACATATTTGCAATCACTGATAGTGACGGAGCTTGTCTTCATAATCCAGAAGCTGGAGCAGAGACAGTAACGTGTTCTTCCGATGAAAGGTTAAAGGAAAATATTGTCGATGCAGAAAGTATTCTTCCTTACCTTATGGATTTTAGAATTCGTGAATACGATGTACGTGCTTCGGGAGATCATATGATGGGAGTCATCGCGCAAGAAATAATGGAAATACATCCAGAGCTTGTGGCTGTTGGAGGAAACGGATACTACACAGTAGAACTGCCAAGTACATGGGCAATGGTAAAAGCAATTCAGGAACTAAACCTAAAAGTAGAAAATCTTTCATCGTTGTCACTTGAAAACGAAAATTCACTTGCAAACCGATTGGTGCAATGGCTTGCTGATGCAACAAACGGAA
>DALYDX010000004.1:54522-57628 GCA_031972835.1 Minisyncoccota bacterium | reverse complement strand
ACATATGGAGCTATCACGCGTGCCTGTGGTGCAGGGCCGATGGCAAGTCAGAGTATTACGACAATACTTGGCAAAGCATATGATGCCGGGGAAAAGAAAATTCCTTGGCATCGTATTGTGTATGCCGGAGGAAAAGTCTGGATAGATGACAAGCACAGAAAGGAAAGAATGGCGCTCTATAAAAAAGAGGGAATTGAAGTAGATTCAAAAACTGGGAAGATAAAAAATTTCAATGACATTTTGTTTGAATTTAAATAAAAAGCCCAGGGTTGACATTGTCTCTGTTTATTGACAGTATGTCTTTATTATTTATTTATGTATAGATTATGAAAAAGATAACTTATCTGTTTATTGTTTTATCGGTCATTATTCCTTTTAACCTTGCAAGTGCAGCCTTAACTCCAGGGTCTGTAATTTTTGCTAATCCTGCTGGAAAAAACACAGGGCAAGATAATGTTAACTTATTCTGGAATGACACTCTAAACTATCTTGGTATAGGAACAAACAGTCCGTCTTCTCCTCTTACTGTTGTGGGTAATACTCTAACGAGCACCCTCGGTGTCGGAACTGGAGCAGGAAGCTATCCTTTTTCATATGACTCAATCGCAGGTACTCTCACACTAAACAATGCGGGAGATGCAAAAAATATTCGCATCAAATCTGACAATGAAAATGATCTCCTCTATATTGATGGGATAAATGATCGTATTGGTGTTGGGCTTTCAAATCCTACTTATGAATTTCAAGTTGCAAACGATGGGCAAAATGTCGAAATGGTAATCGATACGTACAGTACATCTCCGACCTTTACTACAAAAACTGTTTTTGGTGGAAGATCTGCTCGTGGTACACGAGAGGTTCCACTTCCTGTACAGAACAATGATATCTTGGCTGAATTTTCAGGACTTGGATATGGAACTACCGCATTTGCACCTTCGACAACAGCTGGTATGCGCGTGATAGCAGCTGAAACTTTTTCTGACACTGCGTGGGGAACAGGACTGTTTTTCCGAACAACAGGACGTGGGTCTGCGATACTTCAGACACGCATGGTTGTAGATGCTGATGGAAATGTTGGGATTGGAGACACAAGTCCAGAGACTCCGCTCGATGTAGAGAAGGGCTCTATCACAACTGATGTGGCTACATTTTCAAATTTAAATGGAACATGCTCGATCAATCCTGGTGTTGCAGGAGGAATCACTTGTACATCTGATGCGAACATGAAGAAAAATATTGAAAGTATCGAAGATAAGAATTCTTTGAATATTATAAACTCTCTTCGTCCTGTAACTTATAATTGGAAAGCAGATACAGATGGAACAGATAAGATCTCAGGATTCATAGCTCAGGAAGTAGAAGAAGTTGTCCCAGAACTTGTTGTTACAGAAAAAAATCAAAAGAGACTTTCAATGAATGGGCTTATTCCATACATTGTGGGTAGTATCAAGGAGCTGTCTGGTAAAGTAGACGGAATTTTCACAAAAGGACTTTCAACTCCAAAAGTTGAAACAGAGACGCTATGTATCGGCGAGACTTGCTTGAGCGAAGATGAGCTCATAAAGCTAAAGGTTCTCCTAGAAAATTAAGAACACAAAAAACACCCCGACTGGGGTGTTTTTTGTGTTGATTTCTAAGGATCTAGCCTACTAGGAATAGTCGAGACGTCTATTTTCTTTGGTCCGTTATCAATCCAGCCTATATATATGCCAATTGCGATAAAGGCCAGTATGCAGATTATTAAAAAAGTGTAACGTCTTCTCATACGGCTGATTATAGCATTTTGGGTCGATTTTTTGCTATAATCGTAAAATGGTCAAATACGAGTATATTCACGGATTCAAGGTAGAGTACGAGAGCGAGGAAGAGCATATTCGTGACGGTATTTCATATCTCGATAATAAAATTGATATCGCCGAGGCAAAAGTTTTCTTTTCTCAGGCTCATGATAAAAAGAGTGCTCAATTTGAAGACAACGAAAACCATCAGTTTACTCTGATGTATAAGGGGAACGACGTTTATATTTTAATTTCACGAAACTAACATGCCAATAGGAGGTCCACGCGAAAATCCAAAAATTCAGAAACCCAGTGAACCGAGGGAGGATTTTTTCGAAGACGATGGAGTTAGTGAAATAGAAAATTCTATAGAGTCATATATAAGAGATCTTAAAAAATTGATTTTATTATGTAAGAGTATGACTGAAACACTACAAACAGATCTGGGAAGAGATGTCTATGAGACCATAAAGGGTTTAGCAGAGAAAATTATAATAAAACTTGAATCTATAGCAGAAAATAATTTAAAAAACGTAGGAGTGCGCGATACCGTAGCTCTAGTTGAAGATTTTATGATTGACCAGGATGTGCTCATAGATATGTTTGGAAATACTGATGATTATAATGCAGAAGATATTTTAATGAATATAGGGTCTATGAAAAAAGCTTATGGAAATATCTAAAGGAAAACTTCACCCCATGACTCTACTTGCGAGCGATGCGATTCGGGTTTTTTCAGAGCTCGGTTTCGAGATGGCAGTAGGTCCTGAGCTTGAACATGAGTGGTACAACTTCGATGCGCTCAATGTTTCCAAAGATCACCCAGCTCGAGATATGCAAGATACTTTTTGGATAAAACAAACTAAAGAGGAAATTGAAAAAGCACAGAGTGGTGAGCGTAGTTCTCGTCCAGTTTTGCGTACACATACAACTAGTGTAAGTATGCGCATGATTGAACGTGCTGCAAAGGAGGGGGTCAAGGAAGCTGGATATATAGCAATCGGAAAAACTTTTCGCAACGAAGCCACTGATATAACTCACGAAGCACAATTTCATCAGATAGACGGCGTGATGATAGGGGAAAATATAACTCTTGCGAATATGAAAGCTGTACTTATAAAGTTCTACCAAACAATGCTTGGAGCTGAAACTGAAATACAATTTCGTCCAAGTTTCTTCCCATTTACTGAACCGTCAGTGGAAGTGCATGCGAAGTTCAATGGTAAATGGCTCGAGATGATGGGTGGCGGCATGCTTCATCCAAATGTACTTCGTAACGCAGGGCTAGATCCGGAAAAAGTCCAAGGCTTCGCCTTTGGTGGGGGGCT
>DALYDX010000004.1:49604-54422 GCA_031972835.1 Minisyncoccota bacterium | reverse complement strand
AAATAATTTTAAGTAGTGAGATTTAGTAATTAATCAGTTTTAAAAATTATGCCGAATATTGATGATCTAGAAAATTTAATAAACAAAAAAAATGAAGAAGAGCAAGGTAAAAATCCTGGCTTGGAACGAGAAAATAATCTTCTCATTGATGGTTGGCAAAAATGTGGGATCGAATCAACGCATATCGAAAAATATATAGACGGACTCTTTATGCCACAACAGGTACTAAGTATAGATGAAATAAAACATAATTACCTCGCAAAGTATAAGGATTTTAAGGAAGTAGAACTAGTTCCTCAATATGTATATGAAAATCATCTAGGTTGGAGAGAGACAAATACTTATACTGTTTATGTAAAATAAAATGAAAATTTGTTACAACGGGTTCAAATCTTATGGAAAATAATTCAAAAACAACTGAAACTATAAAATTTATTTTACTTGGATTTCTGGCGATACTAACACTAGCTGTTCCAATATCTTTTTCTCGCAACAATATACTTGTTTTGTTTTTGATTGCCTTGGTTAGCTTTTTGATGTGTTTAATAAAACCAAAATTCTCTTACTTGGCAGTTTTTGCGGTAGGGTTTATATTTGGAACTATGTCTGAGATAATAGCTATTCACTACGGACTTTGGTCATATAGAGATGTTTTTATGTATGGTGTGCCTATATACTTACCATTTGTATGGGGCAATGCAAGCCTATATATATTGGGTGTTTATGATTTTGTAAAACAATATGAAAATTAGTTACAACTGGCTCAAATCGTATATTCCGGAAATTTGTGAACCTGAGAAACTCTGGGATGTTTTTACATTTCATTTGTGTGAAGTCGAGGAAATGGTAAAAGCTTCAGACGGAGATACGATTTTCGATATCAATATTTTACCGAACAGAGCACACGATTTATTGAATCATCAAGGTGTCGCTCAGGAACTTTCTGCACTTCTTGATATCGAATACAAGAGTCCAGTGGAGATGTATAAAATACCTTCGTCAAAACCGACAAATCTTGAAATAAAAATTGAGTCAGACAAATGTCGTCGCTACATGGGACGAGTCATTCGAAATGTAAAAGTTGCTCCGTCACCAGAGTGGGTAGTGAAGCATCTAGAATTGATTGGTCAGAGAAGTATAAATAATCTCGTCGATGCGACAAATATTGTGATGTTTGATTGCGGTAATCCGACTCATGTTTTTGATGCAAAAAAAGTTGGAAGTACAATTCGAATAAAAGAAACAGGTAGCACAAAAAAAGTAAGTCTTTTGGGTGGAGAGGAAAAGGATTTAAAAGAAACTGATTTGGTGATTGCTGATGGAGATGACAATGTCCTGGCTATCGCTGGAGTGAAGGGTGGTACACGAGCTGAGGTAGATGAAAATACAACTGAGATAATACTAGAAGTCGCAAACTTCGATCCTGTCGCTGTGCGTAAAACTGGTCGCGGGATGGGTCTTTTCACCGATGCAATAAAGCGATTTGAAAATGATCTCTCACCAGTACGTGCGGAATATGCAATGCGAGAACTCTCAGCGCTGATTTTGGAAATGTGCCCTGAAGCAGAGTTTGAAGATATCGTAGATATTTTTCCAAATGAAGAAAAATGGAAAACAAGACAAGAAATAGAAATTACGACTGATTATATCAACAAAAAACTCGGATCAAATTTTAAAGAGGAAGAAATTGAAAATGTTTTAATGCGTTTGCGGATTGGTTTTAGTAGAGAAGGGGAATCATTTGTTGTCTCTCCATCAGTACTTCGCCTGGATCTTACTGGTCCTCACGATATGGTAGAAGAAGTCGGACGTGTACTCGGATACGATAGAGTAGAACCAGTATTGCCGAAAATAAACTTTAAACCAAAAACAAATGAAATATTTTATAGGACTTTGAATGCAAAGAAAAAACTTGTAGATGAAGGCTATAGGGAAGTCTATACATATGCATTTACAAAAAAAGGTGCAGTCGAAGTAGCTTATGGCGCAAAAGGTAAGGAAGCACTCCGAACAAACCTTTCTGATGGACTAAAAGCTTCTTATGAATTAAACAGACTTAACGCACCACTACTTGGTGAAAGTGAAATAAAAATATTTGAAATTGGGAATGTCTTTCCGGAACTTGGAAAGGAAATTATGAATATCGCCTGGGCAGATAAAAAAGGCGTACAAGAAATGACACTCTTAGAATTTACAAAAGATATTCCCATAGAAGATTCATATGACAGTGTATTACCGGAAGCAAGTGATCAATCTAGTGAAAAATTTACTACATGGTCACAATTTCCATTTATCACTCGCGATATTTCAATGTGGGTTCCACAAGAAATTGAATCTGAAGGGGTTTGCCAAATTATAAAGGAAAATGCCGGGGGTCTTGTTGTTGTAGGCCCAACGCTTGTAGATTCATTTGAAAAAGACGGTAGAAAGAGCTTGGCATTTCGTGTTGTTTTCCAAAGTCCTGAGCGAACTCTCACAGACGTAGAAGTTGGAGAATTCATGGATTCTGTTACCAAATCACTGACAGGTAAAGGTTTCGAGATTCGCTAGTATTTTAGGCCTTAAAATAAGGAGAAATCCACTATTTTTCACTAGGAAAAGGTGGATTTTTTTGCTATAATAGCAGGGTAATAAATAACATATTAAGACTTAATTCTAAGGGCATTTTTTAATTTATGGCAGATAAAAAGGAAGGTTCATACAGTGCTAGTGATATCTCAGTCCTAGAGGGCCTAGAGCCAGTACGAAAGCGTCCTGGTATGTATATCGGAGGAACAGGTCCAGAAGGCTTGCACCACTTGGTGTGGGAGATTTTCGACAACTCTCGTGACGAAGCGATGGCAGGACACTGTGATCATATCGAAGTCGTATTGCTCCCTGACAACCGTATTCGCGTTGTAGACAATGGACGCGGAATTCCGGTTGACGTGCATGCAAAGACAAAAGTTTCAGCTCTTGAAACTGTCATGACCACACTTCACGCTGGAGGAAAGTTCGGCGGAGAAGGCTATAAAGTTTCTGGAGGTTTGCACGGCGTGGGCGCGTCTGTTGTGAATGCGCTTTCTATATACACTCAAGCTATAGTTCACCGAGACGGCGGAAAACATATGCAAGAATATTCACAAGGCAAGAAAAAAGCTGCAGTGAAAAAAATCGGAACATCTAAACTCAATGGAACAATTGTAACTTTCGAACCCGACGAAGAAATTTTCAAGACTATCAAGTTTGACTTGAATACAATCGTAAACCATCTCCGTCAGCAAGCATATTTGGTAAAGAAACTTCGCATCTCGATTCTCGATGCTCGTGAAGCGGATTGGAATGCAGACCTAAACGATGTTTTCTATTTTGAAGAATTAAAACTAGAAATTCCATCTACAACATTTTATTTTGAAGGTGGGCTTGTGTCACTCGTGTCTTATTACAACCGCAACGAAAAGCCAGTCCAAGATAAAATATTTTATATTGAAAAAGAGCTCGATGAAGTTGGAATCGAAATCGCACTGCAGTATGTAGATGATATATCTGCAAAGATTTCCGCATTTGCAAACAACATACACACACCAGAAGGTGGAACACACGTAACTGGTTTCAAGACTGCACTTACTCGTGTACTCAATACATATGGCAAGAAGAATAATATTATAAAAGAAGCTGACGGAGGATTTACTGGCGAAGACGTGCTAGAAGGTTTGACTGCTGTTATATCTGTGAAGCTTCGCGAAATTCAATTTGAAGGTCAGACTAAAAGTAAGCTTGGCTCTATGGAAGCTCAGGGCGCTGTAGCTACTGTTTTCGGTGAAGCATTCTCTGCATATCTAGAAGAGAACCCAGATGAAGCAAAGAATATAATAGGCAAGGTTGTACTTGCTGTGCGCGCTCGTAAGGCTGCAAAGGCTGCAAAAGATTCAGTGCTTCGTAAAGGTGCACTCGAGGGTATGACACTTCCTGGTAAGCTCGCAGACTGTCAGAGTAAAAGCGCAGAAGAATCAGAGCTGTTTATAGTAGAGGGAGATTCAGCGGGAGGTACAGCGAAAATGGGACGCGACAGACGTACACAAGCTATACTGCCACTTCGCGGAAAGATTCTAAACATTGAACGTGCTCGCCTCGACAAGATCATGCAGTCAGAACAGGTCCGCAACTTGATTGTGGCTATGGGAACCGCTATCGGAGATACTTTTGATATCAGCAAACTTCGTTATCACAAAGTTATAATCGCGACTGATGCGGACGTGGATGGAGCGCATATACGTACACTAATACTCACTTTACTTTATAGATATTTCAAACCACTCCTTGATGGCGGATTTATTTATATCGCTCAACCACCACTATATAAAATCAAAAAAGGTAAAGAAATATTTTATGCATATTCCGAAGAAGAAAAAGTTTCTTTTGTTGGAAGTGATGAAAATATAAGTGCTGAGGAAGAGGAAGAAGTAGAAACAAACGACGATGAAGTGGTAGAAGAAAAAGAAGTAAAAGGTAGAGTTCAAAAAATCTCAATTCAAAGATATAAAGGTCTCGGAGAAATGAACGCAGACGAGCTATGGGAAACTACTATGGATCACACACGTCGTATCTTAAAGCAGATTACAATCAAAGACGCCGAAGAAGCTGATAAAGTATTCAGTATGCTCATGGGTAGTGATGTTGCACCTCGCAAGAGCTTTATTCAGAGTCATGCCAAGATGGCAGAACTAGATATCTAAATATGTTTGCGCTTTATATAGCGATCGGTCTGGTGGCTGGAGCTTTGAGTGGGCTTGTTGGTATTGGAGGAGGAATAATTGTTGTACCAGCACTTATGTTGCT
>DALYDX010000004.1:2053-49504 GCA_031972835.1 Minisyncoccota bacterium | reverse complement strand
GTGGGCTTGTTGGTATTGGAGGAGGAATAATTGTTGTACCAGCACTTATGTTGCTTGCAAACATTCCTCAGCTTACAGCGCAGGGGACAAGTCTCGCGTTGTTTGTGGTACCACTCTCTATATTTGCGTTTATGAATTATTATCGAGCAGGGCATGTGGATCTGACTATAGCACTATTGCTTGCGTTAGGTTTTGTCATCGGGAGTATTTCCGGATCAAAACTTGCTTTTATGGTAGATCACGATATCCTCACCAAGATTTTTGCAGTAGTACTAGTGCTTATAGCAATACGATTATTTTTTAAATAATAAATTAAAAGCCCCGCGACGCGGGGCTTTTTTATAAATTGTTTTTTTCGATTGCGTCTGAGGGGATATAGAAATAGTGCTTTTTAAAATCCTCATCTACAACAAATACCAGCGTAGCTTTAATTGCGTTTTTTGGTATTTTTGTCGGAATCGACACTAGCTTGAATGTCTTTGCCGCGCTCTTTAGATTGAGGCTGCCGATCTGCTTTAGAATCTTTGAAGGTACTTTTTTGTACTTAACACTATCATCGATTACTATTGAACCCTTACGATTTTTGATCATGTAGTAATTTGTTTCCGGTTCACGGAGCATTTGATGAAAATGTGCATGTCTGTAATAAGGGACGAATACTATTTTTTCTTCTCTATAATATAAAGATTTGAATTCCTCTGTAGAAGTTCCTTCATCTCGAGGAACGATTTCTTCTTCAGATAATGGTCGTATAACTTTAAACTCTGCTGAATTGTATATAATTTCTACTATAGCTCCTTCGAGCTTTAAGTGTTCTAAATCGTTTTGTACAGTAGGTTTGTACATGAGGCCACATTTTTCGCACGAGAACCCTTCGCTTGTGACATACGCTGGGGTATGACTGCCGGGTCCGATGATTCCGTTTGACTGGCCATACTTTAAGGAGATTTTTTCTAGAACTCTACCATTACATACTTTGCAGAGCATACGCGTTCCTATATTCATAAAAGATACATTTTTCTTTAGATTACGCTTTTTGAAATAAATGTCAAAATGGCAATCTTGACTAAATCAAAATATATGCTAAAATGAGAAAAAACTGAATAAATGGAAAACAAAACTAATGCTCGTGCTGAGTACCTTGAAAATATCATTTTCTTTTGTAGGTGGATGCTTGCACCACTTAATCTTTTTATGGCACTCACGCTACCGCTATTTGTGTGGAAAATGTTTCTTGAGGTAAAGAGTTTGTATGCAGGTGTGTTTCTGCAGGATTCAATTAGTCACGATGATCTGATTTACAGGATACTCGGACTTGCTGATTTCCTGATGATCGCAAACCTGGTCGTGATGCTAATGATAGGGTCATGGACAATCTTCATACGAAAGATTGTTATAGAAGATTCTACCTCAAAACCCCAGTGGCTTGATCATATCAATTCAGGGGCGCTTAAGATTAAGCTTATGTTATCGTTAATTGGAGTAATGGGCGTGCATTTACTGAAGACGTTCATCGAGCCAGCAAAACTCAACTGGCATGATGCAATAATCCAAGGAAGTATATTTATCCTTGTTGTTATTGGCGGATTTATGATTGCAAAAACCGATGCGATCATGAGGTCTGCATGGGTAAAGGAAGACCATAAATCAAAAGAATAATCTATAAAACCCCGAAATTCGGGGTTTTACTTTTTTATAAATTTTTGTTTCTTACCACACCACGGGCAGAACCATTCTAGAATTTTTTTCTTGGCAATCTTAGGATCTCCGATACTCCACCATCTGTCGCAATCTCCGCAGCGGAAGTGGTGCAAGTGTTCTACAGATACAGTGCCTCTAAGATTTTCGTGTACTGATTTCTTCATTTAGCATTTCAATAAAATCTTCAGGACTTATATTTTCTATTTTGTCACCAGATCGTTTTTCTACAGTTAGAGAATTTGCTGTAACTTCTTTTTCACCTACAACAATGATATACGGGATTTTTTCAGTTTTTGCATTTCTGATACGTTTGCCGAGTGTGTCACTTGCACCATCTAGGTCAGCTCGTATTCCTGCTGATTTTAAACTACTTAAAACGTTCATAGAAAAATCATTGAACTTTTCACTAACAGGGACTATTCGAACCTGTACTGGAGCAAGCCATGTCGGCCAGATACCCGCGTAGTGCTCGATCAGGAATGCTGTGAAGCGCTCATGAGTAGAGAGTGGTGCACGGTGGATTACAAATATTTCTTCATTTACCTTTCCTGTTTCGTCTACATATGAAAGTTCAAAACGTTTCTTTGCTATAAAGTCTAGTTGGACTGTAGACATACTCTCTGTTCGGCCGATTACAGACTTGAATTGGATATCAACTTTTGGTCCATAGAAAGCAGCTTCGTCTTTTACTTCGATAAATTTTACTCCGAGCTCTACTAGTACATCACGTAATACGCCTTCTGTGTAGTTCCAGTTTTCTGGTTCGTCTACGTATTTGTCTTTGCGTTCTGGATCCCAAAGTGAAAGTCTGAACCAGTAGTCTTTTAATCCAAATATTTCAAAATATTTCATTGTGAGCTGTAATGCATCTTTGAATTCATCGCGAATCTGATCTTTGCGACAGTATATGTGTGCATCGTTCATAGCAAGACATCGAACACGTAATAGTCCAGCTAGAGTTCCAGAAAGTTCGTTTCTATATACTGTTCCGTATTCGGCCATGCGTACAGGTAGGTCGCGGTAACTTCTGTGTTCGTGGCGGAAGATTATATGGTGATGCGGACAGTTCATAGCTTTTAGATAGTATGTTCCATCATCCATGACCATAGCAGGATACATATCGTCTTTGTAGTAGGGAAGGTGACCTGAAGTTAGGAAGAGTTCTTCTTTTGCTAGGTGTGGAGTAACCACACGGACATATCCAGCATCACTTTCCATCTGTCGAGCGAATTTTTCTATTTCATCGCGGATGATTGTTCCATTTGGTTGCCACATGATTAGTCCCTTACCAACCATTTCATCAACGAAGAAAAGTTTCTGCTCTTGGCCAATTTTTCTGTGATCACGTTTTTGGGCTTCTTCGCGCATAGTCAAATACTCATCAAGTTTTTCTTTTGATTCAAATGCTAGTCCGTATATACGAGTAAGCATTTTATTTTTCTCACTTCCACGCCAGTATGCACCTGCAACTCGGTCGAGTTTGAAAGTTTCAGATTTTATTTCGGATATACTGTCTACGTGTCCGCCTTTACACAAGTCGATAAAATCTCCTGAAGTATAAAAAGTTATATTTTTTCCTTCTTCGGCAAATTCATTGATGAGTTCGCACTTGTATTCGTTCCATGCAAATTCCTGTAGGGCTTCTTCTTTTGTTACTTCTTTTTTCTCAAAAGTTTTCCAGCGAGCAAGGATTTCATTCATCTTATCTTGTATCTTCGGTAGGTCTTTCTCGGAGATAGGTGTAGGTAGATCGAAATCCTGGTAAAAGCCATCTTCTATAGATGGTCCTATGGCATTCTTTGCTCCAGGGTAAATCTCGCGTACAGCAGCAGCTAAAACGTGTGCTAGAGAGTGTCTTATTGGGTGTAATTGTTCTTCATTCATATGGGTTACTATATCATTTTAAAATTATAATTTCGAGCGATTTTTTAATAAAAAATACCCCTTTTGGGGGCTGTGGTTCGTGGTAGAACGAATACAACCCCCTTAGGTGGTAGTAGTAGTTGTAGTTGTTGCGTTTATTAACATAATTCAAGTATGCACCTTGATCGAATTTTTGGCAAGTTATTCAGCTATTTTTATACCCTCGAGTAGAATACTCTTTTCATTATTTCGAATTGAAACTTTTCCTTTAAATATTAGACAAGTTTCTTCACTTAAAAACGAGGAGTATTGTGCGAATGTTCGAGAAAACAATACTGCTTCTATAGAGCCTGTCAGATCGATAATTTTCAAGAAAGCCATTTTTTCATTTTTCTTTGTAATTATAGTTTTTATTTCTTGGAGCATTCCTACAAAAACAACAGGGAAGCCGTTTGCAGTTTCTTCTGCTATTTTTTTGATATTGGTACCACTTTTTTCTATCAAGTGTGAACATTTTTCAAGTGGATGACCAGAGATATATAGCCCAAGTAATTCTTTTTCCCAAGAAAGCCTATCGGACTCCTTTGCTTCGGGAGTGTTTTGTAAATGTAATTTACTGTTGGTATCTGGTAATGATCCAAACAAAGAATCCTGTCCTTTGTTGTTAGCGGTTTCTTTGTTGTATGAGAGCAGTAGATCCATGTTGCCAAGCAACATTCCACGTTCGCCATATAGATCCATAGCACCAGCTTTGATCAGGGCTTCGAGAGATTTTTTGTTTAGACTTCTGTGGTGTATGCGTTCTAGAAAGTTTGCGAGAGTAGTAAAAGGTCCATGTTCTTTTCTTTCGTGGATTATTGCTTTTCCGATTTCTTCTCCAAAATTTTTAATACTTTGAAGTCCAAAACGAATTTTATTTGAGACTTTACCATCCTCGATCACGACAGTGAAGTCTCCGAAACTTTCGTTTATATCTGGAGGTAGAACTATAAATCCCATGCGTTTACATTCTGCAATCACTTCACCTATTTTTTCTATATCGTCGCTTTCTGCTGTGAGAATAGAAGACATGTATTCAGCAGGGTAGTTAGCCTTCATATACGCTGTCTGATATGCCACTTTTCCATAACTTGCTGCATGGGCTTTGTTGAATCCGTATGCTTGAAATGGTTCAAAAAGTTTCCATAAAGTTTCTGCAAACTTTTGAGTTTGGCCATTTGCAACAATACCTTTTATTAATTTTTGTTTTTGCGCGGCCATTTCTGCAGGAATCTTTTTGCCTACAGCTTTACGGAATTTATCGGCTTCTTCCCAGTTGTATCCAGCAAGCTCAAGCGCAGAGAAAAGTAGGTCGTCTTGATATACGATTAGTCCGTATGAAGCTTTCAGATATTTTTCCATTCTAGGGTCTGGATAGGAGATAAGTTCTGGGTTATTTTTTCTACGAATATATTCTGGGATAGTATCCATGGGGCCTGGTCGATATAGTGCAACCATAGCGTTGATATCGTCTACACATGTTGGCTTCAGGTCTTTTACATATACAGTCATGCCATCTCCTGAGAGTTGGAATACTCCGACTGTTTCTCCACGAGCAAGCATCTCGAAAGTTTTTTTGTCATCGTAAGGGATTTTTTCCAAATCAATATCTATGCCACGTATTTTTTTAATACGTTCGATAGCGTCTCCAAGTATTGCTAGATTTCTTATGCCCAAAAAGTCGAGCTTTAAAAGTCCTGCTTCTTCGATAGAGTACATATCGTATTGAGTGATGATTTTGTCTCCTTTTGGATCGAACTGTATTGGAGAGAAATCTTCTACTGCTGTTGGTGCGATCACCACTCCGGCAGCATGCACTGAGATGTGGCGCGCGCAACCCTCCATTTTTTTTGCTAGATCTATAATCTCTTTTGTTTCGCGTTCAGTATCGTATGCAGCTTTTAGTTCTGGAACCAATTCAAAAGCTTTATCTATAGTCATAGGCATTCCTTGTGAGCCCATAGGAATCATTTTTGACAATCTATCTCCAGTTGAATACGGATATCCAAGTGCACGCGCAACATCTCTGACAGAGCCACGCGCCATCATAGTTCCAAATGTTCCGATTTGCGCTACGTTTTCAGTTCCATATTTTTTCTTTGCATAGGAAATCATATCGTCGCGACGGTTGTCGGCGATATCCATGTCGATATCCGGCGGGGAGGGTCGAAACGGGTTCAGGAATCTTTCAAAGGGAAGTTTAAAATGAACCGGGTCTACTGTCGTAATATAATTTAAATAAGATACTAGTGAGCCAGCCGCAGATCCTCTGGTGGTAGTAACAATATTATTTTCTCGTGCATATCGGAGTAGATCTGATACCACTAGAAAGTATGGTGAGTAACCTTTATTTTTTATAATCTCAAGTTCATATTCGACACGCTCTTTCATCTCATCGGTTGCTTCGATACCTCTAGATATGAATCCTTCATATGTAAGTCTTTTGAGTTCTCCGTCATATGTGGCTCCGGCAGGGATTTCGTATTTTGGAAAAACCCATTCTCCTAAACTCAGATTTATATCCACTAGGTCCGCAACTTTTGATGTGTTGTCATATCCTCCAGGGATATCTCTAAAAATATTCCTTGCCTCAGTATCAGATATGAAAGAGTAGTCTCCATTCTTCATACTCATGCCACTTTCTCCGACTTCACTGCCCGTGTTGATCGCCACAAGTGTATCTTGAGCCATAGCATCGTCTTTGTGTAGATAGTGCGAATCCCATGTTCCGACAATTGGCAAATCCAATTCTTCGGAAATTTTAACAATATCTGAAAGTAGTGGTATGTACCAATCGATCTCATCATGCTTCATGACTTCGACAAAAACATTTTCTTTTCCAAATATTTCTACATAAAACTCTAGAAGTTTTTTTGCTTCATCGATATTTTTATTTTTGACTAAATGGATGAATTCACTTCCAGGGCAGCCAGAAAGACAGATTACCCCTTCGCTATATTGTCGTAGTAGGTCCTTGTCCATGCGTGGCTTGTAATAGAAACCTTCTATGTTTGCTCGGGATACAAGCTTCATGAGGTTTCGATAACCTTTTTCATTTTTTGCGAGAAGTGTTAGGTGGTAGCGCTTACTATCAAGTCCAGGGTCTTTGTCGAAACGAGTTCGGGTAGCCATGTAAGCTTCCACTCCGATGATTGGTTTTATATTTTCTTTCTTGCAGGCTTTATAAAACTCAATAGCCCCATACATACTCCCGTGATCAGTTAGTGCAAGTGCATCCATACCATGGTTTTTAGCAGCTTTTACTAGATCGTCGATTTTTGAGAGTCCGTCGAGTAGGGAGTAGTGTGAGTGTGTGTGGAGATGGACAAATGACATAAGGAGATTATAGCAGATGAATTAAATCTTTGACAAAATATATATTTCTGTTATAATAAGGAAAATTGTAAATATTATGACAAACAGAGGAGATATAGGAGTTATTGTATGTGGGCACGTTGGTATAGGGACTACCACTCTTATAGGAATGATGCATATAGGAGTAGAGGCAGAAATAATTGTAATTGATAGTGAACAAGAAGAGTCGAAAAAGGAGTTCGAATTCAGAAGCAAAATTCCGATTGAAATTATTCAACTCCCTGAACTGTCGATAGGTTTTTTCGACCGCGAGCCTAGATTTTATGGCAAGCAGACGAAGTTCAAAAATAGTTATTTGAACTATAAAAAGAAATATAAAACTCTGCGTAGAAACGATAGGGTTATAAAATAGTATCACCTGGTATTTGCCAGGTGATTTTTATTTGACAAAATATTGTTCTTATACAATAATGGAAAAAATTAATTATTATGGTAGTAAAATTGAATAAAGAAGAAACAGGTTTGAGTAGTGAAGAATTACTTAAAAAACTAAAAGAATATCAGGAATCCAGAGTATTGCATGATCTTACATGTTGTAGTGCCGATGGATGCAAGAATCAAGGCATGCAAGAAGACAGGACACTTATCCCAACACTATCAGATGACGGAAACGTTATTCTAAAATGTCCATGTGGAGTTTACACGCAGGATTCGATCCCAGAAATAGTTTTGAAAATTTAAATCTCACTATTTTTTTTCTAAAAACAAAGAACCTTTCAAATACCGCCCTGTTTGGCGGTATTTATATTTGACAAAATATATCTTTTACTTTATATTATACAAAAAAATAGCATGAAAAATTATATAAAATGTATTCTGGCAAACAAAGTCTTTATATTTATGGAAATTTGGATGGCTGTTTGGATTTCTTTTCTGTATTTTACGAGTGAAAGTTTAGACTCTGTTGGATTATGCATTTTTAATGTAGTTCTCTATACTCTTTATAGTTGTGCAGTTTTTAAGCTTACTATTACTCAGACATATAAAACGTATATACAAGCTAAAGAATTACTTAAAGAGAAAGGAAAAGAATATATATTGGAAAATATCAAACCAAGAGCTTATTGCAATAAACAGGGTTATAAACTAGCAATCAAAGAATTTCAAAAAAATCAGGAGAGATCCTGATTTTATTTTTGTTATAATGAGCCTATGAATTCTATTTTCGGCATCGATGAAGCAGGGAGAGGTCCGATAGCAGGACCTGTGGCTGTTGGTGTATTTAGAATAGATATTCCGCAAAGTGATTTCAAAAAAATTATCAATAAAGCCAAGCTAAAACTTAAGGATTCAAAGAAATTAAATCACAAGCAACGCGAAGAATGGTTTGAAGTAATTAAAAAATGGAAGAAAGAAGGGAAGTGTGATTACTCTGCGACACTCGTCTCTGCAAAAGACATTGATTCCTTAGGTATAGTTCCGTCGATAAACAAAGCGCTTTCGAAATCTCTCTATAAGTTACAAAATAAAGATTACAAACTAATATTGCTCGACGGTGGACTAAAAGCACCCAAAGAATTCAGTCGACAGAAAACAATCATAAAAGGGGATGAAAAAGAGCCGGTTATATCATTGGCTTCTATATGTGCAAAGGTCACAAGAGATAGATATATGTGTAAAATCTCAAAAAAATACCCAAAATACAACTTTTATTTACACAAAGGCTATGGAACCCGGGAACACTATGGCGCGATTCGTCGACACGGCATATCTCCGATCCACAGGAAGACATTTTTGAAAAAAGTCTTGTAATGTAAGCAGTGGTATGCTATACTCGTTTCCATGGTAGTCCGAATGCGACATACGCGGTCTCACACCGCCAATAGACGTTCTCACCACGCCCTAAAAGCGCGGATTTTGTCTGTTGATACTGAAACTGGAGTTCCTCATCTTCGTCACCGTGTCTGTACTACAACTGGTATGTACAGAGGTAAAAAAGTACTTGAGGTAAACAAGAAATCCATAAAAAAAGCTGAAAAAATGGCAAAAGCAAAGAAGTAAACATTCTTGCTCGCGTCGTTCTTTACTTTCATAATAAAAATAAAAAAGTTGTAAACAACATATGGCAAATAGGCACCTTTCAAGATCAATAGTTCTCCAATCACTCTTTGAGTGGGATTTCAACGGCAAGCAAGATGAACAAATCTTGCCTGTATTGAAACGCAATGAATCCGAGTTTGGACCAGGCTTGGATGATTTTACTTTTATAGAGAATCTAGCAGGGCTTGTTCTAAAAAAGCGTGTGATTATTGACGATATTATCGAAAAGGCAGCTCCGGATTGGCCTATTGATAAAATATCAGTCGTTGATCGTAATATTTTAAGACTTGGGCTTGCAGAGCTTCTGTTTGGAAACAGAGATGAGGTTCCTCCAAAAGTTGCAATCAACGAAGCAATCGAACTCGCAAAAGCTTTTGGTGGTGAAACATCAAGTAAATTTGTGAATGGAGTTTTAGGTGCTGTTTACAAAGAAATAGGTGAACCAGGCAAGGAGCAGACTTCAAAGAAAAAGAAAGATGATACTCCTGTTGATATAACTAAACTTCCAACTGAGAAAAAAGCTGGGGCAGTTATATATGCTCGTCATGAAGGCGCGATATATTTTGCGCTTGTGCACGATGTGTTTGGATACTGGACTCTGTCGAAAGGTGGAGTCGAAGAAGGTGAAGACGAGTCAGTTGCTGTAGTTCGTGAGATCAAAGATGAAGTTGGCTTACCGATTGAGGTCAAGGAAAAGCTTGGTCAAAACGAGTACGTTGCATCTCATCCTGAAAAAGGTAAGATTCGAAAAGAGGTTCATTACTTCTTGGTGGAAGCTCCATACCAGGAACTTACACTTACTTCAAGTGGAGGATTGGATGATGCAAAATGGTTTAGTTTGAGTCAGATTGGAGATATCAAAACTTATGACGATATCTTGCCACTTTTGGCACAGTCGATTGAAAAGATTACAAAATAATTTAGAAAGCTTGCTTCGAGCAAGTAATCTATGAGTTAAGAATTAGGAATGAAGCATATAGCTTGATTCATGATTCATACTTCAAAGCTACAAATATATGATAGATTTCTCTCTTTTTGAAAAGAAAGTCGGGCTGACTTTTAAAGACAAAAATTTGCTAATGCAAGCTTTTGTACATCGTTCGTATCTAAATGAAAATCCAAATTTGGGTTTCTCGCACAATGAACGCCTAGAATTTTTAGGTGATGCAGTACTTGAACTAATCATCACAGACTATCTTTATAAAAAATTCGTAAATCACAACGAGGGTGAACTTACTGCGTATCGTGCAGCACTTGTGAACGCTATCACTATAGCGGAAGTTGCGACTTCGATTGGTATGGGGGAATACCTACTCCTTTCTCGAGGAGAAGCAAAAGATATGGGCAAGGCACGCCAGTACATACTCGCAAATACATATGAAGCTTTTTTGGGTGCTATATATTTGGACCAAGGATACGAGAAGGCTGAATTTTTTGTATCGAAAACGTTGTTTCCGCTTACAGACCAGATAGTAAAAGAAAAACTTTGGCGAGATCCAAAATCTTTAGTACAGGAAAAAGCTCAAGAGTTTGTGGGTGTGACCCCGTCTTATAAAGTTATGTCAGAAGCTGGGCCGGATCACGACAAGCACTTTACCACTGGTATTTTCTTTGGATCAGAACTTATCGCACAAGGTAAAGGTAAGTCTAAACAGGAGGCAGAGCAGAAGGCGGCAACTGAAGCACTTAAGGTTAAGTCATGGTTGGATTAAACTACATGTTACAATAGACTCTGTATGTATCTAAAACGAATCGAATTAACTGGATTTAAATCATTTGCCAAGAAGACGACTCTTGAGTTTTCGGCTCCAGTTACTGCCATTGTCGGTCCAAACGGTTCAGGTAAATCAAACGTTGTTGAATCTCTCCGTTTTGTACTTGGAGAGCAGTCTATAAAATCTATGCGTGGAAAGTCTGGTACAGACTTGATTTTCAAAGGATCAAAAGGTTTGTCTGCACCTAACAGAGCTTCAGTAACTATAGTATTCGACAATACTACAAAAATATTTTCATTTGCGAACCGCGAGAATGCTCCCGAGTTACTTTTCGATGAAGTTTCTATAACTCGTGAGGTTTATTCAGATGGTCAAAATGTATACAAGCTCAACGGAACAGACGTAAGACTCAAAGATATAGTTGAGCTTCTTTCTAGTGTTCATATAGGAAGCTCTGGGCACCATATTATCTCTCAAGGTGAAGCTGATCGAATACTAAACTCATCTAGCAAGGATAGACGAGCTATGATAGAAGATGCTCTGGGATTAAAAATATATCAATATCGCATTCGAGAGAGTGAAAGAAAACTTGAACGTACTTCACTCAACATAAAAGAGATCGCAACACTTCGTCGTGAGATCGGTCCACACTTACAATTTTTGAAAAAACAAGTTGAGAAAATTGAGAAAGCAAAAGAAATGCGCGTTGAACTTACAGGTTTATACGGAATTTATTTTGCAAACGAAGCGCTCTATCTAGATCGTGAAAGAGCCCGTATCCAGGAAAAAAAGTCCGTACTTGAAAGTGAACTTTCCGCTATCACACATTCACTAGAATCTCTAGGTAATCCCGAGAGCAAGAAGACAACACTTGAAGAAGAGAGGGTCAGGGAAACACAAAAAGCTTTGCTTGCAGTATCTACTGAACGCGACGATGTTATTCGTAAGATGGCTCGACTTGAAGGTGTTCTTGAAGCAAAAAAATCACTCTCAATGACGAAGGTAGAAGTAGAGAGTCGTGTTATATCAGAAGATGAAGTAAGAAAACTTCTCGACGAAGTAACTAGTTCTATAGATGAAGCTGTAGAAAAACAATCAAGAGATGAGATAGTACAGATACTTTCTGGGTTAAAAGTAAGACTAGAAACATTTTTACATAACAAATCAAAATTAAATGTACCAAACGAAGACTTGATCCAAGAAGTTTCTTCATTAGAGGAATCATACAAAGAGCTAGTTATACTAGAGGAGCGTCTATCAAAAGAAAAAATAGATAAAGAAGTTAGTTTCGAAGAAGCTAAGGATATTTTAAAAAATAAAGAAAGGGAAGACCGAGAAGGTGAAAAAGAAAGATACGAGTTAAAACAAAAGGAAACAGAACTTCTAGGAGCAAGAGATGTGATCTTGGTTCAGGATGAGAGTCTAAAAACACAAGAGATTTCTTTTGAGGACGAAGTAAAAGAAGCTGTAGCTTTGCTTGGAGATAGTGCTGGAGCATATGATCCAGCTCGAGGGTTGGAAGTGTCACGTACAGAACAGGAAGAAACACGTAGAAAGGTAGAGCGTTTGAAAATAAAGATAGAAGATGTTGGTGGAGGATCTGGTGGAGAAATAACAAAAGAATTCGAAGAGACTTTTGCTCGAGATCAATTTCTAGCTCGTGAGTTGGTGGATTTAGAAACTAGCATGTCTGAACTAAAGACTTTGATACGAGATCTCCGTGATACTCTGGATGGTGAATTTAAAAATGGAATAGATAAAATAAACAAAGAATTTCAAAATTTCTTCTCGCTCATGTTCGGTGGAGGTACAGCCTTTTTGCG
Organism: Minisyncoccota bacterium; assembly: GCA_031972835.1. Taxonomy (GTDB): domain Bacteria; phylum Patescibacteriota; class Minisyncoccia; order Phycocordibacterales; family UBA9973; genus CAZLWF01. Next base: position 36,948 of record DALYDX010000004.1, on the reverse strand, counting down.
AGTTATGGTTGAACACAAAGGTGTTAGAGATGAAGATGAAGGCCCTGAAGAGGAAGGAGAAAATGGTAGTGAAGAGCTTTTGTTTGAAAGGGGTATCGAGATCAACGTTGCATTGCCTCACAAGAAGGTCAAAGATCTTCACATGCTCTCTGGAGGAGAAAGATCTCTGACTTCGATCGCGTTACTTTTTGCCATGTCTCAAGTTAACCCACCGCCATTCTTGGTGCTGGACGAAACAGATGCGGCACTCGACGAAGCAAACTCTCGTAAATATGGAGATATGATAGAGTCTTTGGCAAAATATTCACAACTTATCGTCGTGACTCACAATCGCGAGACGATGTCTCGAGCAAAGATTTTGTATGGTGTTACTATCGGATCCGATGGCGGATCAAAACTCCTCTCAATTCGATTTGACGAAGCAGTTCAAATAGCAAAATAAAAAACCCCGGTTTAACCGGGGTTTTTTATTTTGCTGGGATTATTTCTTGACCTTAACAGAAGAGCTTATCGTTGCATTTCCAGCTGCATCGAACGCTTTTGCTTTTATCATGTATATACCACTAGCGATATCAGTTGTAGACCATTGGTATGTGTACGGTTCAGTTGTATCTTCACCAATCAGACCAAATGGTTCTGCAAAGAATTGAACTTTGGTAATTCCTACATCGTCTGTTGCGCGTGCCTTCACAAGTAAATTGTCTGTTAGTATCATATTGCTTGTTGGTGCAGTCAGTACGATAGAAGGGTTTTTTGTGTCTATAATGTCTTCAGGTACAAACATTAGATTTTCAATTTTTACATAACCAACACTGTATGCAGGGAATAGAAGTTCGTCTATTGCACCAGAGTCTTCATTGATTTCAATTTGATCAGATGGGTTATCTATAAAGCGACTTTTTCCATGACTAGCACCTATAGAATCAGCTTCAACAAAATATGATGATCCTGTACTTGTAGATTTGTCTACGATTTGACCATCGATACTTATATCTCCTATTTTTATAGTTTTGTCTGTAGGATTTGCTATGTGAATCACATAATCATTTCCATCTTTAAATACATTTACATATGTTTGTCCTGGATTTATGTCGTATGTAGTTTCTGTAGATACTTTGTCCATTTCATTCCAGAATATATCTTTCATTGTAAGGAATGCAAAGTATGAAGCTCGTCTATTTGGGTGATCAGGGGAGCCGGGGAATTCATCTAAGTTTTCTCCTCCCTTACGTGGAGAAATCATAGCATTTTTTACACCTTCAGTTCCCATAGTGTGGTATGTAGAGAACTTGATTAGGCCGTCATGTTTATCGTTGATACTTACAAGAGCATTTAACATATTTGTGCTGTAAATAGCATGGAAAAGTGTATTTCCAAATATTGCATCAGTTTTGTTTGGATCTTGGTTTATATTCCATTCTGTAAACCACATTTTTCGAGATTCACCAAAAGTATCAACATAATAATCAACTAAATTCGGAAATGATGTAGGGTCGGTAGTTCCAAATATCTTAGGTAGTTCTGCTAGACCACAATCAAACCACTCATCTACATTTGCTTCATCAGTAGGGATGTATGTGCAGTTATCAAAATTACTATAGTAGTGCAATATATAGTTTGTATATCCATAATCTCCCATAGCATCTGCCAGTGCTATATTCCACTGTACATTGAAATCTCCATCTGCATCAAACCCACCACCTGCCACTCCTTCTGTTTCAGCGAAAGATTTGTTTGGTGCAGCAGTCACTGCAAATGGAACGGATGGTAGTATTGCTTGGACTGCGCTTTTGTATGCGGCTGCGTGTGTTAGGTAGTTGGTAACGGCTTGTGGGGCCATAACTAGAGGATTGCCTGGAAGATAATAGTTGCTTTTTGAGTATTGTTCATTACCAACTTCAATTCCAACTATATTTACTCCTTGGTCTACCAGAAACTGCACTTGTTCTGCAACCTCACTTGGAGTGTTATTTTTTATATTCATAACAAATAAAACATCCGCACCAAGATCGTTTGCCATATCTGCAAAATCGCGAATAAAGTTTTGAGGCTCCATTTCTTGTTTTCCTTGGTCTGATTTTGCATGATCAGTTCCAGGTTGTCCTATGAAGTCAAATATTTCATCTTGATATCCTATACCACCTATCTCTACATCGGCGGCGACCGCATCGGCTTCTATTTTTCCATAGCCACGTATTTCATTGCCATTTACTAAATGTGATATTTCACTTGGAGTTAGCACTTCCTCCATATTTGCTGGGGCACGAAAATGGTACCATTTTGAGTTTCCTCCGCTAGGAAAACGCAAGAGAGGTGAGTCTAGTTCTGTGACGATGTTCTGCATATCAGGATCACCATTCCAGTTAAATAAATCAAAATACTGCGCAGTAGAGCTTCCGTATAGATTTTTCTCTACGCTATCACTTTCTGTTGTGGTTATTGCAAAATTTGCAGTAACGGCATTTTCAGGATTAACAAGGGCCCTTAGAAAATCACTTCGACTAATTGCAAAACTTCCAATAAAATAACCAGCACCCACTATGATTACAAGCAGTAGGAGACTTTTTATAGAATCATACGCAGGGTTTTTCAAAAAATTATTCATAATATATTTGTAACTAACTTAACTTTATTAGATAAGTAAAACGACCCTTTTATTATACCAATTTGGATTTTTTAAGGATAGTCAACTATTGTGTCAGGTTGGAAAAATGAGTTAAGTTTTACAAGGCTTTTTTTGTAACTTGTTCTGGAGTCTCCATCGAAGCTAACTTCCAAGATCATACCTTCCATTGTCTCAGGAGAAAAATATTGATCAAATATAAGATTACCTAAGCTGTATGCGATCAATCCACCTTTGTATTCTTCTGTAGCCTGTATTACGTGTGGGTGGTGTCCGATTACTAGCTCTGCACCATTCTCAATTGCTTTATAGGCAAATGTTTTTTGTCTAGCATTGTACTCTTTGTATTCTTCTCCCCAATGAAACGATACGATTAGTATGTCGACTTTTTGAGATGCGCTCCTGATTATACTTTCAAGCTCTGGATCGCTAGCCAATAATATTCCCGAAGTAGTGTCAGTAGCTTTTATCCAGTCTGGGCCTACATCTGAAAATCCTAAAAATCCGATTTTGAGTCCATTTTTTTCTATAATAGTCGGTTCTATAGCAATGCTTTTACTTGCACCAGCCCCAGTGTATTTGATATCAGCTTCTTTTAGACGGGTGAGTGTGTCATTGAAAGCCGCTTTGTTCCAGTCTCCAACATGGTTGTTTGCAAAAGATACTATGTCTATACCAGATTGTCTCATCACATCTAGTACAGTTGGGTTCATGCGGAAAGAATATTTACTTCCTACATTGTTGCCTTTGTCTGAAACTGGTCCTTCTAGATTTACAAAACTTATGTCGGCATCTTTCAATGGGGTTAGTTTTTCAAAAAGTTTTGAGTAGTCTCCACCAAAATTTCTATCCACAGAACTTTTCACACCTCTATCGAGCATCACATCTCCACCAAAAGCTAGTGTTACTTTTTTACTAGGTTCTTCCTTGTTGTCTACTATCGCTACTGGTCCACTAGCTCCTCTGTATACATTTTTCTTTAGATAATCTATAAGTTCGTTTGCGTCTCCGTATTTATCGGAACTTTGCAAGAGTACGATAGCAATGGTCCGGTTTTCAAATTCTGACATAGGCACATCGAAAAGTGCCACAATAGTTTCTTTTGCTGGATTTGTAAAACCAGTTTTACCACCTTCGTAGTTTTCTTCGTCTATATAATGATTTGTGTTTACCCAAGTGTGACTTCCGTTTGAATATTTTTCTAATTTTGTTATATCGTAAACATAATTTTTAAATTCATATGTATACCTGGCGAGTTTGAAAAGGTCTCGTGCCGTAGATATATTTTTTTCTGATAGACCACTTGGATCATCGAAGTTAGTTTGCATGAGTCCGATAGAAGACGCTTTTGTATTCATGGATCTCAAGAAATAATTTCTACCGACTTGTTCGGCAATTATTTCCGCAGCGTCGTTTGAAGATTCTAGTAGTAGGGGATAAAGCAAATCACTGTTTTTTATTTTCTCACCTGTGTAGAATCCGCCGTTTTCACCATATGTAGAAAGTGCTTTTTTAGATACTATCGAAGTGCCGCGCTGATGGACTACATCTAGAGCTGTTAGAGCTGTCATGATCTTTGATACAGAGGCTATAGGGTGAACTTGGTCCATATTTTTTTCCAAGATGATATCTCCGCTAGTTATGTCGCCCACTAGATATGCGTCGGCGCTTATTTTTGGTAGGAGTTTAGGATTTTTCAAAAAGTAGGGCGAAGACTCACCAACAGAAACCGGCTCTTCGTTGCTGGTGCTATATATAGACACACTTGTTCCTACACTTGCCCATTCGTACAAATTTTTTGCGTCTTCTGTGTCGAGTCTTATACATCCACCAGAATATCCTTTGTCGGCGACTGGGTTACCAGCACTATCTGTGGGCCATCCGTGTATAAAATAATTTCCAAAAAATTGCATACTCCATGGCATCCAGACTTTTCCAAAACTCGAAAGATGTTTTTCTTCTTTGTATAAGACACTATATTTTCCACCGGGTGTCTCCCAGTACGATCCAGTTTTGCCTTTTGATAACACAGGAATAATTTTGATTGTTTTCCCGTCCTCGTATTGGGTCAATTCCATACTTTCTAGATTTATACGTATGACTTTCCCAGTTGCCGGAGGAGTATACATACCATCACTTATATTTCCGAGGGTAATCTCGAGTGGTACAAGTTCTTTGGCGTTTGCTGTATTTTTATCTGCAAAATCACTATTTATCACATCATTGTCTATGCCACGAATTCTATCTCCCAATATACTTACTTGTTCTCCGAGTGCTCGCAGGGATGTGACAGCGCTAACTGATCCTTGGAATATAAATATAGCCACAAGTAACCCAACGCAAATAGACAAGACGGTTAGTCCTGCTACGACAAAAACATGTTTTATTCTTCTTCGTATCATCTACTGTTTTTTTGATTATGCGACGAACGCATAATCAATTATTTTTTTCTCGAGGTTTGCAGTGACTACTTTTATTTTCACAGTATTTCCAATACGGTAGCTCTTTTTTGTTTTTGTACCGACGATAGCCATATGCTTTTCATCAAAAATAAATACATCACCCTCGAGGTCTCTCAATTTTACCATGCCTTCGCATTTTGTTTGTTTCTCTTCTATATATAGACCCCACTCAGTCACACCCGAGATAACACCTTCAAATACTTCACCTACACGAGTAGACATGTACTCCACTTGTTTGTACTTGATCGATGATCGCTCTGCGTCAGTAGCTTGTTTTTCGCGTTCAGATGAATGAAGTGCGCTGTCTTGGTATCCTTGCCACTTTTCTTTTTTGACTTGACCACCTCCTAAATATTCCATGAGAAGTCTATGGACGATTATGTCTGGATAGCGACGAATTGGAGAAGTGAAATGAGTATAGAAATCAAAAGCCAGTCCATAGTGGCCAATATTTTTTGTAGAATAAACAGCTTTTGCCATCGAGCGGATTATGGCTGTCTGGATAGTGTCTTTCTCTGGGTGCCCAGAGAGTTCTTCGAGAAGTTTATTTATAGACTCTGGTTTTGGAAGGCCGTCGTGAAGTACGAGTTTGTACCCGAGAGATTTCAAGAAAAATGCTAAGTCTTGGATGCGTTGCTTGTCAGGTGTGTCATGTATTCTGTATATAAAGACACGGTCTTTTCTTTTTCCCATCTCTGATACGAACTCGGCAACCTTGCGGTTTGCAAGCAACATGAATTCTTCGATAAGCTTGTGACTATCGGTTCGAACTTTTCGCACAACCGATATTGGTACACCTTTTTCATCAAGCTTAAATTTTACTTCTTCTTGGTCAAGTGACATTGCACCTTTGTCGAAGCGTACTTTCAAAAGTTTCTTGGCGATGCCGTTCATGATTTCAAGCTCTTGTGCAAAGTCACCCTTTTTTGTATCGAGCACAGTTTGTGCTTCTTCGTATGTAAATCTTCGGATTGAGTGTATGATCGTACGTCCGTACCATTCTTCTAAAACATTTCCACTTTTGTTCATTTTAAATACTGCACTCATCGCAAGTCTGTCCACATCGGGCTTCAGACTACAAAGATCGTTTGATAGAACATGTGGAAGCATGGGGATTGTGCGGTCTACGAGATACACAGATGTACCGCGAGTGTAAGCTTCTTCATCAAGTGCTGTTCCGGGTCTGACATAGTGCGAAACGTCTGCAATATGAATTCCGATCTCAAAATTTCCGTCTGGTAGAGCGAGGAAAGAAAGTGCATCGTCAAAGTCTTTTGCGTCAGCTGGGTCTATAGTGAAAGTTGGAGTTTTTCGCATATCGCGTCTTTCCCCGTCGTCTTTGGTAGATTTGTCATAGAGATGGTTTGCTTCTTCTTCTACATCGAGAGGGAAGTCACTATTGAATCCACGTTCAAGTGCTATACCTTGCATCTCGGCATTGTTTTCAAATGGCTTACCCAATACTTTTTCGATTCGTCCGATAGGTGACTTCATAGGGTCATCCCAAGTACTGATAGCGCCGAAAACTTTGTCGCCATGTACTGCTCCATTTAACTTTTCTTTTGGGATCACGATATCTGTATATATTCTTGTGTCAGACGGAACCAGGAAATACATCCCATCGCTTTCTTCTAATATTCCAGCAAAGCCAGGTCTTCCGCGTGAGATTATCTTTTCGACTTCTCCCATACGAGCGCCTTTTTGGCGCATAGGAAGTACGCGCACGCTTACCATGTCGCCATGCAATGCGGTATTGAGTCCTCCTCGGATGATTGCTATGTCTTCTTTTGGTTCGCGAATACGTAGATATCCATCTCCGCGACTAGATACAGATATAACTCCTTCAATAATCTCGGTTTTATGAGGTTTCTTAGTATGTACTGACTTTTTTGGGCTAGATGTTTTTTTGTCTTGGAAACGAGTAACTTGCTTGTTTTTTGGGTTTTTCATTAATTTTTGAGTTTTTTAAGGGCTAAAATGCCTTGTATTTAAATACGATTTTCAAATTGTACCATACATATAGGTACTTGACAAATAGATTCAAATAATATATAATAGTACCAGAACAGTCATAAAGGAACGGGTTTGAATGAAGAAAGAATTTTGCGCTGAGAACAAATTAATTATATAATTTTACTTAGAACATTCAGCATAAAACTTTTTCTTCATTTAAAATCCAAAAAAATTCCAATATGGCAAAAAGTAAAATCGACCAATTCGCAAAAGGAAACAAAAAAAATACTAATCCTGATAACAAAACCCAGCTAATGGGTGGAGATCAGAATTCAGTTAACGCTAAATTGTTGAGCGGATTTAACATGCTCAGCGAAGAAGAAGACGAAGACCTTACTGACCAAAGAGCCTTCAAAAGAGGGTTCAGAGTTACGAAAAACCTGAGCAGTCTCGGAATGACTGATTATCTGCAGGGGTAATTTTTTTATTTTTTTAAAAATTATTATGATTATGAGGAAGCGAGTCTAAAATTTGTTTCTTTAGGGCAGAAAAGTTAGTCCTGGTTATAAACCAGAAAAACCTATACTGCAAAAAATTGAGCGTCCCATCTGAAAAGGTGGGCGTTTTTTTTATTTTTGAATTTAGTCACAAAAAACAAAAGCTGAGTTTAACTCAGCTTTTGTTTTTTGTGACTTTATTTATCGTCAATCATCCCGTCCCTCTTGCCTTGTAGATAAGCATCGCGCTCTTCTTTTGTCATAAGCATAGCAGTATCTCCCACCATAACTTCAACTACCTCAGTAGGCTCATCTTTTTTGATTTCTGGTTCATGATTATCCATATAATTTTATGTTTATTTACTAAAAATAAAATCTATTTGACATAGTAGATCTTATGGGTTATATTATATACTAGAAAGTTTAAAAAGTCAACTAAAAAAGGAGGTTATGTGCAAAAGCTAAGTAAGTATTTTACGCGCTTCCTCCATCTTTTTAAGGTAGATGAGGGCGCTAGAGAGCGAAATGGTCTTCTTTGTAGACGTATTATATACGTTGAAAACCATGAAGACCCGAAGTCCAAGAACAAGATTACTCTGAAATTGGCACGACAATTAGTTCAAGATATTGAAAAACTGAATTTTGAGTCAGAAAAGCCAATATATTTTATATTGGAAAGCGATGGAGGAGAATTTAATGCGGGATTGATGGTTCGAGAAGCCATATTGAATTCCAAAAGCAAAATCATAGGTGTTGCAATTGGAGATGTTATGTCTGCTGCAAGTCATATATATGAGGCATGTCACGAAAGATGGATTATCGACGGGGCACATATATTCCTGCATCCAATGTGGGTTGACGCGCAGTTCACTTTTAGGATCACACCCGAGATTAAGTTAGAAAATGTGACTTCTAGAGTAAGTGAATTTGTTGCAGCAGAAAGAAATAAAATGCGAGTTTTGCAAAGACAGGTATATTCTGATTATGCAAATAGAATAGGGTCAAAAATGACCTCTATTCAAATAAAAAGGATATTCCTTGCAAAACGTGCATTAACAGCAAACTCCGCCATAGAAATGTACTTGGCGGACAAAAAAATTAAAGAATTCAATTTTGATAAGCCCGAGAAATCTGTCTAACAGATTATCGGGCTTTTAATATATCTAAATTTGACCTATTTGGATGTTTCTGGTAAGATAGCCAACACATGTTAATGATCAGATTACAACGCATAGGTCGCAAGAACGAAGCGCATTTCCGCGTGGTTTTGACCGACTCAAAAAATAGCACTAAAAGTGGTAAGTTTTTGGAGATTCTAGGTACTTACAATCCTCATACTCCAGCTATGGCACTCAAGACTGAACGCATAACTCACTGGATTTCAAACGGCGCACAAGTTTCAGACACAATGCACAATTTCCTTGTAAAAGAGGGAGTATTAAAGACAAAGAAGAAAAACGTCCTATCAAAGAAGACTCCAACAAAGAAACGTAAAGAACTCAAGACTGCAAAATAAAAAGTCCCCAATCGGGGATTTTTTATTGACTCAAATTATTTGTTTGTTACAATGAATAAGAAGCAGTCAGTTTGTCGAAGTACTGCAGATTATGAATAGATCACCGAATTATATATGCAAGACGATAAAGCATTCTTAGAGTACGTAGTAAAGGCATTAGTAGACAATCCAAACGATGTAAAAATCGATCGCTCAGTAGACGAGATGGGAGTACTTGTAACTCTCACAGTAAACCAAGCAGATATGGGTAAGATTATCGGTCGCCAAGGCAATACTGCAAAGGCAATCCGAACTCTACTCCGTGTTATCGGAATGAAGAACAATGCTCGTGTAAACCTAAAGATCAATGAACCAGAAGGCGGAATGCCAAGACCAGCTCCACAAGCATCTTCAGTAGACCAAGCAATGGATGATTTGAAGGGAATATAAATTAAATTTTTAAAAACAAAAACACCCCGTATACGGGGTGTTTTTGTTTTGTTTGACAAGATATGGATAGGGAAGTAGACTCAGAAAAAAGTTACTTTATATGGAAGAATTAAAAGATTTTCTGCCGATACTCGGCACAGACCACATTGAGTTTTATGTTGGCAATGCCAAGCAGGTGGCATTTTATTATGAGCATGCGTTTGGGTTTCGAATTGTTGCATACGCAGGTCTTGAGACAGGTTCTCGCGATAAGGCGAGTTATGTGTTGAGGCAAGGCAAAATCACTCTCGTATTCACCACTTCTTTTGATCCCGAAAGTGAAATCTCGCAACATGTAAGAATTCACGGTGACGGGGTGAAAGTTCTAGCTCTTGCTGTACCGAATGCTGTAAAAAGTTTTGAAGAGACTATGGCTCGTGGTGCTACCAAGGTTATGTCTCCTACAGAATTTTGTGATGTTAGTGAAGGAAGTGTTTCAGTATCTGCTATCAAAACTTATGGAGATACAATTCACAAATTTGTTGACCGAAGTAACTACAAAGGTGTATTTATGCCGGGATATAAATCGCTCGATGATTATGATCTGATTTCAGACGCTGGACTAAAGTATGTGGACCACTGTGTTGGCAACGTAGAACTCGGTAAGATGAATGAATGGGTGAAATTCTACGAAGACGTGATGGGTTTCAATCTGTTGGTTACTTACGATGACAATGATATCTCAACTGAGTATTCTGCGCTGATGAGTAAGGTTGTGAGTAATGGAAATGGATATATAAAATTTCCAATCAACGAACCAGCGGAGAGTAGAAAGAATAAATCACAGATTCAAGAATACTTGGATTTCTATCGTGGTTCTGGTGTGCAGCATATTGCTCTTGCAACAGATGATATTATCTACACTGTTTCGCAACTGCGTAGAAGAGGAGTTGAATTCTTGTATGTACCTGAAACATACTACGATGATGTGCTCAAGCGAGTAAAATTTCCGATACAGGAAAATATTGAGACGCTCAAAAAACTCAATATCCTCATCGATCATGATGACGAAGGTTATATGCTTCAGCTTTTTACAAAGCCGGTGACAGATAGACCAACGCTTTTCTTTGAAATTATCCAACGCCATGGTGCCAAGACTTTTGGTAAAGGTAACTTCAAAGCACTTTTTGAAGCGATCGAACGAGAGCAACAGATCAGAGGAAATCTTTAAAATTAAACAAAACGACCCAACGGAGTCGTTTTTTTTATTTGCATTTTTTTACTATTATCTATAACCTATTGGCTATATACTAATATTATGACTTTCCATATAATCACACTTTTTCCAGAAGCCTTCGATTCATATCTCAAAGAATCGATTATTGGACGTGCGATCAAGGAGAAAAAGATAAAAGTAAATTTCTATAATCCACGTCTTTTTGTAACTGGAAAATACAAGAAAGTATGGCCTGACGGCAATGTGTCTCAGGTTGTCGACGATAGGCCATATGGCGGAGGTCCAGGTATGATAATCCGCGCTGAACCAGTTTTTAAAGCAGTAGAGAGTGCACTAAAGAAGACTAAAAAAGGAGGAAAAACAAAAATCATAAATTTTGTGCCAAGTGGTAAAAAATTTACGACACAATATGCAAAAGATTCTGCAAAAAAATATTCAGATATAATTTTAATTTGTGGACGCTATGAAGGGATTGATGCGCGTATAGACAAGATATTGAAGACAGAAAAAATTTCAGTCGGGGATTATGTGCTCACAGGTGGAGAGCTCCCAGCAATGATACTTGTAGACTGTATATCACGTCAGATTCCTGGTGTGCTGGGTAAGCATGATTCTCTGGAAGAGGAGAGGGTTTCTTCAAGTGAATTCTATACCCGCCCAGAGGTTTTAGAGTATAAAGGTAAAAAATACAGGGTTCCAAAGATACTTATGTCTGGAGATCACAAGAAGATAGAGGAGTGGAAAAAGGGTAAGTAATCATAAAAATAAAGGTATTTTGTCATATTTGACAACTTATAACCGCTAGAGTATACTAATTGGGATTGAATAGATTGAGTTACGGCAGGCTTCAATCTGAACTTATTAGCAAAAACAAGTCTCATTTGCTAGAACAAACTAATAAAAAGCGTTAGCCTTAAACAAAAGGTACTTTTTAGTGCCCTGAGTTTTTATTTTTTACTCATTAAGCAAAAACTTTACATGCCGACAAAAACAAAGTTAGAGAAAAAGCATTTTTCAAAGTACAAGAAGCCACTGGTCGAATTCCCAAATCTACTCGAGACTCAACTCGCCTCATATAAATGGCTAATTGAGCACGGTCTAAAAGAAGTTTTTAAAGAATTTTCTCCGATAAACGATTATTCAGAGAAAAAGTTCATGCTTGAGTTCACATCATTTTCTCTTGGTGAACCAAAGTTTGACGAATATCACGCAAAAGCAAACAAGCTTACTTACGATGTGCAACTCAAGGCACGCGTAAAGCTTATGAATAAAACTCTAGGTGGTTCATCAAAGGAACAAGAAATTTTCCTTGCTGATATCCCACTCATGACAGATCACGGTACATTCATCATCAACGGTGTTGAGCGTGTTATCGTGTCACAACTTGCACGCTCATTTGGAGTGTTTTTTACCGATCTTGATCATAAAGGCAAGAAACTTTTCGGCGCAAAGATAATCCCAGCTCGTGGAGTATGGATTGAAATAGAATCTGATGCAGACGGAGTACTATATGTACGTATCGACAAGAAGCGCAAGTTTGCTATCTCTTCACTTTTGCGTGTTTTGGGACTTAGCACAGATGAAGCTATGCTTAAGGCTGCTCTAACAGAAGAAGCTCGTCACATATTGAAACTTTCTATAGAAAAAGATCCTGCAAAAACTGCTGATGAGTCATATATCGAGATTTACAAGCGTCTTAGAGATGGAGATCTAGCTACTACAGATAACGCAAAGGAATTCATAAATTCTCTATTTTCACCTGAACGTTATGACCTTTCTCCAGTTGGACGTTTCCGCTTCAACAAACGCTTTGACAAGCCTATGGGTGAAAAAGACCTAGAACGTCGTACTATTTCAAAAGAAGACCTCATAGCTATAATCGAACATGTAGTTTCTCTAAACAACACTCCAAACTCAAAGGCAGACGATATCGATCACTTGGGTCAGCGTCGTGTTAGATATGTTGGTGAGCTACTTCAGCAAAAAATTCGTGTTGGTATGACTCAGATCAAAAGAAACATTCAAGACAGAATGTCTACTATTGATGCAGCCACAGCTCTACCAATAAACATAATCAACCAACGACCACTACAAGCTCGTATCAAAGAATTTTTCACAACAAACCAGCTTTCACAATTCATGTCTCAAGAAAACGTGCTAAACGAAATTGAGCATTTGAGAATTCTTTCTGCGCTTGGTCCCGGAGGCTTAACACGCGAACGCGCAGGTCTTGAAGTACGTGACGTGCACACTTCTCACTACGGTCGCGTATGTCCGATTCACACTCCAGAAGGTCCAAACATTGGTCTTATCTTGCACCTTTCTACTTATGCAAAGGTAAACGATTTCGGTATTATCGAAACTCCATATGTGAAAGTAAAAAATGGCGTTATCACAAAAGAGATTGTGTACCTAAACGCGCTTGAAGAAGAACAATACAACATTGCTCACTCAGGTATTAAATACGCAGAAGATGGAAAAATTGTTGAAGAAATGGTAGAAGCTCGCGTAAAAACTGAGCCAGGTCTTGTCGCGCGAAGTGAAGTGGACTTTATCGATGTAGCTACAAACCAAGCATTCTCTATCGCTACTTCTATGATTCCATTCTTAGAAAACGACGATGCAAACCGATCACTCATGGGATCTAACATGCAAAAGCAAGCTATGGCGTGTGTTGTACCAGAAGCTCCACTCGTAGCAACAGGTATGGAAGAGCTTGCATCACGATACTCAGGAAGACTTGTTGTTGCAAAAGAAGACGGTATTGCAACATATGTTGATGCTAAAAAAATCGTTATCGAAAATTCTAAGGGCAAGGATGAGACTTATAACCTCATGTCTTTCCAGCGTACAAACAACTTTAGTTCATTCCACCAGAGACCAAGTATTTCTATTGGAGACAAAGTAAAAAAAGGAATGATTCTAGCTGATACATCTACAACAGCACATGGACAAATTGCACTCGGACAAAATGCATTGATCGCTTTCATGTCATGGAATGGATCAAACTACGAAGACGCGATAATCCTGTCTGAACGTCTTGTAAAAGAAAGTAAATTCACATCAATATATATCGAAGAATTTGTCTGTATCGTTCGTGATACAAAACTAGGTCCAGAGATCACAACACGTGATATCCCAAACGTTGGAGAAATAAAGCTAAAAGATTTGGATGAAGACGGAATCGTACGCGTCGGAGCAGAGGTCCGAGAGAACGATATTCTCGTAGGTAAAATCACTCCAAAGGGTGAGACAGAACTAACTGCAGAAGAAAGACTTCTCCGATCAATCTTTGCTGAAAAAGCTCGCGATGTAAAAGATACATCACTTCGTATGGAACACGGAAAACGTGGACGTATTATCGGTGTGAAAATATTCTCACGCGATCAAGGACACAATCTAGAAAGTGGAATCATCAAGAAGGTTGTGATTGAAATCGCACAAATCCGAAATATTTCAGTTGGAGATAAACTTGCAGGACGTCACGGTAACAAAGGAGTTATCTCAATCATCCTACCAGAAGAAGAAATGCCATTTATGGCTGACGGTACTCCTATAGATATCGTACTTACACCACTCGGAGTTCCATCTCGTATGAACTTGGGACAAATCCTAGAAATGCACTTGGGTTATGCCGCACATACACTCGGATACCAAGCTGTTGTACCATCTTTCTGTGGAGCAACTATCGAAGAAATCAAAGGCGAGCTAGTAAAAGCTGGAATGCCTGAGAGTGGAAAGATGAAACTTTTTGACGGACGAACTGGAGAAGAGTTTGAACAAGATATCGCTGTCGGATACATGTATATATTGAAACTTCACCACATGGTTGAAGACAAGATTCACATGCGTTCTATTGGTGCATACTCACTTATCACTCAGCAGCCACTCGGAGGTAAAGCTCAAGGTGGAGGACAAAGATTTGGAGAAATGGAGGTCTGGGCACTGGAAGGTTACGGAGCATCACACATACTTCGTGAGATGATCACAATTAAATCTGACGATATCATGGGACGCTCTGCTACATTTGATTCGATTATTAAAGGAGAAGAGATTATGCCGCCGAACGCACCTGCCTCATTCAATGTATTGCTGAACTATCTGCGAGGACTATCACTCAATGTTGAACTTAAAAAGAACGGTCGAAGTAAAGAGAAAAATAACGAAGTAAAGTAATTAAATAAAAAAAATCTATGAAAACAATTGATACAACAGACTTTGATTATATTACTCTCAAATTGGCTTCGCCTGAAAACGTGCGTGATTGGTCATATGGTGAGGTTACAAAACCTGAGACAATAAACTACCGAACAGGACGCTCTGAACGTGGAGGTTTGTTCGACGAGCGTGTGTTCGGTCCAGAAAAGGATTATGAATGTTACTGTGGAAAATACCGACGTATCCGTTACAAGGATATCGTATGTGAAAAATGTGGAGTTGAAGTTACAAAATCTATAGTTCGTCGTGAACGTATGGGTCATATTGAACTTGCTAGTCCTGTTGCACACATCTGGTTTTTGCGTGGAGTGCCTTCTCGCATGTCTATACTTCTAAATATTCCAGTATCAGATTTGGAAAAGGTTATCTACTTTGCTGGATACATAATCACTCGCGTCCATGAAGAAGAAAAGTCAAAAATCATAAAAAATATTGAAAGTGAATACAAGGCGAAAGTAAAAAGTATTGAAGACGAAGAAACTCGCGAGAAGTTGAAAAACTTGCTTGTTAATACAAAGAAAGAGATCGCTGAAATCCACGAAGGAAAAGTTTTGAATGAAATCTCATACCATCACTTTTCTCTAAAATACGGAATCTGTTTTGAAGCAGCAATCGGTGCTGAGGCTATTTTCAATCTTTTCAAGAATCTAGATCTAGAAAAGCTAAAGAAACAAACAGAAGAAATGTCAGAGAAGGCGAGTGCAATCGACAAGGAAAAACTAGAACGTCGCATGTCTCTACTTCGATCAATGCTTTACTCAAAGATTCGACCTGAATGGATGTTCCTAACAGTCATCCCAGTTATCCCACCAGCTCTTCGTCCGATGGTGGCTCTTGATGGTGGAAGGCACGCAACTAGTGATCTAAACGATCTATACCGACGCGTTATAAACCGAAACAATCGTTTGAAAAAACTAAAAGAAATCGGTGCACCAGATGTAATCCTTCGTAACGAAAAGCGTATCTTGCAAGAAGCAGTAGATGCACTTATCGATAACTCAATCGCAAAACAAAATGACTCACAAGCAGTTTCTCAGAGTCAAAAGCGCGCACTTAAATCTCTTTCAGATAACTTGAAATCAAAACAAGGTCTATTCCGTCAGAACTTGCTCGGTAAGCGCGTAGACTACTCAGGACGTTCTGTTATCGTTGTGGGTCCTCAGCTCAAGCTCAATCAATGTGGTCTTCCAAAACACATGGCACTTGAACTTTTCCGACCATTCATAATTTCAAAAATATTAAAAAACGAACTTGCATTCAATATCCGCGGTGCAAACAAGCTTATCGAAGAAGGAGTGCCTGAAGTATGGGCAATACTCGAAGAAGCGATTCAAGGTAAATATGTGATGTTAAACCGTGCGCCAACACTTCACAGACTTGGTATTCAAGCATTCAATCCAGTTCTAATCGAAGGTAACGCTATCCAAGTGCACCCACTTGTTTGTGCGGCTTTCAACGCTGACTTCGACGGAGACCAGATGGCTGTGTACTTGCCACTTTCAGATGATGCACAAAGAGAAGCTCGAGACCTTATCGCATCAAACAAAAATCTTCTAAAACCACAAAACGGTGACCCTATAGTTTCAGCGAAACTTTTGGATATTGTGCTCGGATGTTATTGGATGACAAAATCAGTTGATGGTGAAAAAGGCGAAGGAATGTATTTCTCAAGCCCAAACCAGGCTATCACTGCATACGACTACGGCATAATCTCATACAGATCAAAAATATTTGTACTTCCTACTGATACAGAAAAATACAAAGACCTACAAGGAAAACCTTTTGAAACTTCAGTCGGACGATTGCTTTTCAATAGCTGTCTACCAAACGACTTTATGTTTGTAAACGAAGAGGTCAACCAAAAGAAAATGTCTAGTATCTTGGACCAAGTGATCATGCGTTACGGTATAGATGCTACTCCTGCGATCTTGGACAAAATAAAAGATTTCGGTTACAGATATGCTACAAAATCTGGAGTTACTTGGAGTATCGACAACGTACGTGTGCCAGTTGAGAAACCAGAAATTATTGCACGCGGACGCAAAGAAGAGGAAACAATTATTTCTCAATACAACGACGGTCTCCTTTCTCACGAAGAAAAATACCAAAAAGTAATTGAAATCTGGGAACGCACAAAGAAAGAATTGGAAAAACTTATGCCTTCGACTCTAGACAAGAATGGATCAGTCTTCGATATGGTTATGTCTGGAGCTCGCGGATCTATCGCACAAGTTACTCAGATGGCAGGTATGAAAGGGTTGATTGCGAACACTGTCGGAAGAACTATTGATTTTCCAATCGTGCCTTCATATATAGAAGGTCTTTCACCACTTGAATACTTCATCACAACTCACGGTTCACGTAAGGGACTTGCTGACACTGCTCTAAACACAGCAAAGGCTGGTTATCTAACACGTCGTCTAGTAGACGTCGCACAAGATGTGATGATCACAGAAGCTGAATGTGGAACAAAAGAAGGTAAGCGTCTTGTAAAAGAGACTATTGCTGGAATGGAAATCTCACTTGCTAAAAATATCCGTGGACGCATCCTATTCGCTGATATCAAGGATACAGATGGAAATGTGATGTTTAAAAAAGGCCACTTACTTTCAAAAGAAGATTCTCAGGCAGTTGAAAAAGCTGGTATAGCAGAAGTAACAGTTCGTTCACCACTTACTTGTAAGACTCTACATGGAATATGTCAGAAGTGTTACGGATTAGATTTAGGTAGAAACAAACTTGTAGAAATCGGTGAAGCTGTAGGAATCGTTGCTGCGCAAGCTATCGGTGAGCCAGGTACACAGCTAACACTCCGAACTTTCCACGCCGGAGGTGTGGCGGGTGTCGACATCACTCAAGGTCTACCTCGTATCGAAGAAATCTTCGAGCGTCGTGTTCCAAAGAATCCTGCCGTAGTATCAGAAACTGATGCTCTAGTAACAGAAGTTGTAGACAAGGGAGCTGAAAGAATCATAAAAGTCCTTTCAGATACAAAAACTGACGGTAAATCAAATGAAATCGTATACGAAATACTTCCACGCCGAAATATCCTAGTTAAAGTTGGTGAGAAAGTTACTAAAGGTCAAATTTTGACTGACGGATCTGCAGATATAAGTGAGATATTCAAATTCGGAAGTATTGAACTTGCAGAAGAATACATAGTCCAAGAAATAAATAAAGTTTATGAACTTCAAGGTGCTTCAATTTCTCGTAAGCATATTGAGATCATAATCCGTCAAATGTTCTCTAGAAAGAAAGTTAGACACTCTGGAGATACTACTTTCTCTCCTGGTGAAATCGTAGAAAATGTTGAGCTCATGGAAGAAAATGAACGTGTAGAAAATACTGGTGGAGAAGGAGCAAGAGGTGAAAATATAATCTTGGGTATTACAGAAACATCACTTACTACAAAAAGTTGGCTTTCAGCTGCTTCGTTCCAAAACACAAACCGTGTCTTGATCAACAATGCAGTTCGTGGAGGTGTGGATACACTTAGAGGACTAAAAGAAAACGTTATTATCGGCCGACTTATTCCTGCAGGAACAGGCTTTAGAGAAAGACAAAAGAGAGAAGTTGAAACTACAGAAGAGTAATCTAAAAAGTTTTTTCGTGCGATAAATATAAAATGTGCGCAAAGTAGGTGAACTATGATATCACCCGTTGAACAAATCAAAGAGCGTCTCTCGATAGTAGATATTGTATCTTCTTATTTGAAGCTGGAAAAAGCTGGTACGTATTTCAAAGCGCGCTGTCCTTTTCACAATGAAAAATCAGCTTCGTTCTTTGTGTCACCTGGACGTGGAACGTATCACTGTTTTGGATGCGGACGAGGTGGAGATATATTTACTTTTACAGAAGAGATAGAGGGTTTTGATTTTCCTCATGCGTTGTCCTATCTAGCAGAGCGTGCGGGTGTACAGATCACGCGTGAAAGCGAAGGAGAGCGTTCAAAGAGGGCAAAGCTTTACAGTGCGATGAAAGAAGCATCTTTGTTCTATGAAAAAAACAGAAAGGCAGACAAAGATGTTACAGATTACCTACACACTAGAGGTATAGATGAAGACACGCTTGTATCTTTTGGTGTTGGGTATTCACTCGGCTCATGGGATTCTCTGACTAAACATTTGCACTCAAAAGGTTATTCCGATGAAGTTTTAACTGAAGTAGGGCTATCTGTAAAATCTGAGCATGGATATATTGACCGATTTAGAAGTAGGATTATGTTTCCTATTTCTGATTCACAAGGACGAGTTGTAGCATTTACAGGGCGAATATTTGCTCACCCTGGTGAGACTGAACCAGAAAATGTAGGTAAATATGTGAACTCTCCTGAAACAACACTCTATAACAAATCTCGCGTCTTGTATGGATACGATAAGGCAAAGCAGGCGATACTACGTAGTGGCTTCGTGGTAATAGTAGAAGGTCAAGTAGATTTACTTGCGGCAGTACAAGCTGGTACGGAAAACGTCGTAGCTGTTAGTGGAACCGCATTTACAAAAGAGCATATCGAACTGATCAGTCGTTTTACAGATAAGATATTTTTCTCATTTGATGCGGATAATGCTGGCCTGAAAGCCGGTGCAAAGGGAATTGAGCTTGCTATACGTGAAGGCATGGAGGTTAAGCTGTTGGCTTTACCAAAGGGTAATGATCCGGCATCATTTATAAAAGAAAATGGCATACCTCTATGGCAAGAAGTTATAAAAAACGCTATGCACCCGATTGATTTTTTTCTAGAGTCAATACTTGAAAACACAAAGGATGATAGAGAGAGATTGAAAAGAGTTCGGAGTGAAGTTTTGCCTTATATAGTAATGGTGGCTGGAGACCTAGAACGTGGACATTTTATAACAAAAGTTGCAAAAGCAATACAAGCAAAAGAAGATGATGTTCGAAGTGAAGTGCTTGCCATGTTGAAAAATATACCAAAGGAAAAAGTAGAGATAAAAGATGAGTCAAAAAAGATTGTAAAATCTATGGAAGAAAGATTGAAAGATAGACTCATAGGTATATATCTGATGGGAGTAAAGAGAGCTGATCCACGAGTAGACATAAAAGCAATAGAGGATAAGTGGAGTAAAATATACGAAGCTTCTCCTATAAAGGATATCGTAGAAAGTATGGATACTGTAATTCAGGAAAATTTTCTCTTTGAAGTTGATGTCTTCTACAGCACCAAAGAATCAATTGATGATGATATTAGGATACTGTGCCTTGAGCTGGAGAAGATGTTACTAGAAAATCGATTTCAATACCTCCTAAATGAATTAAAGAAAAATGAAGAATCGGGAGATCCAGTAAAAGCACTAGAAACGCTCGGGGAATGTCAAAAAATATCCAAACGTATCGATGAGATTAAAAATGAGTTATAATTAAAAGAATAAAAAATGAACAAAAAAACTGCCACAAAAAAGAAGAAAGTCGCCCCAGCCAAAAAGAAAAAAGCAAAAAAAGTTGCACCAAAAAAGAAGGTATCTAAAAAAGTTCCTGTTATTTCTACTCCAGCTACACGTAAGGCTGAGTATGCAAAAGCAAATGCATCAAAAGTTAAATCAAAACCCCTAGGCCAGAAACTGAATTCACTTGAAAAAAAAGCTCTGTTACTTGAACAGAAGTCAGGTTTACTTATAGAAAAAGGTAGAAAAAGAGGGTTTATAACTTACGATGAAATTCTGCAAGTATTTCCGGATATTGAGAACAATATTCTTTTCTTGGATGAACTCTACGACAAATTTACCGTGGCAGGTATTGATGTACTCGAAGGTGGAAACTTACTAGATATAGATGGTCCAAAAGAAAAGTCAGAATACAAACACGGGAAAGATCACTCTTCGTATGACTCAATTCAAATATATTTAAAAGAGATTGGACAATATCCACTCATCCAAGCTCATGAAGAAAAGGAGCTAGCTCGTAGAATTGAACGTGGAGATCTGGAAGCAAAGAATCTTCTTGCTCGAGCAAACTTACGTCTTGTTGTTTCTATTGCAAAAAAATATGTTGGACGAAGTTCTGATCTTACACTCCTAGACCTGATTCAGGAAGGGAACTTGGGACTTTTCAAGGCAGTTGAAAAGTTCGATTGGACAAAAGGTTATAAATTTTCTACATATGCGACTTGGTGGATTCGCCAGTCTATAACTCGTGCTCTAGCTGATCAGTCTCGCACTATTCGTATTCCTGTGCACATGGTGGAGACAATTTCTAAATATAAACAAGTAGTCAGACGTCTTTCTCAAGACTTGGGACGCGAGCCTCTAGCAGAGGAAATCGCGACTGAGATGGGAATAGACGTTGAAAAGGTTCATGTGATTGAAAATATCAACCAGGAGACTATCTCTCTTGAACAGCCTATTGGAGACGATGACGAGAAATCTACTCGAGGAGAATTTATTCCAGA
Organism: Minisyncoccota bacterium; assembly: GCA_031972835.1. Taxonomy (GTDB): domain Bacteria; phylum Patescibacteriota; class Minisyncoccia; order Phycocordibacterales; family UBA9973; genus CAZLWF01. The sequence goes on along the minus strand of DALYDX010000004.1, from coordinate 15,631 downwards.
CGACAAAATACTTCGTCCTGATCAGGAGTCTTCACGTAGAATCTTGTCAGATAAGATTCGTGAAGTGTTGGACGAGCTTTCACCAAAAGAAAAGAAGATCCTAGAGATGCGTTATGGTCTCATGGATGGAGTACAGCACACTTTAGAAGAGGTAGGACAGGAATTCGGTGTTACTCGTGAACGTATACGTCAGATTGAGGCGAAAGTACACGAAAAGCTTCGTCAAAATGACAAAATATTAAGACTCAAAAATTATTTCGATTAATATAAAAAATACCCTCGCATTCAGCGAGGGTATTTTTTATATTGTATATTTTACAAAAGTTCGTCGATAAGTTTCTTCATTGTTTCAAGTGGTAGTGCGCCTGATATTGGGTAAGTTTTACCGTCAGCAATTATTACGTTGTATGGAGTGCCAGTTGCACCAGCTTTTTCTCCTTCTGCGTGGTTTTCATCAACATATGAGGCATACCTATTACTTTCTACGCACTCTGTGAAAGGTGCCTTATCTAATCCAACTGTATCTGCGATAGTGTAAATCATCTTTGGATCAAGTCCGTTGTTTGCAGGTGTTACTTTATACATCTCGTCGATATATTTCCAAAACATTTCATCTCCACCTTGCTCCCAAGCACATTCTGTAGCAGCAGCCTCGGCCGGAGCTTTTGAGTGAAGGGATTCTATAGGGAAGTGGCGATAGACCCAAGCAACCTTGTCTCCATATTCAGCTAGTATTTGAGTGAGTGTCGCATGGAATCTTTTACAGAACGGACATTCAGTGTCTGAGTACTCAACTATTATTATTGGTGCATCAACAGATCCTCTGATGTGGTCTCTCTCGGTAATAGGGGCTACTTCGACGGAGTTTTTAGCATTTAAAGTGTTCTCTATAAAAGCCAGTTCTGGATCTGGGTTTGTACTGGTTTTTGATTTAGGATCACTATTTGATGCAAAAATAGATATAGCGATCAGGAATCCCGCGACGACTATAGCTGTTGGTAATGATAAGGCAATCTTCTTTTTTGTGGTTATTTCTTCGTTATTCATAGTGTCAATTTTAACGTGTTTTATATTAAAAACCTAATGTATAAATATGTTGAAAAATGGACTGTTTTGTGATAAAGTGGTAAAACATGGATTTTTCTATACCGAGCGCCTCTACGGCTATAATATACAGTCTTTCCTTCCTGTCGCTTTTCGTACAGGTTTTTTTCCTTATAACTTACATTGAACGACGTAAGGATATTGTGATACGTAAGAATGACATTACTCTCAAGAGATATCCTACGGTCAGTATTATAGTTCCTTGTTATAACGAGGAGAAGACTTTGTACAAGACAGTGCGTTCACTTCTTGCTCTAGATTACCCTAAAAATAAACTCACGATTATCTTGGTTGATGATGGTAGTATCGATGGAACTTGGTCTATTATGCAAAAATTTGGTAGGAATAGTCAGATACAAATTCATCGCAAAGTAAATGGCGGCAAGCACACTGCAATGAACTGGGGTATCGAGCACAGCAATTCTGAGCTTATAGGTGGACTCGACGCGGATTCATTTGTCGACAAGGAGGCTTTAAAGCGCATAGTTTCGTACTTTACTGATCCTCTGACCATGGCAGTTGCACCGTCTATATTGGTTTATCGACCAAGTAATATTTTGCAGAAAGCTCAAAAAGCAGAATATGATATGGCAATATATACTAAAAAAATGCTCGGTTTTTTGGGTGGAATACATGTTACACCTGGACCTTTTTCTATATTTAGAAAAAAAGTTTTTGACGAGATAGGTCTATACAAAAAAGCTCATAACACAGAAGATCAGGAGATTGCACTTCGCATGCATGAACATGGACACAAGATTGAGCATTGTCCAGATGCGTATGTTTATACTATAAGTCCTCGTTCCGTGAAGGCTTTGTACAAACAGCGTTTACGATGGATTTATGGTTTTATAAAAAACGCTTTTGACTACAGGCGTCTCTTCTTCAAGAAGAAGTATGGAAACCTAGGTTTCTTCACTCTACCGGCTGGAGCTATATCCATATTGTCAGTTGTTGCTATATTTGGAATCTGGATTTCTTATGTCGTAAAATTTATTACTAAAAAAATGACTATCTGGCAGACAGTAGGATTTGAAGGTGTGTCTTCTATGAGGTCTTTTGATTGGTTTTATATAAACACAGAAGGTATCGTATTTATGTCTTTTGTTCTATATAGCTTGATAGTTGTAGCTCTTTTAATAGGTCGCAAGATGGGTGGGGGTAGAAAAGGCCTTACTGTCGATGTGTTTTATTTCGTTATTGTTTACAGTATTATCGCTCCAGCTTGGATACTGAAGGCTATTTGGAATGCTCTTCAGTCCAAGGAGTCAAGTTGGATAGGAGAACGTAAGCCAGGTAGAGCAATATAAATATATGGAAAGAAAAATTGATTGGAAAAAATACATATTGGTATTCATGATAACTCTCACTATATTTGTAGTGGCGGTTTCTTTGAGTAATTATTTTACAAATAAAAAAATTGATCAGATAAAATCAATCCAGGATAGTATTTCCGTGGACATACTATCTTCTGAGACTCAGTTCTCACTTCTCCAAGAATTGGCATGTAGTGATGTTGATGGAACTATATTGTCTAAAGAATTGAATTCTTTAGCAGAGAAGATCTCATATACAGAGAAGAATTTTGATCAATCAGAAGAGCTGACTCAACTAAAAAAATACTATTCACTTCTCGAGATAAAAGATTATCTGTTGATGAAAAAAATATCTGAGCGTTGCGGTACTAAATCAGTCTTTATTTTATATTTTTATACAACAAGTGAAAACTGCAGTGAGTGTGTTAGACAAGGATATGTCCTGACTGCACTTAGAGAGAGTTATCCAGAGTTGCGTGTATATTCTTTTGATTACAATATTGATTTATCTGCTCTTCGAGCTCTTATATCGATATATAAGATAGAAGATACGAAATTGCCAGCACTTGTGGTAAATGGCAAACTATATACTGGATACAATAGTGTTAGTGATATTGAAAATGAAATACCAGAATTGGTTCAAATGAAAATTGATCAAGAAAAAGCTTTAAAAGAACAACAAATCGATACAAATAGTGATGAGTAAGAATAAAAAAAATCGTAGATTAGGATCTACGATTTTTTTTATTCTTATATTGTAGATCCGCAAGAGGAGCATTTGGTAGCCTTGGTAGGGACAGTAGAAATACAGAAAGGGCATTCTTTTGTGTTTTGTGAAGCAGTCTCTGTTCTCTTGAATCTATTGATTTGTTTTATAACTATAAATATAGAAAAGGCCACTATTATAAAATCTATACAATTATTTATAAATAATCCGTAGTTCATTGTTATAGCAGGCAGGGAGAGTGTCTCAGGTTTTAGAATAAAAACTTTCTTAGAAAAGTCTATGTTTCCTAGAAGTAGTCCAAGTGGAGGCATGATTATGTCGCTCACTAGAGAGCTCACAATTTTACCAAATGCACTACCTATAACCACACCGACCGCCAAATCTATAACATTTCCTTTTATTGCAAATTCTTTAAATTCTTTAAGCATATAAGTCTATTATATCATTATTTTTGTGTTACGATATACATATGAAGAAAAGATTACTTTTGCCTATTTTCCTCCTTGTGGTTATAGCTTTTATCTGGGGTCTTGTAGAGCTCGGTCCTGATTTTAGTAGACCTGATGTATCTGATTTTTCAAATAGCACTGAAGATACAAAAGATGAAATTCCAGTAGCCCCTAGAGTATACAGTGAAGAGACTGAAGATTACTCTATAGAAGTGCATTATCCAGAAGGTGAAGATCCTACTGTTGTTGCTTATATGGATAGTGCGGTTACGTCTTTTAAAATGAATGCAGGTGTGGGTGGTATAGAGCAAAATTACAAGTCCGACTTAACTATCAATTATGAAATACAGGAGTCTAAAAATATAAAGACATACATAGTCACAACTTATATATATACAGGCGGTGCGCATGGTTTTGAAGATATAAGAACTTTTTCATATGACACAAATGGAAATACTATAACTTTGGATATGTTGTTTTCAAAAGACGGTTATGTACCAGCTCTATCAGAAGTTGTTAAAAATAAATTAGAAAATCTCTTGGGTGATAAGTCAGATATAGATACGATAGAATCTGGCGCAGGACAAACAAAGGAAAATTTTGAGAAATTTTATACTACCGACAACAGTATTTTCTTTATTTTTCCTCCATATGCTGTTGCTCCGTATTCTATAGGATTGGTAAAAGTAGAAGTTCCGATTAGTACACTTGGAGGTATGATTGATATTAAATATTTTTCTATATAAATTATTTTAGTATGAAAAAGAACACTAAGCTATCTTTCAAGAATTCTGTATACAAGGTTGTCTCGAGTATCCCGAAGGGAAGTGTTCTTACTTATAAAGAGGTGGCAAGGCGTGCTGGTAGCCCAAATGCATATCGAGCTGTAGGCACAGTATTATCTAAAAATTATAATCCTAAAATACCATGTCATAGAGTTATATGTTCTAGTGGTGCACTTGGTAGATATAATCGAGGGGTAAGGAGGAAGGCAGAGATTCTGCGAAGTGAGGGTTATATCACTACTAAGCAAAAAGAAGGATAAAATCCTTCTTTTTGCTTAGTAGTTTCACCCCCTATGAGCCGCTTCTCGGGCTTGAACCGAGGACCTACGGTTTACAAAACCGTTGCTCTACCAACTGAGCTAAAGCGGCTCGCAGGGGGCGAAATATCTATCTATTCAATTTACAACTTCTATATACTACAATTTTAGAGATTCATTATCAAGTCCCGGATCCTCACTCTTTACCTTCAGGCGTCTCTTGCGTACTTGCTTGGGTTTTTCTATTGGGGTAACCACAATCTCTTCTACTATCTCTATTTGTTGCACTACTACATCTGCATCACCGTTGTTCCTAATATTTTGCTGATGTTCTTTTATATCTGCAATGTAGCTCGATAGAGGAGTAGATTCATTTGGATTTTTTAATTTCGGTTTATCTCCTAGAATATATCCTATCTCTGGGAACTTACTCTTTATAGATTTATAAAGCTTTCGATTCAATCTAACCCAGTTTTTAAAACACCAGATCAATATACTAAATAATATTTCTGAAAGTATTCTAGATATAGATTTGGCATATATCTTTATGTGTTGTTTTAACCAAGTGTCCTTGTCTCCAAACTCATGCTTTTTTTCATACGGAAGCTTACCAGATCTGATCTGACCAGTTTTGTACATCAGAAAGATGACAGTCGCTAGAAGTATTAGAAAAAATATGATAATTAAAGCAAGCATCTCTTTATATTACACTATTTCTTGCAAACCCGAGAACTTGTATATCGCCGGATTCTTTCAAGAGTTGTCCGATTGTCTTTTCAGGATTTTTTACAAATGACTGATCTACAAGTGTTAGGTCTTTGAAGTATGCATCAACTTTACCTTCCAATATTTTTGCTTTCATATCTTCAGGTTTGTCGCTCTCGTTAACTTCTTTTGAAAAGAGCTCGCGAGCCATATCTATACTCTCACTTGGTACGCTTTCTCGTGTTGCGAACTCAGGCTTCATAGCTGCGATATGCATTGCTATGTCGCGTGCGAGGTCTTCTGTGCCTCCTGATAGTGTCACAACAACTCCAGCCTTGCCATTGTGGGTGTATGATCCGATAACTGCGCCTGTGTATTCCTGTATTCCACCAAGCTTTATATTTTCTCCAATCTTCTGAACTACTGGACTGATTTCGCCTTCAGATTTTGCTACTGTCGCCTCTACTCCATCACTAAGAGCTAAATCTCCAAGTTTGTTTGCAAGCGCTATAAAGTCGTCGTTTTTAGCTACGAAGTCAGTCTCACAGTTTAGAGTTAGCATTATTGCTTTACCTTCACTTTGCTTTATAACTACAATTCCAGCTAGAGCTTCACGGTCAGATTTCTTGCTAGCTATGTCACTAGATTTTTTCTTGAGAAGCATGATAGCTTTCTCCATATCGCCTTCGGTTTCTTCGAGAGCTTTTTTACATTGCATTACAGATACTCCTGTAGCATCACGTAACTTTTTAACTTCTTCAGTTGATATTTGTATAGACATATTTATTTATTCTAAAAAGATCTTTTAATTTTTTAATCAATTAATGTTTCTTTGAGTGTATCTACGATGTATCCGATACTTCCACGTGAACCATCATTTGCAAGTATTGGGAAAGTAACAGATTTAAGATCACAGTCAGTGTTTAGTAATGCAATTACTGGGATTCCAGATTTCAAAGCTTCAGTTACTGCGATGATCTCTTTCTTTGGGTCAACCACAAACATTGCGTCTGGGATTCTCTTCATTGTGGATACTCCACCGAAATTGTGAGTCATACGTTCTAGGTCCTTCTCGATTAGGAGTCTTTCCTTTTTAGTAAACATATCAAGTTCGTTCTTTTCTTTCTTGGTCTTGATATCTTCGAACTTTGCGATTCGCTTCTTTACTTCAGGGAAGTTTGTAAGAAGTCCTCCAACCCAACGATCAGCCACATATGGCATACCGAGAGAACTTGCAGTAGATCGGATGATCTCGCGAGCCTCAGGTTTTGTTCCAACAAAGAGAATTATTTTGCCACCTGCTTTTAGGTCAGCCATAACTTTCTTTGCGTTCTCGAGCATCACAAATGTTTTCTCGAGGTCAATAATGTCGACTTTGTTTTTTGTTCCGAAGATAAACTTCTTCGCAGATGAGTGTCGTCTCGTCTTTGAGTATCCAAAATGTGCTCCTGCTTTGAAAAGCGCATCAATGGTGTCTTTTTGATTTTGCATAGTTAATTCTATGGTTAATTATAATGCCTTGCGGCTGCTCCGTTTTTAAGCATTCCCAGCTTATTTACAAAGGGTACTTTGGACTTTTAAATGAAAAAGCCCCTTCACGGAACCCTTTGATAATACAGTATTTAGTAGGAAAAGGGAAGGATTGACTATAAGTATAAAATATGATATAATACGATTAATTAAAAATGTTCTCATATGAAAAAAAGAGTAGGTTTTCTAAATGAAAAACAACAAATTCAAGCAATAGAAGAATACAGTAATTCTTCAGAATATGTTAAGGGTCAGATAAAAGCATTTTTGATTTATGCAAATCCTGACACCAATGAAGGTAGGTATGATGCTAGGCCGGCGGGATATATCTTAGTTAGGTCTTGTGGTAATGTCCGTTCGGTTGATTTTAGCGAAGCTAAACACGAGCAATTTATAACAGATGTTTTACATAGGATATATGGACCTGAAATAATATATGGTATGGGTCGTTATCTAACTCTCAATTGGAGAATTGAGCCTGCACAAGATGATGTGGAAATGATATTAAAAAGGATATTCAAGTACATCACTTCAGAAGCACAACAAAGAGAGAATATGAAACTAATGCACAGTGCAGGGCCGTATGGTGGTTCGCTGCTCACATTGCTTGATGTTGTTGAAGCTCTAAATATTCGCGAAGATAATATTTGGAATGAATATGATTTCTACAATAGAATAGGTTATCGTTAAAATATATACTTAGAAGCCCCCTAATTCGGGGGCTTTTTTTATTGGGAATTTTAAGGTATTATGACTCTACATATGAGACAAACACAACTCTTCACAAAAACTAAAAAGGAAAGCCCTGCGGACGAGGTTGCAAAGAACGCTGAGCTTCTTATCAAGGGCGGTTTTGTAAACAAAGAAATGGCCGGGGTGTATTCGTACCTACCACTCGGACTCCGAGTTTTAAATAAAATAACTGAGATTATTCGCGAAGAAATGAATGCAATCGGCGGTCAAGAAGTCACACTCACTGCACTTCAGGAAAAGTCTACATGGGAACCTACAAATCAATGGGCAGATGATCAGGTGGATGTTTGGTTTAAAACAAAACTGAAAAATGAAACAGAGCTCGGGCTTGCAGTTACTCACGAAGCTCCGATGACAAAGCTACTAAAAGAATTCGTACAGTCATATCGCGACCTGCCACGATACGCGTATCAATTTCAAACAAAATTTCGAAATGAAACTCGTGCAAAAAGTGGGATCATGCGCACTCGCGAGTTTGTGATGAAAGACTTATATTCTTTTTCAAAAGATGAAGTTGAGCACAATGAATTCTATGAAAAATCTAAAGTTGCGTATAAAAATATTTTCAATCGCGTAGGTATCGGACATCTTACATATATGACTTTTGCTTCAGGAGGAATGTTTTCGAAGTTTTCTCATGAATTTCAGACGATCACAGGTGCTGGTGAAGATACTATATATGTAGATGAAAGTAAGGGGATTGCTATAAACAAAGAAGTCTATACTGATGAGATTATCGAGAGTCTCGGATTATCAAAAGATACTTTGGTTGAAAATCGAGCTGTAGAAGTAGGTAATATTTTCACTTTAGGTACACGCTTTGCTGATGCGCTCGATTTGAAATATCAGACTGAAACTGGTGAGAATAAGTCTGTGTTCATGGGTTCATATGGTATAGGCCCAGCACGTCTCATGGGAACTGTTGTAGAGGTGCTATCAGACGACAAGGGAATCATTTGGCCGGAAGCAATAGCGCCATTTCGTGTGCACCTGCTCGTACTTGGAGAAAATGCGGAAACAAGAGTACAGGCAGACAATGTGTATGGGATGTTACAGAAAGAAAATATCGAGGTATTGTTCGACGATCGCTCTGGTGTTATGGCTGGAGAGAAATTTGCAGATGCAGACTTGCTCGGTATTCCATATAGACTTGTTGTGTCAGATAGAAGTATCAAAGACGGTGGAGTTGAAATCAAAAAAAGAAATGAAGAAAAGGGAAGTGTGGTCGCGTTCGATGAAGTTATAGAAAAAATAAAATAATATGTTTGAGAAGTTTCAAAACTCACTTTCAAACGACATCGGTATCGACCTCGGTACTGCAAATACTCTCGTGTATCTAAAAGGTCATGGGGTTGTTATCAACGAACCTTCAGTTGTTGCGATCAATACCAAGACTGATCAGATCGTAGCAGTAGGTACAGAGGCAAAAGAGATGCTCGGACGTACTCCAGGACATATTCGTGCTATCCGTCCACTTGTTGACGGTGTGATTTCAGATTTCGAAGTTACTGAGGAGATGCTTGCGTATCATATTGGTAAGGCAGAAAAAATTTCAAAAAAGTTTTTGCGTCCACGTGTTGTGATCGGTGTACCATCCGGGATTACAAACGTTGAAACTCGCGCAGTATACGATGCGGCACGTTCAGCGGGTGCTCGTGAGGTGCACATTATCGAAGAGCCTATGGCTGCAGCTATAGGTATACGACTTCCTATCATGGATCCTGTTGGGTCGATGGTTATAGATATCGGTGGAGGAACTACAGATATCGCAGTTATAGCACTCGGAGGAATTGTGAAATCAAAAAATCTACATGTTGCTGGAGACAGATTGAATGCAGATATAGTCGCGTACTTAAAAGATGAATTTAAACTTTTGATTGGTGAGAAAACTGCCGAGAGTGTAAAGATTGCGATAGGTTCTGTTATGCCTGGGAAATTTATGGAGATCACAGTCCGTGGCAGGGATCTTGTAACAGGTCTTCCTCGTGAGGTTGTGGTTACAGATACAGATGTGCGCGAGGCTATAGCCAATTCTATACGAGCGCTTATAGATGGGATCAAGGAGGTATTGGAAACCACACCACCTGAGGTTTTGTCAGATATTATGAATCGTGGGATTATAGTTGTCGGCGGAGGAGCGCTGCTTGGCGGTCTCGATACATTACTACAGACTGTTTTGAAAATTCCAGTCTACACTGCAGAGGATCCACTTTCTGCTGTTGCGATCGGTGCGGGTATTGTTTTAGATAATCTCGATCTATATAAACAAGTTTTAGTGAATTCTCAAAAAGATGAATTACCTCCTAGATAAAAGAAAACGCAGTAGAAAATTTTCATACGTTGTAGGTATTTTGATTATTGGAGTTGTGATAATACTTGCTACGACACGCACGCTCAGTCCACTAGGTGGTTTTTTTGATACTATAGCGACACCATTTTGGCGAGTAGGTAATTCTATAGATTCATATTTTGCTTATAAGCACGATCTTTGGCGGAGCAAGAAAAGTCTTGTCGCAGAAAATATTTTGTTAAATGAAAAAATATCAAGTCTCCAGGCGGGCATGATAGAACTTGAGGCAAAAGCTCGCGAGACTGATTCATTGCGTGAGATATTCGGACGTACAACCACTATAGAAAAAGGTTTACTTGCGGTAGTTTTAGCTAAGCCAAGTCAAAGTCCATATGACACACTTGTGATTGACCAGGGTGCAAACAATGCAGTTTCTGTGGGTGATAAGGTTTTTGCGTATGGGAATATTCCAATTGGTTTTATAGGTGAGGCTTACAATTCAAGTTCAAAAGTTATTTTATATTCACAATCAAAACATATTACAAATGTGATCTTGTCTGGATCAAATATTTCTATCGATCTGATTGGTCGCGGAGGGCAGAATTTTGAAGCAACACTCCCGAGAGATATATTGATTCCGGTTGGTACTTTCGCATCACTCCCGTCTCTCGACAATGTACCTGTTGCGGTCGTGTCTAGTGTAATATCCGACCCACGAGATCCTTTTCAGAAAATTCTTCTGACCAGTCCAGTAAATGTTCAATATTTAAAATATGTTGAAGTAAAAAAATAAGTTATGAACGGATTTTCATTTTCTATAGAAGTTAGAAGTAAAAATGGGCTTGCGCGTGCGGGCATCATAAAAACTCCGCATGGGGAGATCAAGACTCCGGCTTTTGTAACTGTAGCAACAAAGGGTACTGCCAAAGCGTTAACCCCAGAGATGCTTGTAGATGCAGGGGTACAAGTTGCTCTCGCAAACACGTATCATATGTATCTACAACCAGGAGATGAGCTTGTAGAAAAAGCTGGAGGCTTGGGTAAATTTATGAATTGGTCGGGCCCTACGATGACAGACTCTGGAGGTTTTCAAGTTTTTTCACTTGGAGCTGCATACGGAAAAGATATTTCAAAAATTACGAAAATTACAGATCCTAGTCTACAGATTGCAGAACGTTCAATTGATTCTGAAATTCCACGACTTGCATCTATCGGCAATGATGGGGTTTCTTTTCGTTCGCACTTGGATGGGTCGCTTCACTACATAACACCTGAGAGATCTATTGAGATTCAACACAATCTGGGTGCGGATATGATATTTGCATTCGATGAGTGCACATCACCAACTGAAACAGAGCATTATCAAGAAGAGTCTCTTGATCGTACACATGCTTGGGCGAAGCGTTCTCTTGTCCACCACCATAAATTACTGTCTGAAAATAAAAAAGATATTGCCTTGTTTGGAATCGTACAGGGTGCACGTTTTGAAAATTTACGTAAAAAATCCGCTGAAGTTTTGCGTGATATGAAGACCGAAGACGGTAAAGGTTTTGATGGTTTTGGGATTGGTGGATCATTTGCAAAGGTGGATATGGAGAGTGCTGTAGAGTGGACGACCAAAATATTACCAGAAGACAAACCAAGGCATTTGCTTGGTATAGGTGAGCCAGAAGATTTGCTCATGGGAATTGAGCGAGGGATAGATCTGTTTGACTGTGTACTGCCAACTCGTAATGGGCGAAATGGAACTTTATATACCCGAAAAGGTAAAATCAATATTATGAATGCTCAGTTCACAGACGACTTTGGCCCTATAGACGATAGATGTGGCTGTTATACTTGTAAAAATTATACACGCACTTATGTTTCGCACCTCTTTCGCGCAAAGGAAATGCTTGCAGCAACATTAGCCTCTATACACAATATTTATTTTTTGACACACTTGGTAATAGGTGCGCGCGAAGCTTTGGTTGATGGTAGATTTGAACAGTATAAAGATGTTTTTCTAAAAGAATATCTGAATTAGACCCTAGCTTTACAATTCTACCTTCTGGGGCTAATATGGGTTGTTCTAAGTTCATTCTAAAAAAATATACTATGCCAGCAGAAAACGTTTTAACAAAAAGTACTTTTGGAGCCAAGAGGCTCATGGTAGTCTCAAAAAAAATGAGACACGGATCTGTCAGTGTTTTTACTCACAACAAGGGGTGGAACAATGAGGAGGTCCCTTTTTTTATTGACCCTAGGGCGATAGACTTTGATCTCCTGGTTGTTTTGAATAAAAACATCAAGGACTTGTTGACGGCCAATAAACAGGCTACTTTTAGTTTCAAATTTGAAGAAAAAGAGTACTTGGCCACAATTGTCTCTTATCGTCTTCAGGTTACAGAAGAACTAATTGCCGAAATACTTCCGATATTCAAAAAATATCATGACGACGATGGTCTGATTGATAGAATTAAAAGAAGAGAGTCTGTGTTTGTTCAGCTCCGACTGGCAGATTTGGAGTGTTTATAAAATATACAAAAGCGGAAAATTCCGCTTTTTATTTTTGTGTCCTTAGTATATACTCTCAAAAAACAATATATGGAAAAACTAGCATTAGTTCGCCCAGCGGACGCTCCAGAGAACGGTTTCTATAAACACTGGAAACGGGAAGATAGTATGCCGGAAGGTGAATGTATGTATGAAGTTATCGGCGTTGGTCCAAACACTGAAACAGGAGATATTATTGTAAGCTACAGACCTTTGTACGAATCACCAGTTTATCGTCTGGGTATGATTGATAATCGTCCTCTGCATGACAAGGATGGTAATGGTTTTATGGATCCAAAAACAACTGAAAGCGGTATTGTAGAAAAGTTTGTTCGTGTAATAGATGAAGATGAAATAAAAAGACTCTTATACATCAGAGATAAGATGTATAAATGATTTTTAAAAGCTGTTTTATTTACAGCTTTTTATTTTTTCTCAAATAGCGTAAAGTGTAGATATGAAATTCATGAAGGTATTTTTTACGGATATCTATATAGATTTAGTTCTGTTTATAGGACTTTGGACTTATGCTGTTTTAAATTTGGAGATGAATGGATATTATATATTTGGGGTTTTAACAAGTGTGTTTTCAACAATCTTTTGGATTGTGTCAAGAATACAACTTGGTAAAAATTTTGAAGTTTTACCAATAGCTAAATCTCTAAAAACCCATGGAATTTATTCAAAAATAAAACACCCTGTTTATATTTTTTCATCAATTTCATACCTTGGCCTGCTTATTGCCACAAAAAACTTATATATAGGTATATTTTTTGTTCTTATCATTATCGTTCAGGCTCTAAGAGCTAAAAGAGAGAATAAATTACTTAAAGAAAATTTTATTGAGTATGATAAATATTCAAAAAAAGTATGGTTTTAATTTTATATGGCAGACAACATTTTCAAACTTAAAAGCGATTGGGCTCCGGCAGGTGATCAACCTAAGGCGATAAAAGAGCTCGTCGGCGGTCTTAAAAAAGGTATGCAAAAGCAGACCCTTTTGGGTGCAACTGGCACAGGTAAGACTTTTTCTATTGCAAACGTGATAGCGCAAAATAATCAACCGACTCTCGTGATCGCACACAATAAAACCCTTGCCGCTCAGCTTGCCCAAGAGTATCGTGAAT
>DALYDX010000004.1:0-1953 GCA_031972835.1 Minisyncoccota bacterium | reverse complement strand
GTGATCGCACACAATAAAACCCTTGCCGCTCAGCTTGCCCAAGAGTATCGTGAATTTTTCCCAGATGCTGCTGTGCACTACTTTGTCTCATACTACGACTTCTACCAGCCAGAAGCATACTTACCAACAACTGATACATACATAGAAAAAGATGCACAGATCAACGAAGAAATCGATCGTCTCCGGCACGCTTCCACTCAAGCCCTCCTGACACGCAAGGATGTGATAATCGTCGCATCTGTATCATGTATCTACGGTCTTGGTTCTCCGGAGCAATATCAAAAAGAGCATTTGATGCTCGGAGTTGGAGATAAAGCTATGCGTAACGACCTGCTGCGAAGTCTTATTGGTATCCACTACACTCGCACAAACGCAGATCTAAATTCTGGACAGTTTCGTTCGCTCGGCAATCGTATAGATATCATGCCCGTATCTGAAACTTTCATGTACCAGATTTTTATAGATAAAAATAAAATTTCAGAAATTTTGATTGTTGACCCAGTATCTTCGCATGTTTTAGAAAAACCAAAGAGTATGTTTCTGTTCCCCGCAAAGCACTTTCTTACTGATCCGAAACAAAAAGATATTGCAATCAAAGCAATCCAAAAAGAGCTCAAAGATCAACTTAAATATTTTGAAAAAGAAGGGAAGTTGCTTGAAGCAGAGCGTATTAAACGCCGCACAACATATGATCTCGCTATGATCAAAGAGGTTGGATATTGTTCTGGGATTGAAAACTATTCCAGGCATATGTCTGGTAAGTCTGTAGGTGAGCCACCAGAGACACTACTCTCGTATTTTCCACACGACAAAAAAGGTAAGCCAGAATTTCTAACTGTGATCGACGAATCCCATGTAACACTTCCGCAGCTCAGAGGTATGTATGCAGGTGATGCGTCTCGAAAGGGTACTCTTGTTGAATTCGGTTTTCGTCTACCATCAGCAAAAGACAATCGTCCACTTCGATATGAAGAGTTCAGTGAGCGTATTGGTCAGGTTATATATACGTCGGCAACACCATCTATAATAGAGCGAGAAGAATCTGTACAAATAGTGGAGCAGATTATACGTCCGACAGGATTGCTTGATCCGGAAATTATTCTAAAGCCGATTCTAGAAAAAAATGGATACGGTGGTCAGATTCAGGATTTTATAAGTGAGTCAGAGGCGACTATCAAACGTGGTTTTAGAGTTATAGCGACAACGCTCACTAAAAAGATGGCAGAAGATTTGTCAGTATATTTGAAAGACAAAAAGATAAAAGCAGAATATCTACACAGTGAAATAAAAACTATTGATCGTATTCGTATTCTTACTCAGTTCCGAAAAGGAGAGTTCGATGTACTCGTCGGAGTAAACTTACTTCGTGAAGGCTTGGACTTGCCTGAGGTAGCACTAATTGGGATTCTCGATGCGGACAAAGAAGGGTTTTTGCGCAGTGATGTATCACTCATACAAACTATTGGACGTGCGGCTCGAAATGCTGAAGGCAGGGTCATACTCTACGCTGACAGGCTTACAGATTCTATGAAGCGCGCCATAGATGAGACTACTCGCCGCAGAAATATTCAAATTGCGTATAACAAAAAGCATGGTATCACCCCAAAAACTATCATGAAGCGCATCAAGGATATTACCGAGGAGATGGATAGCAAGCATGACAAGGCTGTAATGGGTGAGCTCGCGCTCGATATTGAACTATTCAAGAAGGTATATGCAAAGGATCTGAACAAGAAAGAAAAGAGTGAGTCAAAGACAATCAAGAAACTTTTGCTTTCAGACGAAGAACGCGAGAAACTTGTGTATGACAAGATTATAAAGATCAAAGAACGTGATATGAACAAAGCTGTAAAGGAGCTCGACTTTGAGACAGCAGCGATACTTCGCGATGAGATAATCGTACTAAACAAAAGATTGGACGCATCACAGGCTCCAAAGATTGAGGAAAATAAA
>DALYDX010000003.1:30447-57975 GCA_031972835.1 Minisyncoccota bacterium | reverse complement strand
AAGATCAATTTTGTCCAATGTTTTTTCCATAAGTTTTTTAATTTTTTAGATTTAGTTAGAACCAGATTATATGAGGATCATAGCCGACCTCTTTTGCATACTCTTTGATTGAATCTGCAAAAGATTCTTTGCAGTACCACCAGCCGGAGATGCACTCATCTTGTGGATATTTCTCGAACTGTTCGAATGCACGATCGGCCTCGTCCTGTGTTTCAAAGACAAAGGTGTTTTCGCACATCATCGTAGTTACGGCAATCGGTTTGTAGCCGGCCGATTTCAAAATCTCAAGGTCAAAATAATACTTCCTCAATTCTTCTGGGATACCATTTTCTTCCATCCACTTGTAACACCTTTCGACTTCGTCAAACCATTCGTCGATTTCTTTTTCGAGATTTGGGTCGATTGGTCCTAGTAAATCATCAAGTTCTTTCAAAAAATTAGTACTTATAGATTTCATTTATTTTATTTTCTTTGTGAAAAGAACAATTTCATTTTGAAAACTCAACTTTCGTTCAGTTCTCAAAAATCAGGACAACAAATCAATACAGTTGTCCAAAAATAAATTTAAGTTTTTTGAACAAATAAATTCATTTTGTTCAAGGAAAACTCCATGATGATCAGTCACGTGAAACCTTACCAGAGATTAACTAGCTATCGCATGTTAATTTTTTTTGGTTTTTTCAAATCTATCTGTTTAAAAGCAGACTCGATCGCGTGGACGTCTTGCGTTCATCTCTTTTTATTTTTTTTGTTTTAATGTAAAGAACTTTCTTTTCCGAGCAGATTTCTCTGCTTTAGGATCTTTCTACCAAACCGCAATCGAAATTGTAGTCTGGATAAAAAGGGCGACTGACTTTTTGCAGTCGCCCATTCTTCACTACTTTACAGTACCCGCCGGTCCTATAAGTTTTTCCTGTAAAGATTGCGAGTCTCTACTTTAGTTCCCGAAGGAGTCCGTCGAAGACGAATTTCCTTGCAAAAAAACTTGGATACGCAGGCAATTACACTTTTCTGGCCCAGAATAGAGAATTGCTTTCTTGCGAAGATGCGCGTAGCCCTTTTCCGCTCATCGGCGGGGTTAGGATGGGTCTCCCAGATCGTTTATGTTGCAAAAAGAACATTTCATTTAAAAAAACTTTATGCACTTCGTCGACAACGCCGACTTATAGCAAGGCACTCTGCTCCTACAGAATGGTTTTTGCCCACATGTTTTTTGGGTCTGTACTGTTTATCCGGAGGCCTTTTGGCTCGGGCCAGTCTCAGATATCTTGGGTAGGAACTCCCAAGCTCTCTTGCATCGCATCGCTCTTTATCAGCGGTACGACATTACCCTGCCGGTACTCATGCTTCCGGCGCCAGATATTTTTTAGGAGAACAAATATCAACTAAAGAAAACTTTTCTCACTTCTTCCACCTATTTGGCAGATTTATAGAGAGGCAATGTGTCCCACCACATTGGTTTTCGCCCGCCAGGTTTTGGCCACCAGGTCCGTTTAGGAGAACCTGATCCGTCTTTATCTTTTGTGAGATAAGATGCCCGCAAGGTTTCCCAAGCATACGGGATTGGTCGCCCGTCAAATCTTTTCCCTATCGAAGGGAGGTTACCAGAAATGGCAACCACGCAACTTCCGGTAATCTCACTTCGATTGGATTTCCTCATCGAACTTATCTGAAGATAGTGTACCATATCAGAAGATAAATGTCAATGATTTATACTACTTGTATTCCTTTAAAATCAAGTATATACTGAGTTTTATTGGATTTAATATAAATTTGTCAAAGATTTCTGTCATTTTATGAAACAATTATCTCAAGAATTTAAATCTTCTCTTCGTAAGGCGGGTTTGGATAGAACTCAAATAGAAGTATTTTCTGCACTTCTAGGTGTGGGACTTCTATCCATTCAAGATCTAGCAAAATCTGTTGGTCTTCCCCGTTCTAGTGTCCACCTTGCAACAGAGGAGCTGGTGGAACGTGGAGTTGTGCTTGTACACAAGCAAGGTAAACGTAGACTTTTTTATATAGACACTCCTGAGCGAATCAGGTCTTTGGTCGAATTCGATCAAAATATTCTAAATGAACGAAAAAGTATACTGGAGCAAACACTCCCAGAGCTAAATGCCCTTTTTGCTACAGAAAAAGGTGAGGAACCGATTATTGTGGAAGAACTTCGCGGAGAAGATGGATTTGTTAAAACTTTTTATGCTTCCCTTGAAGGGAGACACAAAGATGTGTATCGCCTAGGCGGAGATCCAGAGAAATTTACAGTAGCTCGCGATAGATTGGCAGATTATAGAAAAATGCGTATAAAAAAAGGAATAAAGTCATATATTCTTATGCCAGAGGGCCCTATGACAGAGGCAGAAAAGCTCGATGCTCTAGGCAAAGCGCGAGAAGTTAGATCATTACCAAAAGAAATTTACAATCCTGAGGTCCAGGCTTCTATTTTCGGTGATACAGTGTGCTTTACTGTCTGGGATAGTGGTTTGCACTCTATTACGATCAAGAACTCTAAGATCGCAAACCTCCTTGAGTCGCTCTACAAGATCGCGTGGGGAGATGCAAAATAGCAAAAGTCGCCAAATCCCTTTGCCTGCTTGCGTAAATTTGGGGCGGAGCTATACTATTAGCAAGCATATAACGATTCCCTCATGGCGGGGATCTTAAAGCGGGTCGTTTATTACCACTTAGTTACCACTAAAACTAGATATGAATAAACAAGCATTGGTTGAATGGGTTCATGGAAAAGTTGGCGGCACAAAAGTGCAGGCTGAAGAAATCGTGGACGGCTTGATTGACGCAATCATCGGTACTTTGAAAAAAGGAGGTGAAGTTTCAATCGCAGGTCTCGGAATCTTTTCTGTAAAAGATCGTGCAGCTCGTATGGCTCGCAACCCAAAGACAGGTGAGCAAGTAAAAGTACTTGCAACTAAAGTCCCAAAGTTTCGCGCAGCAAAAGCGTTCAAAGACGCAGTCAAAGGTTAATAATTTTTCTCTCGAGAGAAAAAAGTATAAGAAAAAAACCGGTCCTATCCCCGGTTTTTTTCTTTTTTTAATTTTTATTGTTTTTCAGGAGTACCAGGCTCTTTTGCTGGCTCATGATTTCTATGATTCTCGCGCTCACCTCCTTGTGGGTATTTTTGATCACTGCTATCTGGAGCGTTAGCTGGTGCATATGATTCATGTGTCCCCTGGCTCTCTGTATTTAAAATATTTTCCATATCCTGACTATATTCCAAATTAAAATAAAAATCCACCACATAGGTGGTGGATTTCAGTAAAATAAGTCTTCATATGAAGAGAACATAATAGAAGAATAGAACATTTGTTTGTATAAACCTCCGAGTTCTAAATGAGCTTCTCGTTCAAACGAACCTCTTCGAATGTACTCCATACCGTAAGCCCCATTCCAAGATTTATTTTTCTCTTCAGATATACAAGACCATATTGATACAAGTCCAGAATGTAGCATTCCATAGAAATATTTGGAAAGCGAGGTTGCAGGTTTTTCTCTAAATTGTTTTGCGTGTCCCAATTCTTCTAGAAATAAATCCGGATTCCATACATAACAATTTTGAATTGAGTCTATGTGTTCCTCAAGTAGTTTTGTGAGGAGTATCCTGTCGTGAAATGGATCATAGAATGCATCTGCGTATTGCATAGGGAAAACTTTTGAATTTGGGCAATACGTTAGCTTTGGGGCACCTAGCGAAAGATATATTTTCCATATAGCATGGTATGTTGCATCCCGGTTTAAGCTGTCTGATGCAAAATAAAATCTTTTCCCTATATCTACCCCTTTTACTAGTAGATACTCGTCAAACTCATCGTAAGACATTGATTCAAACCTTCTAATGACACGTTTAATACTATCTTTCTTTTCATCTGATCCAGAAATAGAATTATTTAGCCTGAAAAGTGTATCTTGATAGAACTGCATAACCTTCCAGTCTCTACCAACATCTTCTTTGCCGGCGTAATAATTCACAATAATATCTGTTTCTGGGTCACCGCTAGTATAGTGTATTGTCTCTGGTGAAAGTAAGCTAAATATTTCAACAGAAACATCATATTCCCCTCTTTCAAAAAGATTCCCATATAGAAAGATCACAATCCACAAGACTACAAATAGTACCAAGGGTGCAAGTGTCAGATATATTACAATCTTTGAAATTATATTTATTAGATTTATAAAAAATAAAATTTTCGAATAGTTTCGTGAACCACTCCAAACTCGGGTATTTTTCATAGAACAATATTTAACTCTTTGTACTCCTGTTTTGAGTATATTGCAAGTAACAAAAATCACCCCGTAGGCACGGGATGATTTTTTATTTTTTTTCGTTTGGATTGTTTGGTGGATTTGGGTTTGATTCTTTGTTTTGTTCTCCGGGGATGATCTTATCATCGTCTTTTTTTGGTATGCCCTCTGGGTCAACTTGATCCCCTTCTTTTTTCTTTTCCGGTGGCTTAATTTTGTCCATTTTCTAATTATATACCAAATCAGAACAAAGAGTTTGATAGATTGATTATTGTTGAATAAGTAAGGAATCTTTCCTTATAGGAACAGTATACCTTTTTAATATAATTTCGTATCCACTCAATTCTATCTAAAAAGGTCTTGCGGTTGGACCCCATCCCAACTTCACCCTGATGCAAGCAAAGTGGTTTGCTTGCTCACCCCGACAAAAAAAGAAAACAGCCCAAAGGCTGAATTCTTTTTTTGTCGGGGTGCAGGGAATCGAACCCTGCCCTTGTGTTCCCAAAACACATATACTACCGATATACTACACCCCGATGTTTTGCTTGAGCGCTCAGTATAGCCGAGATATCCTTAATTTTCAAGTTTTAATAAGTTTGGTTTTGCATGAAAAGCATTTCAATGTTAATATCGCATAGTACAAGAATATGCGGGATTAGTTAAATGGTATAACTTCAGTTTTCCAAACTGAAATCAAGGGTTCGATTCCCTTATCCCGCACAAAAGAAAAACCCCTAAAAAGGGGTTTAAAAGTTATCTTACACTTTCTTAAAAGCAGATTTGTTTGCTGTTTGAAACAATAAGTTCACTGAACGTGTGAAATTATTGTTTCGAAAAGCATCAATCAATGCCAGTATCAGTGTCACCACTGTTTTTTCAACTGGACTAAGGGAGCTGTCTTTTGCCCACCTCATCAACTTTTCTTTTATTTTTTTTATAAAAGCTTTTGCCGACGCTCTTTCAATGTCGTCCTTTTTTTCCATATAAGCCATGAGGGACTTATTTAAGTCGTGTGGGTATTTAAACTCACCTATAACAGGGGCTTGCAAGGCGCTCTCGATCGCGATTCCCAAGGCTTTGAATTCCTTGTCGTTCGCTTTTGTTCCGATCTCTCGGATTGTGGGTAATTGGGCTGAGATTTCAATCTCTAGTGCCTCAAAAACTGGAGACTTTTTCTTCTTAGTGATAGTGGTCATAAGATACTCTATTTTTTTGTGTGAAAAAAATTATGTAAAGAACATATAAAATACTACACCTTTTATATTTTTTGACAATACCCAATATTTATTGGGTTTATTAAAATCGTTGTAATATTTTTAGATAATCTTTTTTGTGGTCAACAATCTTCTGATTTGACTTGTATGAAAAAAATGTGTGGTATTTTTTTAAACAATATTTTCTATTATTCTAAATTTTGCTTTCTTACCCACCTCATCCAAAAGGACACACACTAAGTCTAATTGCCAGTCAATGTCCTTTAGATTTTTCTCCTCTATGTATAGCTCTATTGTCCGATAGATTTTTTTGAGTTTCATGGGGTGCATATTCTCCTCGGGTCGTATTGTTGTATAGAAAGAAACTGATTTTACCTCTATAAAATAAAGCTTTTTATCCTTTTTGGCGACAATATCTATCTCCCCTAGTCTTCTAGTGTAGTTACGCTCCACTACTTCGTACCCATGTTTCATGAGAAACCTACAAGCTAAATCTTCGCCCAACTCCCCTTTCCTTTGAGATTTCGAAGTAAATACCTTAGGCATGTTTCATGTGTAACTAAATAGGCTTTATTAAAACTACTTCCAACCAAGTATCATTCTTGAAATGTTTCTCTTCATGAAACGTAAGTTCAAGACCTCCTTTGATATCTAAGATATCTTTGAGTTCATAGAAATAGAAATATCTAGTTTCACCATATTTGCCAATCTTTTCCAACTCCCGGTACTCTCCTTTTTTGAGAGATATGTAAAATACCCCACCAGGCTTTAACCAAAGATAAGCTTTGTCCATAATACCTTTAAAATCTTCCTTTTTAAGATGAAGTAAGCTTGCAAATGCAAATACTATCCCAAAGGAGTCAGGTTTAAATTCGAGATTTTGTGCAAATTCCACCAACAATGTTCCATGTGAAACATTTTTTCTTGTTAGTCTTATGAATTTTTCTGAAGGATCTATCCCCGTGTAACTATTAGTTAATTTTGTTATGTATTTAGCATCTCGACCGTTACCACAGCCCACTTCTAGAACATTTTCGGAATTAGACTTATTCAATGAGAAAGCAAGATCAACATCCTTTGTCCGAGTTCCAGATGAGTTAAATTCATTTGCGAATTCGTCGCAGTTATTACTATATGATTCTACGGTTTTTTCTGCTTTGTTCATGTTTCATGTGTAACAATCTTATAAAATAGGCTAAAGTTTCATGTGTAACATCTAAATATGTTTCACGTGAAACATATTGCTATTTATCGGACATAAAAAGTGTTTCTTAATACTATAATTCTATTTTACCCTTGTTTATCAAGACTTTATTGCCATATAAACAAAAGTTCATTAGTCAAAATCAATGTCCTTTATACACTATGTACACACAGTTATCCACATTTTGTTGAAAAATAAGGGTTTTTTGTGTGTAAAAGACAAGTTATAAAGGACATATAAATTCACTCTTTGGGAAATATTACAAAATCTAATTTACAGATTTGATACTGTGCGGGATAGGAGAATCGGACTCCTGTCTCATCCTTGGCAAGGACGTGTTCTACCACTAAACCAATCCCGCAATTATTCGATTAAATTAAACTTCAACTTTTCTATTGAAATAAAACTTAATATATAAAAACTGTTCAAAATTATACTTGTTTCCAATATAAAGTGCAAATTATGATTTTTACTATTCTATATACAAATTGTCAAAAAAATGTATAATCAAAGGGTTAAATTAATAGTTATTTAGCTGCACCCATAGTGAAATGGATATCATACCGGTCTTCGGAACCGTTGTTGGGGGTTCGAATCCCTCTGGGTGCACAAAGTATGGGGTACTTTGTGCAAGGCGGAGTGCGACGGCACGAGCCAGGGTCGGGAAAATTTTTAGCAAAAAATTATTCCTGACCACAAAGAGCTGTTTCATATGAGCATAAACCAAAAAATAGAAAAGGGGAGTATACCAATTGAAATACTAAACACTATCGAAACTCTGGAAAAGTCTGGTTTTGAGGCTTTTATCGTGGGCGGGTGTGTGCGTGATCTGATCCTGGGTCGTAAACCAAAAGACTGGGACATAACTACAAATGCTAAACCAGAGCAGATTATTCCTCTGTATACAAAAGCAGTATATGAAAATACTTATGGCACAGTGGCGGTTATCTTGGAAGATGTTGAAGATAAGACCATCAGACAAATAGAGATAACGCCATATAGAATTGAAGGGAAGTATTCAGATAAAAGACACCCAGATTCCGTGTCCTTTAGTGAAAATATAGAAGATGACTTAAAAAGACGGGATTTTACAGTCAATGCATTGGCATACAGTACCTCTACAGAGGCACTAATTGACCTATTTGAGGGCCTAAAGGACATACAGGTCAAAACTATACGTACCGTAGGTAAGTCGTCCGATAGGTTCACTGAAGACGCCTTGCGCATGATCCGCGCAATCCGCTTTTCTTGTGAGCTTGGTTTTGCGATAGAAAGCGACACCCTACAATCCATTGTTGAAACTGCCCAAAGTATTTCAGAAATTTCAATGGAAAGAATCCGCGATGAATTTGTAAAAATTATAATGTCTCCTGAGCCAATGGTAGGAATAGCCATGCTCCAAAAAACTGGGATGCTCAGATATATAATTCCAGAACTAGAACAAGGGATCGGTTGCGAACAGGGAGGTGCGCACAAATTCGATGTATATGAACATTTACTCCAAGCACTTCAGCATGCAGCAGATAAAAATTGGCCACTTGAGATCAGGCTCTCTGCTCTATTTCATGACGTGGGCAAACCTAAGACTCGAAGGGCTGGCGTGAAAAAAGCTTACACGTTTTACGGGCACGAAGTTGTCGGTGCTCGTATGGCACGCGTAATAATGGAGAGAATGCGTTTTCCAAAAGATACAACTGAACTTGTAACGAGCCTTGTGCGATATCATATGTTCTTCTCTGACACAGAACAGATTACACTTTCTGCTGTGCGAAGAGTTGTTCGTAACGTTGGGGTAGAAAATATCTGGACTCTTATGAATGTTCGTGAGTGCGACCGTGTTGGTATGGCTAAAGTGGAAGCGCCGTATCGATTGCGTAAGTACCATGCGATGATCGAACAAGTGCTTCGTGATCCTATATCTGTTTCGCAACTTGTTGTTGATGGAAATATTTTGATGGGTGAGCTCGCTGTAAAACCCGGACCACGAATGGGTTGGATTCTAAATTCACTTCTTGAAGAAGTATTGGATGATCCTATAAAAAATACTCGTGAGTATCTTGATAAAAGAGTAGGGGAGTTAAACGATTTGTCAGATGAAGAATTGAAAAAGCTCGGGGAGAAAGCAAGGCAAACAAAAGATGAGGCGGAAGAAAAAGAGATAGAGGAATTACACAAGAAACATAGGGTATAGAATAAATAAAACGAGCCAATTGGCTCGTTTTTGTTTATTTTTTGCGATTGAAGTAAAACACATCTCCATCAAAAAACATACTTTTTTGATTTAATAGGGTATAGGGCACCCTCTCCTCATCTATTTGATTTCCTAATTTACTTAAAATACAAATATCCAAGTTTTTATTTGTATTTTCAATTAAGCAAAAAAACTGAGTAGGGGCAAAAGGATATGGGCGTTTTTTAAATTTCTTTTTAAGGTTTATAAATTGATCTTCACTGATTGGCAGATTGCCCTCAATGCAATTTAAAATGTTTGTAAAATTCATTGATGACTTTAAAATAAAGTTTTCCATATGTTGTTTTTTTGAAAAATAACATATTTATATTTTTTTGTCAATACTATATATAAAAATAAAAAAAGCGCTCCGGACGGGGCGCTTTTGGGTTATTTTACGAATTCCGTATTCTTTTCGGTTTACTCATTAGATTGATCACAATTTTGAATAAATCACTTGCTATTTCTGCCTCCTTTGCTAATTTTTCCTTAAGTTCTTTTTTATGCTTTTTGCTCCCTCGTTCATATAGGTCAATTCGTTCCATGAGAATGTCTACAACTTTCAAATTTAGTGCTTTTGCAAAACTAGCGATTGAAGTGAATTCAATTTTTGTCTTGTCTAGTTCAAGAAGAGAAATATATGAAGGACTTTTTCCTACAATATTTGCTAAATCCGATTGGGTGAGATTGTTCTCAACTCTATGCTTTCGGATTATTTTCCCGATTTTCATTTTCATTTCCATAATAACTTTTTTTACAATAGTATACCTTACCTATGAGGTTGTAAACCCAACAGTTGTGCACTAGTACTAGAAAGAAATAATGAGTATTTAATAAAAAATCACCCGCTTGGACTTACTTCAGACACTGCGAAATTTACCTCTCAGATTTTTTATGTAATAAATGCTCGCTCTAGAGAATTTTATAAATAAAAAAAGCGCTCTGAATAGGGCGCTTTTGGGTGGGGCTAATTTAATTTTTTGAAAAACTTCTTTCTATTCAGAGTTGCATCTCCGTTTGGATAAATAAAGTAGTATTCAGAATAGATATCTTTTTTTGTGCTTGGTAGAACAATGCACCAATATTCATTTACGGATATGCACTCAATAGCCTGTATCTCAATATAGGCAAGGGCCAAGCCTGTATCTCTTTTGTCCAGCATAGATTTGCGCATAGCGAGAATTTCGCTTTTAGAAAAAGTACGACCGAAACAATTTCGATTGTGTTTATCGCTCGCGTAAATACTATCGGAGAGAATGTATTCGATGTCATAAGCTTGAGTCGAATCTAGTCCCATCTTTTTCTGCCAGTAGGGAGTTGTAAAACGAATACCGTCTGTACGTCTACCTCTAGTATAAAATCCAGGATGAGGATTCAGTGGGTCGTCCGGATACCAACAAGCTACCATGGCGTGAGGTATGATCATCTCGTCTGTGATATTTGGATATTTTCTTTTGAGTGAGTCGTTGAGCCATTTGCCTGCTGCGGCTTGTATTTCCGTCAGTGGTTCATCAAAGTACCCAACATATTCTATCCCTATGAACAATCTAGATAGATCATTTTGACCATTCCATCTGGAGCTTCCAGCATGATTCGCTCTACGCCAGTCATCACATATTAACTCAATGCGACCTTTACGATTTATCAGATAATGCGTAAGTGGTGGGCCGTAATTTGGGCATTGGACCCATGCACGGCAACCAGGCCAATCACCTTGAGTATCGTGATTGATTATCCCAATAGTTTCTTCGCGTATTTCAGTTTCGTCGTTGAAACGGCTACGCTCGTCGTGGATTACAAAGTCTTGTGCATAAAGTGGTAGTAATAAAACTACACACATTACACAAAAAAAGATTTTTTTCATATATGTAGTTTTAAATGTACTAACTGTAGTGTACCAACTAATTTTATAAAAAGAAAAGACCCTTTTGGGGTCTTTGGTATCAATAAGATACTTGTGTCTTTTTTTCTGGTTTTAAATTTAAATAAACCAGCATCATAGACACTAGAATGTAAATAAGAGGGAATACCAGGAAAAGCAAAACCAAGCTCATATTTGCATCTTCTGCAAACAGAGTAATCTTTTGTGCCTGCGGATTGATTTTGTTAACCAAAAAACCTACAGAATTTAACACAAAAAGCCAAAGCAAAAACGAGCTTGTTGTCAAAAAAGCTAACCTTCTGTAGTCATTTTTACTAGACACAGACTTCGCCTCTCTTTCTTTTAAGGTTAGAGAGCGTTTCGTGTATACAAACCACATAGAATATAAAACCGAAGATATGAGCAAGATCGGCATTGACTCTATGGGTGAAAAAAATAATGCCACAAATATAAAGCAGGCTAGCGTCTGCCAAATAGGCAGGGTAAAGATAAGAAAACTTTTATTCATGTGTATTCTTTTTTTAAATGAACAATACGCTTTAGATCTCTTGGTTATGTGAACCATTGTAGGCGTGCTCCGACGCCTCGTTATTTATCTAAACGGATTTATAATATAACTCATAAAATGTATTATGTCAAATTACTCAATCGAATCCCACATGAACTGAAAGAGTGTTAGAAATGTGTCTGCGATATCAGAATTCTCGATAATCGTTGTGACCATGGCATCTTTGTTTTTAACAGAAGTGATACTGACTTTGCCTTTGTAAATCAAAATGTATGCAGGTAAAACAAATTTATCTTTTGGAATAATTTTGCGAGTTATATTGCGCTCTAGATCATGTGAATAGACAACACTAGACATGTGTTCGAGTTTTGGAGTAAGTACATACGAGCGAATTCCAGCTTTTGACTGCTTTTTGAGTTGCTCGCTCACAAGAGTACGGAGTTCAGAGTTTTCATGATCATACAATGAACGGAAAACGAATACTTCTTTTGTGTTTTTTAAAATATCAGCATATGTTTCGTTGAGTCCGTCGAATCCTTCAAAGAATTTTACATGCGGACGAGAGTGTAGAGTATTGAAGTCACTTACAAGATGCTCGATGACTTTTCCATAAGCTAAGCTTGCTTCATCTGCGATAAGCTTTTTCTCTTCGGCAACCTTCTTAATACTTTCAGGATGTTTTGCACGCCACAATGCGACCTTGCCTACATGTTCAACTTTTTCGCACATACCGAGAGTGGTAAGCTGATCTAAAACATAGTAAGTAAGCTCGCGGCCCACACCAGCGTTTTTAGAAATATTGCGCACAGGTAAAAGAGGGGAAGCTAGCAGTACTTCGTATATGAGAGCCTGCTCTCGGGTGAGTCCTATGCGAATTAGTTCGTTTGTATAGTTCATATTGTAAAATCTTATTTACAATTTAATCCTATTGGAATACGTGTATTTTGTCAATAAGTAAAGGATTATATACTAGTGAGTAAAAAATAGTAAAAAATCTATTACATTTTGTATTTTGAGTCTGTATAGTCAGGATAGATTCATTTCATTTAAAACAAAATAATTATGGCAGCTACAAAAAACGAAATCAGAGAATGGTTCTTAAGAGGAATCGAACAGAAAGCAACTCACCTCGTGGTTGTTTGTGACACATTTGATTACGATGACTATCCTGTATTTGTAGAAAGTAACGAAAATGTTAAGGAGGTAGAAAGTCAGTACGATAGAAAAAACATGCAAAAAGTCGTGGAAGTCTACAATTTGTCCATGGATATGGAAAGTCAGTTAAATCAATTTAGGGCATTCAACTATTAAAAAACAGATTATGACAGAAAACAGACAAACATTTATTGAAAGATTGAAAAGACATGGTGCAAGTAGTTCTGATATGGATATGATAATGCTTGCATATGATATATCCAAAGAAGCTCATAGAACTCATGCTCGTGATAGTGGTGAAAGATATTTTGAACACCCTAGAGCACTCGCAATTATCGCTCTTGATGAACTTAATTGGTACGACAGAGATGTAATATGCGCATTGTTCTTGCACGACGCAGGGGAGGATTCTCCGATATTTGGAAACAGAAATAACGGATGGGATAATTTTGTAAGGATTGCAAAATATCGTATTGGTAAAATTTTTAACGAAAAAATTGCAGAAATAGTGATCGCACTTACAAAACCGGAAGTTGATGGAATAAAGTTTTTTAGTAAAAGTGAGGTTACGGAATATTATTTGGCAGGTATTACAAAAGAAGAAAAAGTTCTTCGTTGTAAAGCCATAGATAGACTTCATAATCTGAGAACAAGTGGATCAGATACTTTAACGGTTATCAAAAAAAGTAAGAGGACCTTAGAAGAAACCGAAGAAGTGTATTTACCGCTTTTTAGAAAAATTACTGGAGTAGATAGTGTTAAGGAAAAACTTTTACAGAAAATCAACACTGAATGTAGACGCCTGAAGATTGAAACAGGAGAAGAAGCTGTAAAAAGTTTACAACAGGATGAGGATCAGAAAAGGAGAGAGATTGGAGAATTGTGTGACTGGTAATAGTAAAACCCGCAAATATTTGCGGGTTTATTTTTATATTCTTTTGCATAATTCTTCCTTGAATTCTTCGACTGTGATATCGTCGCGGCGGACAGAGTATGCCCAGTCTATAGCTCTCTCTGGCCAAGACATCATAATCTCGAGAGATTCATATGGGTCGTAGAATATTTTTCTCGCACCACTTGTCAGGAATATTTCTCCGGTAATAGAAGATTTTTCTAGCACCTGAAGAAATTTTATTTGTTCCGTTTGAACGAATTCAAACGGAGTCAAAGACGGTCCTTTGCGTTCTTGATTGAATTCATCAAGTAAACCCATAGTTGCCCAGAGCCAATACTCAGGGCCTTTTCCGATAGATGCTATATCAGCATCTTGGACTATGCATACCCATAAGTTTCCGGATTTTCCATGAACAGAAAAACGAGTTGAGAGTATCAGATCTCGAATTCTCTGCAGGGCAATTCTGAATGGCACTCCGCAAATTTTCAAATCCGTTTTTGACAGAGAAGACATCATTGCGCTGGCTGCACGCTCCTCGTCGTCTGGGCGGTGTACTCCGCGATGGTCTGCATCATGGAACAGAAGTGCCAGAGCAATCGTATTGATTTCTTCTCGACTACAACCACAAGCTTCTGCAATCATAATCCCGCTCTCAGTCACACCGAGTGCATGACCAAAGCCATGATATGGATTGTGATTAGCAGCCTTCCGAGCTTTGGTGATAATTTCAATCGTGATATCTGTGTGCTCTAAAATAAATTTTATTTTTTCTTCGTTTGCACGAATGCGAAAATATTTTACTTCTTTTGTTTGCATATTTTACAATTCTTTCTTGAAATTAACATGGTATTTGCAATATTGCAAAAGTTAAACCCCTGAACTAGTCAGGGGTTTTTATTTTAGGCTGCGGCTCGAGATCTTTCATGAATCACAACCTCAAGCGGCTCTAACCAAGAAGCATCTTTTTCAAGCAAGTTTTTTACCACCTCTTTCGTGTTGCCAAAAAGTCCAGCGAGAGGAAATGCATAAAATTGCATACGTAGATACTCCACTTTATCTGAAACCTTTGTAGGGTATTCATACAGAGCTTCAATTTGTTCAGCGAGAGCGACGTCTTGCATTTGCTCGGACATTTTAAGCCATTCTTTTCTGGCTTTTTTGACATCCTCGCTCATCACCGCACCTGCATATTCCAGGTACAGGTCATCAATCTCATCCTGTTCCAAATACGAAAGCTTATTCATCATCCTTGGATGATAAACGTGTTTACCTAGGGTGTTTTTAAACTTATCCCGCCCTCCACTTTTGGCTGAAGGAATAGAGCCGTTGCGATTCTCGGCTCGCTTTTTTTGCTGTTCAAAGAAGTCTGTTAATGTCCGGTATACTTCTTTACCAGAAGCTCCGAATAGTAACCAATCCCAATCAAAAAGTACGTTTTTATCCCAACTCTGCATATATGTGGTTTTTATTGTGAAATGAACTTGTGAGTACACATAATAGCATACTTTTTAACTAAAGTCAAATCAGTTTAATCTTTGATTTCTAGGAGGATAGGGCAGTGATCAGAACCTATTTGCTCGGCTAAAATTTTAGAAGACACGATTTTTGAAACAAGTTTTTTAGAAGCAAAGAAATAATCTATACGCCAGCCTATATTTCTAGCTCGTGCAGCAGCAAAGTGACTCCACCAAGTATAGTGACCAGGACCTTTTGTAAAAATACGAAAAGCATCTACAAATCCTGCAGAAATAATTTTTTCTATTCCACTTCGCTCTTCATCTGTAAAACCTTTCTTGCCAATATTCTCTTTTGGGCGGGCGAGATCCTCTGGTGTGTGGGCGACATTTAAATCTCCGCAGAATATTACTGGTTTTGATTTTTCTAAATCTTTTATGAAAGCTAAAAAAGCCGGATCCCATTTATTGTGTCGGAGAGGGATACGCGATAGGTCATCTTTGGAATTTGGAGTGTAAACTGTCACCACAAAAAACTTTTTAAATTCAGCAGCAATTACACGACCTTCAGAATTTGGATCTCCGTATGTATCGTCACTTAGTCCGTATTTTTTTGCGATTTTTTCTGGGATACTATTGATTATTTTTAGAGGTTTTATCTTTGTAAATATTGCAGTACCACTGTAGCCAGGACGTTCAGCAGAATTCCAATACTCTTCATATTCTGGTAAATCTACTTCTGACTGATGCTCTTGGGCCTTTGTTTCTTGAAGGCAAATGATATCTGGTTTGTATTTTTCTACAAACGGAATAAACAATCCTTTTTTATGAACTGCCCGTATTCCGTTTACATTCCAACTGATTATTTTCATAAAATTATTATATCAGGAAAAGCGGAACTCTAAATTTAAGATATATATTGACAAAAAAGTAACTTGGGAATAGTATGTTCCCAGGTTGTTCTGTAAAAAAATTGCTGTGCGTAAGATATCAGCTTGATATGGGTTTCGCTACCTTTTTCAACGCTGAGTACGCTAGTTTTCGTTCGCTCCCGAAGCGTTCGTGCTGGTCAAGATGATCTTGCAACACATGGTTAACCTGAAAGGGTTTCTGTGGCACATGCGATAAAGGTCGGAATCTTCGGAATCCGGCCTTTTTATTTGAAAAATTTTAAATTTTAATATATGCGTTGGTAGCTCAGTTGGTAGAGTGGCGGTCTCCAAAACCGAGGGTCGTGGGTTCAAGTCCCACCCTCCGCGCAAAACCGGAACATTTATGTTCCGGTTTTTTTATTCTTCATCTAGTTCTACAACACTCCGTACCTCAGACAAGCTTGTAATACCAGTAAGTATTTTTATAACTCCATCTTCTTTCATATCAAGTGTGCCTTGCATATGAGCGACTCTTTTTATCTCACGTTCACTTGGGTTTTCAGGAATTATCTTCTCTATAGCTTCATCGGTTTGTATTGCTTCAAATATTCCTATGCGTCCTTTGTATCCAGTTTTGTTGCATTTATCACAACCTACAGCTTTCCAAGTTTTGATCGGTTGATTTGGATCAATATTGAACTCCTCTACTTTTTTACCTTCAGTATTTATACCAGTAAGTATTTTTCTTATAAGTGCTTCATCTTCAGGTGAGACAATATCTTCCGCTTTGCATTCAGAACAAAGTTTTCGTACAAGACGTTGAGCAACAGAAAGTCTCAAAGCGGAGACAAGAATCTTTGGATTTACTTCTAAGTCTATGAGACGAGGGATTACACCTCCGGCGTTGTTTGTGTGGAGTGTTGAGAAAACTAAGTGTCCGGTCAATGCTGATTCGACAGCGATTTTTGCGGTTTCAGAGTCACGGATTTCTCCGACCATTATCACGTCAGGGTCTTGGCGAAGTGCAGAGCGAAGTCCTTCAAGGAACGTATAATTTTTCTCCACTTGGGTTTGAGTAATACCAGCGAGGTGATATTCGATAGGGTCTTCAATTGTAATAATTTTTATTTCTGCAGAATAAATTTTACGAAGAAATGCATACAGAGTTGTGGTCTTACCAGATCCGGTTGGACCAGTGATAAGTATAAGTCCATTTGGTTTTGCGATCTCAGCTTCCATGATAGCAAGTAGTTTTTTTGGAATTCCGATCTCGTCTAGTTTTACTTGAATTGATTTTGGATCGAGAATACGCATTACGATAGATTCGCCATATGCTCCTGGGATGATAGATACACGCATAGATATTTCAGTTCCGTCAGATTCATAAATACTAAAGCGTCCATCTTGCGCGATACTTTTGATCACAAGTTTCAATCCAGAAATAAGTTTGATGCGAGAATTCACAAGTTTGTATGTTTCCGGTGGAAAGGTCAGAATATTTTGCAATACTCCATCAAGTCGAAAACGCACTTGTACCTCATGTTCTCCTGGTTCGATATGTATGTCAGATGCTTTTATAGCGATAGCTCCACCTAAAATAATTTCAAGCATATGCGATAGCTTGTGAGTTTTATTGTCAGCTGATGCGTCCGCTACCACTTTTGCTACGTCGTTTATATTGTGAACTTTGTTTGCGATATCGAGTAGTGCCTCTCCAGAAATATCCAAACCACCAGCACGGGAAACAGAAGCAAAAGATATTTCTCCGAAACGCGACCAAGCCTTTTCCAAGGAAGCGTGAGATGCCATGTATAGGTTTGGAATATAACCTTGAGATTTTAAGTCTTCCAGTATTTGAGGAAGCTCGCTGCGCACAGGAGAACGCACAGCAATATGTAGATTTTTACCAAGTAATTTAAACGGAGCTATCTCAACTGCACGAGCAGTTTTCTCAGGCACGATACGCAGAGCTTCGTTCTCGATGGTTGTAGTAGAGAGGTCGATATATGGGATATTGTATTTAGCGCTGGCTAAAATACGTACCAAATCCTCTTCTTCTTGGTATTTAAGGTCTTCGAGGCGCTTGTTTTGCTTTTCTTCATCAAATTGAATCATTGTAATAATCATACACCAAAATCGGCAAATTAAGGAGAAAAACAAGGGGATTTTGGCTATTTTTACTGAGGGTCAAACCACCCTCTTACCCATTGACAATAAGTCCCAAGTGTGATAAGATAAAGAAAAATATTTCTGAAACGCTTAAATACGAAAATATGAAAAAAATACTGTTCATCTTAGTTTTATTGCAAATTATTACTACCTCCGCCTTTGCGCAGGATGGTAAACCTATTTTAAAGAGTGAGTGGTGCGGTAAAATTACTGGAGATCAGTATGTTACCGCAATCGAAAATGGAGATCCCGATGGGATCTTCAATTGCACAACCACAGAACTCAAAAAAACCTTTAAAGAGGTGTTGAATTGGAACATTGAGAATAAGTGGAAGGATCAAAATCTAAATCCCATAGTAACAGACAAGGATTTA
This sequence comes from Minisyncoccota bacterium, assembly GCA_031972835.1. Classification (GTDB taxonomy): domain Bacteria; phylum Patescibacteriota; class Minisyncoccia; order Phycocordibacterales; family UBA9973; genus CAZLWF01. Next base: position 39,757 of record DALYDX010000003.1, on the reverse strand, counting down.
TATTCTTCGCTTAGAGCCTGTTTTGCAGGTAAAGAAGACGCCAATTTTAAAAAAGGCGAACGCCTAATTGGTTATGTAGCCTCTGATGGAACGATCAAATTTAAACCATTCCGTAGTAACTATCTTGGAGAAGAAAGTTACAAGTACTCAGACTTTGATGTTTGGTCCGGATGGTGCGGGAATCCGATTGCCGACTTGGCTTTTAGTCCTGGTGTGAATTCAAGCACCGGAACAACCAAGAAAGATGCTGTTGTAGCAAGTGCAAATGGCCAACCAATCATAATTAATAATTATGTGTACGCTGGTAACAACAATGGTAACAACAACGGAGGAGACGCAACCGCGTTGGCTTTAAATCAGCCAAAAGAGGATGCTGTGGATGCAAGTGCTCCATACGTTGCTCCTCCACCTCCACCTGCACCTCGTTACGATCCACCGGTGGTGTATCGTGAAGAGCCGAAAATCATTTACACAACCACTTCTGGCACACCATCTGGTGGTGATTGCCCGGAATGCAAAAAAGCATCTCCATGGGGTTATGTTTTAGCTGCTGGTGCTGGTGTCGCGGCTGGGTACTTGTTAAATGCGGTGCTTGGAAACAAATCCTCGTCTAGTGGAACAATCTACGGACCACCTTCGGGTAATCCTGTAGATGTCAACGGAGGAACTCCAGTAGGTCCAGGTGGTCCTGTAGACAATACGGGCGGATATCCGGTGGATATAACCGGTGGGTGATAATTTGCAATGTTTTTGTACGACCTGACAGTCAGGTCGTACTACTTTTTTAGTTCTTGATTTAATCGCCTCACAAGGTAGACTTAAATCGAGGCCTAAAACATGTAGTTAGAGCAGTTTAATACAGATCTCCTATCGAAATCCTCCCTATACGGGTGGAAGGGAATCTTATTGACTTTTTTACTAAAATGTTATATAATACCTATATTATTAGTTGTCGTATTAAGAGATTATTAAGAGATTAAAAACAAATTTTATGAAAACATTTATCAAAAAAATCGCATACACAGTTTCTTTCCTAGCCTTTCTTGGCTTAGGGTTTACAGCACTTCCATCTGAAGCAGCTGCTTTTGTGACGTTCAACAACGATCCACAAGATTATGCTACTTTCCGTGGCATGAACGTTTCTGATTATCCAAATGGTACGAATTGGATATCTACAACAGTATCAGCTGATGCTGGTGAGACAATATCTTTTGATATTTATTACCACAACACTGGTACAACAACAGCAAGTAACGTGAAATTGAAGGTATCTCCAGAATCTACTGGAACAGGTACTTCACATACTTTTACTGGTAGTATCGCTGCTGATGGATACGGAGGTCTTTCAGACTCTGTTAGTCTGTCTCTTTCAAGTTCACAATCTCTTACATACATCGACAACTCTGCTACTTGGTTTCCGAACCAGACAACTACTGGTTCTGCCATTAGCGACTCTTCACTATTTTCTAGTGGAATAAACATTGGTTCAGTTGCACCAGGTTGGTCTAGTCAAGGTCACCTACGTGTTCAATTCAAAGTTAGTGGAAACACTGGTGCTGATGACGCGCAATGTAATGACGATGAAGACAACGATGGAGACGGATATACAGACATGGAAGATCCAAGTTGCGATAGTATCTATGATGATTCAGAATCTCCATTTGATGGAGGTGATGATGCAAGTGCACCAAGCACAGTTACACTTTCAGCAGACGATGTAGATGAAGATTCTGCAACGCTTCGTGGTGAGGCTGATGCAAACGGAGACAGCATAAATAATTGTTGGTTTGAATGGGGTACAAACGATGCAATCGGTGACCTAGACTATACAGAAGACGTATCATGTTCAATTGCAGATGATGACACAGAAGAATTTTCTGAAAGTCTTACTGGTCTAAATGACAATGAAGATTACTACTATCGTGCTTGTGCTGAAAACGGCGAAGGTACAGATTGTGGAGTTATCGTTCATTTTGAAACAAGTACAGAAGATACTGGATCTGATGAAGGACCAGACACTTCTACACTTTCAGAAGATGATGTAGATGAAGATTCTGCAAGACTTCGCGGGGAGGTAGATGCAAATGATGATTCAGTAAATTCATGTTGGTTTGAATGGGGTACAAACGATGCAATCGGTGACCTCGATGAAACAGAAAACGTTTCATGTTCAATATCTGCTGGAGACACAGAAGAATTCTCTGATACTATAACTGGACTAAACGATGACGAAGAATACTTCTATCGTGCGTGTGCTGAAAGTGATCTAGGAGAAGACTGTGGATCTATCATGAGCTTCACTACAGATAGTGAGAACAATGACAACCCAGACTTTGATTATTCAAACGTAACAGTTTCTACTGTTAGTGCTACATCTATCACTCAGACATCTGCAACACTTTCTGGATTTGTTTACAACACATCAAATGATAACCCAACAGGATGGTTTGAATATGGACCAACTACTTACATGGGTCTATACTCATCACAGCAATTGCTTGGTACAAATTCAACACTCTCATACTTCAACACTGCTACTGGTTTAGTTGCTAACACAACTTACTACTATAGAGCTGTGGTTCGTGCAGACGACGGAACACTCAAGTATGGTCAAGTTCTAACATTCCGAACACTCTCATATTCAGTTCCAGTAGTTCCAGTTGTTATTAATACAGGTACAACTATCTCTACAGGTACAGGAAATGGAGACATCATGCTTACTATCGACTCTCGATATGAAAACGTTTATATGGGAGACATAGTAGATTACACACTTATCTACAAAAATATAAGTGGAAAGACACTTCAAAATGCAACACTTCGTGTTCTATTCCCACAAAATATTAACTTCAGAAACTCTTCAATAGGTGATTACTCACTTGCTGATCATGCCCTAACAATACAACTCGGTACACTCATTCCAAATCAGACCGGTACGTTCTACATTCAAGGGGTTGTCGCAAATAGTGCACGCCTAGGTGAGTTACTCGTTACAACTGCAAGTCTAGTTTACACTGACCCTAAAGGTGCTCAGCAAGAAGCTATTGCATACGAGATGAATCGTGTTTCTACAAGTAGAAATCCGCTTCTAGGTTTGGCATTCTTTTCAGGTTTTGGATTCTTCCCGGATACACTACTTGGATGGTTGCTACTTCTACTTGTGATATTTGCTCTAGTTTATCTAGCACGCAGACTATACACACGTAGACCAACTCCAAACTTCAACTAAAGAATTAGATAACAAAACCCGCTCACTAGTGAGCGGGTTTTGTGTTAATATCCCAAGTATGAAAAGAGTATTTGAGATTGATGAAATAGACAGTGTCGCTCTAGACCTACTAGAAACAATAAAGACTAGTGCAGATAGTGACTCTGCGACGCTTGTAGCGCTATCAGGCGAGCTTGGGGCAGGTAAGACGACGCTCACTCAAGCATTTGCAAAAGCATGCGGAATAACTGAGTCGGTCCTATCCCCGACATTTGTTTTGATGCGTATATATAAAATCGATGAAGTTAAAAGTCAGAAAATATTTGGCCGAGTATTTGAGCACTTGATTCATATAGATGCATACAGAATAGACGATGAAAAAGAATTACTAACTCTCGGCTGGCAAGAAATGTTAAAAGAAAAAAATAATTTAATTCTAATCGAATGGCCGGAGAGAGCAGGTGGAATAATTCCTAAAAATTCGATTAACGTCTCACTTTCTCACAAAGGAGAAAAAGTGAGGGAAATAGAAATAGAGAAAATATAAATATTTTGGTGTTATAATTATCATTACAAATGCCAAAAAAGACTGAAAAATCAACTCGAAATAAGCTTATACTGCTCGATACGCACGCGATTGTTCATCGTGCCTACCACGCCCTCCCAGACTTCGCTTCTTCGAAAGGTGAGCCTACAGGGGCAATATACGGTCTTTTGACCATGCTTTTCAAGATCATTACCGATCTTAAGCCTGACTATATAGTTGCTTGTTATGATCTTCCGCAAAAAACATTTCGCCATGAAGCATATGACAACTACAAAGCTGGTCGTGCAAAAACAGATGATGCGCTCGTTGCACAACTAAAAAGTTCTAGAAAAATATTTGAAGCTCTCTCGATCCCGATGTACGATGCTCCAGGGTTTGAAGCCGACGATATGCTTGGAACAATAACTGAGAATCTTAAAAAAGATAAAAATATAGACATCGTGATTGCATCAGGAGACATGGACACACTACAGCTTGTCGACGGAACGCGTGTACAAGTTTTTACTTTAAAAAAAGGTATCAACGATACGATTCTATACGATGAAGAAAAAGTTTTAGAAAGATTTGGGTTCACTCCCGAGCTTCTGCCAGACTATAAAGGTCTTCGTGGTGATCCATCGGACAATATTATCGGCATAAAAGGTATTGGTGAGAAAACTGCTGAGATATTGATTCAAAAGTTTGGAACACTTGAAAAAATGTACAAAGATTTGAAAAAAGATCCTGAAACTCTGAGAAAAATTGGCTTGTCTGAACGCATATCTTTACTTATCACAGAAGGGGAAGATGAAGCGATATTTTCAAAGACTCTCGCAACGATTCGTCGTGACGCACCAATAGAATTTAAATTACCAGAAAGAAAATTTATCGAATCGATCGATGTGGATCTAGTTGAAAACACACTTCGTGAATTTGAATTTAAATCTTTGACTGCGCGAGCTCGATCAGTGCTTGGATATGCGGATAGTGCTGTTCTAAAAAATGAACCACTTTTTTCTGAAGACATTCCCTCTGACGAAGAGACAAGTCTACGTATAGCGTATTGGTTGCTCAATTCTGAAATAGCTGACCCAACAAAAGAGGATATCTTGTCATTTGGAGGAGCGAAAAATTTAGAAGAAGCAAAGAAAAATATTCTCGATAGAATCAAAAATGAAGGACTTTCATATGTCTATGAAAATATAGAGTTACCGATTGTGCCTATTATAAAATCCATGGAGGATCACGGTGTGTCCGTAGATACCGCGTATCTAAAGAGTCTTTCAGAGAAATACCACACCGAACTTAAAAAACATGAGAAAAAAATATGGGGGTATGCAGGCAGAGAATTCAATATAAACTCACCAAAACAGCTTGGAGAAATACTTTTTGATGAGATGAAATTGCTACCTGAAACAGGGAAGATGAAAAAAACTGCCGGTGGTGCACGTTCAACTCGTGAAAGTGAACTTGAAAAATTGCGAGGTGTGAATCCGATAATAGATGAAATATTTTTCTATCGAGAACTTCAGAAACTCCTCTCTACATATATAGATACGATACCTGCTCTCGTACAGAAAGACGGTAGACTTCATGCGAAGTTCAAGCAAGCGGGTACAACTACTGGTAGATTTTCATCACAAGATCCAAATTTACAAAATATTCCGATCAAGTCTGAGCTTGGTAAAAATATTCGTAACGCATTTGTGGCTCCAAAAGGATATAAACTTCTTTCGTTTGACTATTCACAAATTGAACTTCGCATTGCAGCACTAATGTCAGAAGATGAATTCTTACGTGATGTTTTCGTAGAAGGTAGAGATGTGCATAGTGCTGTGGCAATGAAAGTCTTCGGAGTGAAAGAATCTGAAGTAACTCACGAGATGCGACGACGCGCAAAAATTATAAACTTTGGAATTCTATACGGTATGGGAGTACTCGCACTAAAACAAAATCTTGGTACAGATAGAGCAGAAGCGCAGAAATTTTACGACAATTATTTTGAACAGTTTCCTAAGATACAAGGATATTTGGATGGAGTAGTAGAAGAGGCCAAAAAAATTGGGTACACAGAAACACTTTTTGGTCGACGAAGATATTTTCCTGGATTGAAATCTAAAATCCCATTTATAAAAGCTATGGCTGAACGCATGACAATCAATGCTCCAATACAAGGTACAGCTGCGGATGTGATAAAGATTGCTATAAATCTTGCAAACGATGCTTTGCGTAAAAATAGTCTTTTGGATGAAGCTCACCTTATATTACAAGTTCACGATGAGCTTATATATGAAGTAAAAGAAGAAAAAGTCGACGAAGCAAGTAGGATTATAAGCGAGGCTATGAGAAACGTTATTCCACCTGAATTTTTAAAGGGTAAGAAGCCGGTTCCGCTCGAGGTTCATATTGCCGTAGGGAACAATTGGGGTCAAATGGATTAGTTTTGTAAATACTTCACAAATTAGTCTGTCGTGCTACACTTTTGTTATGAAAGAAATAAAGAATCACTCTATTCATCAGGTATTGGCACATTCCTACCTAACATATTTTACTGCCCTAGTCCTGGGTCTTGTTATCGATTATTTTCTCCCTTTTCGAATAATGTCCAATACACTGATTTCACTTGGGCCGCTACTTTTGATACTTTCTACTTTTTTAATATTTTGGTCTCAGAAAACTTCTGATAGAACAAAACATCACAGAAGGGATCCAGAGAATCTGACTGCGAGAGATTTCTGCAAAGGACCGTATTGCTATATGCGTAGCCCAACTCACATAGGACTTTCATTGCTAGTGCTAGGCTTTGGATTCTTGGCGAATTCTGTAGTGATCGTCTGTACTGCACTAGTTACATTTTTGATTACAAGATATATATTTGTAAAACGCCAAGAAGAGATACTACTCTCTCGTTACGGTAAATCATATGAAGATTACAAAAAAATCATAAAATTCTAACATGTTACATGTTTTATACGGAAACGATATAAATAACAGAAAAAAAGCCTTGGATACTATTGTCGATAAGGCAAAATCAAAAGGAGAACAAATTTTCTCCTTTTCTGATACAGATATGGACATAGGCACAGTGGATTCTATTTTGTCTGGGAGTAATCTCTTTGGAGAAAAAAGTTTACTTGTACTTCATTCTACTATCGAAGACGATAACTGGTCTCAATTTATAATATCCAAATTAGACCATATGGTCTCTAGTCCAAATACAGTTGCTATCGTAGAGACAGAGATCAAGAAGAGTACTTTGAAAGATTTGGAAAAAAGCGGTGCAACCCTGAAGTCTTTTGTTCAAAAGAGTTATGAAAAAAAAATGCCAGCAGTTTTTGAACTTACAGATACTTTTAGTATAAGAGACAAGAAAAAAACTTGGCTATGTTTCCGTAAATTGCGCGATGGGGGAGTTTCAGCTGACGAGATAGTGCCAATACTTTTCTGGTCTATTAAATCTGCACTTATAGTCGCGAGTCAGACAAAGCTAGATGTAAGTGTAGAAAGTACAGGACTATCACCTTTTGTATATAAAAAATCACTCGCAATGACAAAGAAATTTTCATATGAAGAATTAACTGGGTATTTATCGAGATTAAACAAGATCTATCATGAGGCTAGGAGTGGGAAAGGGGAGTTGGATCAGAGTCTGGAATTATTTATCCTACAAGCGTTTTAGCTTGGTAATTAAGGCGTTTTGTGGCTTCTGTATATTTTTTTGTTAATTAAAGTTTAGTTTCTGGAAAATTTTTCTTTTATCCATCACTTTTAAAAAGCACGCATATTCGCTTGCTAGCGAATTGCTCTGCTCGCCTACCCGGCTGCGCAAGGCTTTTTAGAAAGTGTGGATTTATATATAGGGGAATTCTGAATTTAAAATACAAAAATTGGAATTTCAGACAATAAAAAAAGGGTCTCGTGTATGGCGCGTAATGTATTACGCAACATGCATGAGACCCTTTCTCCTATCCTAAAGAACGAATTTTGTGGACACGATATTAATTATATTCGTGTCATAAGGTACTGTTTCGATATTGTTTTGCGATCCCTTAAATATTAATCCCTAAACGGGAGATCTGGGGTGCAATTTTTTATGAGCTTCCCATATAGTATACACCACTAAAAAATACTATTGTGTAATATCTGTGGATAAGTCCAGAGAGTCTTGTTTTTTAAGGATAAAATACACACCTAAGAGCCCAATAAACAGAAACAATGCCATAAGTGGAACAGTAGAGAATCCAAAAGTGAACACAAATCTTTGGGTGCACGATACTGCGGCAGGACAAGGTAATGGATTAAAGTTCGTATATGTAATCACGTTGTGATACAGAGAAAATATTCCACCTATTACAGTGAGTGCCAAACTAATTTGTGCCACCAACAACTTCGGATATTTTTTGACCATCGCTAGTCCAAACAAAACTACTTGTGGGTAGATGAATATTCTTTGGTACCAACAAAGTACACATGGAGGGTAATTGTAAACGTTTGAATATATAAGACTCATAAATACAGCGCCGAGTGTAATCAAAAAACCGATCAAGTACGCCTTTTTTGAGACAAATACATTGAAAGCTGTTTTTTTAGTAGAAAACGACATAAATATAGCTATAATACCGAAAATACCTATGAGGATGGAGCCAATTGTCGCTATGATGTTGAATGTTTCTATAGGCATATCTAGTTTGGTGCTATACAGCCAGTCTTTTCTGCAAGTGTAGTAAGTGGTATCTCACCTGTAAGTCTTGATCCATCTATAAATTCCCAAGTAGGATAGCCTTCGATTTGGTTATCTGTACATATCTGTAATTGACCCTTGCCGTCTGGAGTAGAGCATTCTATATATGGAAGTAGCTTTGTAGCAGCACGTCCGAACATCATTTTTTGTTTTTGGCAGTGTGGGCACCAAAATGTTCCATAGAACTTTGCACCACTATCTGTTATGCATTGAGCAAGTGTCTCGTTTGGAGTTGGAACTCTATTGGAACTAGAATTATTTATAAAAAAACCTACCAATGCCAATACTAATATTCCTACAACAACCGCGATGATTATTTTTGTTTTTGGTTTCATATACTATTTGTACCATGATTAATCCTTTTTAAAAAGATTATTTATATGAATGCATTTGCCGAAAACCTATAAATATGTTATTTTCAATGAGTTAAATCCTCCCGTAGCTCAGTCGGTAGAGCAGCTCCCTTTTAAGGAGAGGGTCGTAGGTTCGATTCCTACCGGGAGGACAAGGTCGAAAAAGTGGACTGCTCCACTTTTGAGTACACTTGTCCTAGACGGAAACATGTTTCGTTAGTATACGAAACGGTTGAGTCGGGGTCGCAGAAAAATACGAGCGGCGGCGAGTATTTTATCTGTGACGACACATTTTTGTTATTCTATGTACTGCTTTGCTTGCGTGTAGGAATCGAAAAGCTTTTCGGGCTCCAATTTTATTGGAGCGAAAAGGTATACTGTTCCTGTAGGGAAAGATTCCTACTAATTTAATCAAATATGATTTCTCTTGAATTTTTAAAATTCACACAAATAGGATCATACACACCAGCTATACAAATAGC
>DALYDX010000003.1:4862-30347 GCA_031972835.1 Minisyncoccota bacterium | reverse complement strand
GCTTTTACTGAAGTAGAGAATCTTAAAAAAGACGGATATCAGATAATCGCGATTGAGCTCGCAGAAAATTCTACTGATTACAAAAAAGTTGTTCCGGCTGAGAAAGTAGTTTTCATACTCGGATCTGAAACTGAAGGTGTAGCAAAAAATATTTTAGATACCTCAGACGTTATAGCCGAAATCCCGATGCAGGGTAGCAAGGAATCTCTGAATGTTTCTGTTTCAGCGGGTGTGGCACTATTTCGAATACTCGGAGTCTAATAGAATTCTAAAGTTCTAAAAATTGTGAATGCTGTATTTTGTGTACTTGGATTTAAGTTGTATCCAGAGATGGAGAATTTTTCGAGTGCTGGTGCGCGACTGATAAACATACCGGTTGTGTTGCCCAAGAATCCTGTAGGTTTGATCATTGTCGCAGAGTATAGAGCTACAGTCTCGTATGTAAATGTATATCTGTCGTCTGTTGTAGGTACAGGCATTACAGCGTAGGGTCCGTATTCAAAGAATAGTGTACTGTTTCCGTTTGTGAATTCTCCTCTATATGAATTCCAGACACTAGAGTCAGATTCTTTGAATGCCCAATCAGTCGGCAGTGCCACAGAGAAGTATTTTGTTGAAACAGATTTCCAGCCAGCTGGAGTATTTGGATTTACAGCTGTATTTTCAGGACCGTATATTTCGCCGGTGTTGAGTGGGGATGGTGGCTTGATAAAAGGTTTGTCGTTGTTCGTGTCGTATCTCTCTGGCCCACCGCTTACAAACCAGGCCAAGAAAAGGATTGCAAGCAATCCTCCAAACCATTTTAATTCTTTCATCCCATCCATGATTTTTTAATTATACACTTTTTGGTGTTTTGTACAGAAGTGCGCACTTCGTCCACTTGCTACTATACGGGTAATAGTCCCGCTGCATCCACGCTTACCACACTTCTCTCCCTTTTTTCTATATACATTGTGGTGATGGTGAAACGCACCTTTTTTGCCTTCGATATTTCTGTAGTCACTTGTAGAGTCCCCTCCAAAATCTATACCCTTTTTCAATACTTCTTGCATCGCAATATAGAGTTGTTTCACTTGTGGTTTTGGTATTTTTGAAACAGTCGAAAGCGGGTGAACACCAGAGATCCAAAGCATTTCGTCTGAATAAATATTTCCAATGCCTGCGATCACAGCCTGATCCATCAATACTTGTTTTATTTTCCCTTCTGGTTTCACATTCAGTGTTTCGACAAATTTTTCAAATGTGAAACCTTTTTCCAAAGGTTCGGGGCCAAGTTTCGCAATATGACTTTTTGTGTGCACATCAGCAGTCTTTATGATTTTTACTGTGCCAAATTTTCTTGAGTCACAGAAAACTAGATGCTTGCCATTTGAAAGTGAAAAAACTACATGGATGAATTTGTTATACGAATCTCTGAGCGCTTGATTTTTTTCTGTTTCATCTGGAGACCAAGAATTTTCTTTTTTATCATATTTGTATTTACCGATCATGAGGTGCCCGGTCATTTTCAAGTGGACTAGGATCGTATTGTCACCAGATATATTTATGAGAATATTTTTTGCACGACGTTCAACTGAGATAAATTTTTGACCCACGATTTTTTTCTTGAATTCATTGAAGTATGGAAGATACTTGATTGTCCCGACAAAATCTTTGCGCGTTACTTTCATTTTAGGCAAATCACTCCATACATCTGTGATGGAAAGTTTTGGTAAGTTCTTTGAAAGACCTTGAGTCGTGGTCTGTACTTCTGGGAGTTCGGGCATATAAATAGGTTATAGGGAAAAGGGAATAGGCGCAAGCATATTTGACAATACACATATTTATTGTTATAGTAAAAAGAAAAAATATGAGTATTTTCTTGTTCTTCTTAGCATTAATGACTGCAGTATTTATTCATGAACTAGCTCATGCCACAGCTCTAATCCGAAGAGGTGGGAAGGTCACCAGGATAGCGGTTGGTATACCTATCGGTATCAGACCCCTTCTAAAGTTTCCAATAAAAATTCGAGGACAGAAAGTAATGTTTGAGTTACATATCCTTCTACTCGGAGGACTGATGCAACCTGCTTCAGAATCCGAGGTTGATAACCTGTCGTATAGACACCAGATGGAAATGTTACGAGCTGGACTTATTGCAAATATAGTTACCGGCATAAGCGCATTATTATTACTTATCGGATGGAAACAATGGGAAGCACATACTGGTTCACCATTTATAACAGTGAGTATTGCAGTACTTATTTTATTTTTTACTTTCAATCAAGGTCTCTTTTTTAAAGAGGTAAGTAAAATCGGAAGTGCTATACACCGTTTTCTAAATTCATTTTGGAATACATTCATTCTTCTTGTAGGAGTAGGAATATTCGTTCTAATATTTATCGCGATTACCGATGATCCTAAAAAATCCTTAGTGGAAGATAATGGGATGATCAAAACGTATCAGACAATGAACGAGCTTTCCGAGGAGATAAATACTGTTCCAGAAAGTGGAGTACCTGTTTCGCCTCTTAAAGAATTCCTGACTGTTTTTGGAATACTATCACTTTCGCTAGCATTGATGAATGCAACGCCTATGTACCCGCTTGATGGAGGGCGCATGATAGGATTAGTTTTGGAGAGATATTTTCCTAAAAAGAAGCTAGTAAAGCATGTGACTTATGGGATAGGGATTGCTTTGGTGTTGATACTAATCATATCTGCACTCGCAGCTGATATCATTAATGTGTTTAAATAAATATTCTAAATTAAAATGACCACCAAGGGTGGTCATTTATTTTTTACCTAAAATTTTGAGGGCTTCTTTTATACGAGCACTTGTGCCAGTCACAGTACCGTCGATTTCTTTTAGTGCATCACGAGCTTCGTTTTGTGAATATCCAAGTGATTTCAAAGCTTCCACTACATCACTTTCTGCGCGGAGCATTCCTGGAGTGTCATTTACGTTTACATGTGCGCGCAATTTATCACGTAGTTCGATAACAATCTTCTCGGCAGTCTTTCGTCCGATACCAGAAACTTTAGTTAGATATGAAGTGTCGCCAGAACCGATAGCTTGTTTCAATGTGTCTATGGTTGTAGCTGAAAGCACACCGAGAGCGGACTTTGGTCCTATGCCCGATACAGATAGGAGCATCTCAAAGAAATCGTGTTCCTCGGAGCTTATGAAGCCGTACAGGTCTAATGCATCTTCGCGTACTGAGAGATATGTATAGAGCGCCACAGAATCTTTCTTGGTGACTATAGAGAGGGTTTCCGGGGAACAGTAGATCCTGTAGCCTACTCCGTTCACATCCAAAATAACCCACTTTTCGCTCGCTTCTATAACCTGCCCTTCTAGTCTTGCAATCATAAGATACAGTATAGCCCGAGAGGGCGTATTTTGGAAAAAACCGTATAACCTTTACAAATCGACATTTTTTGCTATAGTGTGAGGACAAGAAAAGTGTTGTGTCTCGATGCTATCTTGTCTAAAAGTATAATTAATTTTCAAACTAAAAGATGCCAATTATAAACTCAGCAAAAAAGGCCCTCCGTGGATCATTGCGCAAGAAAGCCGTAAACGATCGTCGCACAAAGGTCATGAAAGACACAATCAAAAAGGTTGAGAAGCTAGTAAAGGAAAATAAGGCTGATGCAAAGAAAATGCTCCCAGCTGCCTACGCTGCAATCGACAAAGCTATGAAGCGCGGTGTTATCAAGAAAAACAACGCTTCTCGCAAGAAGTCTCGTCTATCTAAAATCACAAAGTAAAAAATACCCCCACCCGGGGGTATTTTTTCTATCATTGGCCCGAAACTTATTTTTGCGATACACTAAGGGAGTTAACATTAAACTAAAAACAAATGTCATTAATTAATTTTTATGGAGAAGAGTGCCCACACTGCCAACATATGCATACTGTAGTAGATAAACTCGAGAAAGAAGAGGGAGTCAAAGTAGAGAAGTTCGAAGTCTGGCACAACAAGGAAAATCTAAAGAAACTAGAAGACTTGGACAAAGGTGTATGTGGAGGAGTGCCGTTTTTCATAAACACAGACTCAGGCAAGACTATTTGTGGAGAAGCGGAGTACGAAGCACTAAAGGCTTGGGCGAAAGGGGAGTAAAAAACACCGAAAGGTGTTTTTTGGTTTACAAATCAAGGAAAATACAGTATATTGCAATCTGCTACGGCCTCGTAGTTCAACGGATAGAATGCAAGATTGCGGATCTTGTGATCCAAGTTCGATTCTTGGCGGGGTCACCGCGACAAAAAAAATCCCAATTGCTTGGGATTTTTTTCTACGTTACTTATCTATTGACTGAATATAATATCTATGTTATACTTATTGGGTAGTTCTTTGGATTGTATTGATTTATATATGTATTTATTGGGTTTTCTTGGCTTCTTAATAGGAATTCAAGATAACTCAATAAATACATCATATGGGATACAAATTAAGAAAAGTACCAGCAAACTGGAAACATCCAAAAAATGAAACCGGTAGTTATATTCCACTTTTTGGTGGCAGTTACTCAGAGTATTCAAAATACTTTGATACATGTAAAGAAATGTGGGATAAAGGTTTTGATTTGAGTCTGGATATTATAGATGGAAAACATATACGCAAATGGATTCCTAAAGATAAAGACAATACAGATTCTTTCGAGGACTGGTGCGATGGGGAAAAAAGAATGCCGGTAGACTATATGCCGGATTGGGCTGAAGCAGAACGTACACATTTTCAAATGTATGAGAATGTGACTGAGGGAACACCGGTTTCTCCTGTGTTTGAGAAAGCTGAAGAGTTGGCATATTGGTTAGTGGATAATCTTGATAATACATACACATTATCTGAATGGCTTCAGATAATTAATGAGAATTCATCAGCAAGTTTGGAAATAAATCTCCCAACACCTGATGTATTTAGTTAAAATTAAATATTTTTTATATAAAAAGGCTTCATAATGAAGCCTTTTGTTTTTTAAAACCCCAATCTATCCAAAACCCTATGCAATCCCGGCTCATGGAGCTCTTCTTCTTTCATATATTTTTGTAGGAATTCACGCATGCCGTCTACATCTACATTTTCAGGAATTAGTATCGTGATATGTGGCAGTATCGCACGGTCAATGTGGATTATGAGCTCGTTGTGATGTTCATGCTCACCAATCCAAAATGCTTTGATTTTATGATATGGAAAAAAGTAATTGCCGATTCGCACACCTTTTTCATTTACGGTATACACCACAAGTTCAGGTTTTCTCGTGCTAAAGAAAGCAACGCTTGCACCTGCAATCAGGATAAAAACTCCAAAAAGAAAATTTTTGAAAATAAATGAAGCGACACATGTTGATACTACGATGATCCCGAGAGCCCAATACCAGTCGACTGACCTCTCTTTATATTCGTATTCAAATGATTGCCACGTTGCGGAGATCTTACCGTTTTCGTCCATGTGTAAATTCTATCATGAACCTATTTAAAAAAATATAAAACCCGGGGATTGTACCCGGGTTTTGTTTAGCTAAAATTCTTGATTTTCACTATTCCCAATCTTTGCAAGAACAGCAGATAGTGATAGTAGCGGTCGAACTGACCGTTCGCACCGAAGTTTGCACGACTTGGAAACTTATGATGATCATTGTGGTAACTTTCTCCACCCATCAGACGATCATTCTTGAAAAGATTCTTGGACGAATCGCCAGTATCGTTTGGAGCTTCACCGTATTTATGAGCGAACCAATTTATGATCACTCCATGTACTGGGGCCATAGTCAGGTGAATCGGCAGGAAAACAAAATAGCACCAGAGTGGTGGACCAATCCATAGATAGATCAGGAAATATATTCCCGCCCAAATAAGTCTACACCACCAAGAGCTTGCGAATCTATCAAACTTTTCCCACTCGGGTAAATTCTCTCGCATCTTCTCATCTATCGGATATTTACCTTTGCCAATATCTGAATATACTTTTTTTGTTCGCCACATGAGCTTGAAGAGTCCCCATGGACCACTAAATAGGTCTGCCGGATGTGGATCTTTATCGGTATCGCTATAGGCGTGATGCAGTCTGTGCAGAAGTCCGTATATGTATGCCGATAGATACGATGGACCCATGAATACAAATGCTAGAATCCAGAAAACTTTTTCGATTTTTGGGCTCATCTCGATTTGTCTGTGGGCTGAGTATCTGTGCATGAACATACTCTGTATCGCTAGGGATAGCTCCCAATGCAATGCAAACAAGAATAAAATAAGTAGTACTTTAAGTAATATTTCCATATTTTTTTGTTTAAAAGTTCAATCTGGGAGATAGTCTAGCATAAAATAAATAAAAATCCCTGAACTTTTTGTTCAGAGATTTTTATAGGTTCATTTTTTTATTTTTTATTGGAATGCATTTTTTAGTTCGATACGAGCATTTTCTAGAGATTGTTCGAATTCATTTTGAGCAGCTTCCATATCAGACTTACTTTGTGCACCTATACTCTCGATTATTGTTTTTGGATCTTCAGACTCTATAGTGTTTCGTAGATTTTCACGAGCCTCTGTCATAGCATTTTTTAGATTTGCACGGATATCTTTTTTAGATATATCGTTCTCGCACTGCAGAGTGATGTTGTTTATTGCAGATTCTACATTTTCCTTGAATGAAACGATTGCTTCATTTGAAACTCCATTTCGATTTTCAATAGTCTGGTTCACGCTTGTTCGGTAAGAGGAGATAATCGCATCGATTTTTGTTCGGCGAATTTCAAGTGCATTATGTACTGAAGTTTCATATGTTCCAATAGCACTTCTCTGTGCTTCTGTGGTTGCTTTTGTATTTAGACTTGCGATCTGAGTAGCGAGAGTCGTATCGGCTTCTGTACGCTTTACTTCACGCTTTGCGTCTATCTCAGCCCACTTACTTTCTAGATCTGTTATACGGTTTGCTTTCTTTGTTTCGAAAATAGTTTCACGTTCTGTGATCTTGCTTGAGATTTTTGCATCGATTTCGTTCCACTGTGAACAGAAAATACTTGATCTATCAAAAGATTTTTCATCTGCTGCAAAAACACTCGTACTTGTTCCTAGTAAGATAAGACTTAGAATTATTATGTTTATTTTATATATCTCCTTCATAAAATGGTTGATTAAAATCACTCGTAATATCGTTCTCTGCCAAAGCTATAGAGAAAGCACTTTCCTCCTCTAAAAGATCGGAATCATCCTCAATACTATAGAGCGAATATTCGATTTCGTCAATTGGCTTTTGTATTGTTGTAGGTAGAGCAATCTTTTGTGCGTGCTGATATTGTGGCAAGAAAACGAGAGTCAGCAACAGGGCTGAAGGTACAAGTATAAAGCCCATTCTCCACCAAGATGTTGTAACGCGAGGTAGTTCACGTATTGGTACACGTTCTTCCTCAGGAATATTTGAAAGTAGCGTGTAGAGAGACTCTTTTGGGGCTACGATATCTTTGTTTGCTACGCGTGCCTCTTCGAAAAATCTTGCAACATTTTCAAAATTACTAGAATCTTTATTTTCTATATTGAAAACCTCCAAAAGTTCGTTTCTTAGATTTTGATCTCTAGTTATTCTTTTGTTTGTATTTTTGTTCATCTTTTTATTGGTTTAGTTTTTCTTTCAGTATTTTCAGGGCTCTGGATTGGAGTTTGCGGATTGCGTCCTCACGTTTTCCGAGTATTTGCGATATTTCCTTGTATGAAAGTTCTTGGATAAATCTGAGGTTTACAACTTCTCTCTGTTCCTCTGTGAGATCTTCCATGACTCGCTCTACAGCTCGGAGCATCTCTTTGTTGTCGAACTCATCTTCAACAGATGGATCGAGCGAGGCTACTTCAGGTGCATCTTCGTCGTCTAGTATGTAAACATCTTTTTTCTTGCGCCTGTAATCAATCAGAGTATTTTTGGCGACTGTGTAGAAGTAGGCCAGGGGTTCACTTTTTGAGCTTTCGATTGTTTCTAAGGCTTTGTATACCTTCAAAAAAACCGTCTGAGTCAAATCTGACGCTTCTTCTTTGTCTTTTATGCGGAAGTAAAGATAGCGATAGATCGGCGTGTAGTAGAGCTCGTAGAGCTTACCAAAGGCATCTCCATCCCCAGCTTTAGCTAGTTTTATTAGCTCTCTTGGGTTCATATTGATGTCTTGATAATCTTCTGTCATATATAACGTATAGTATAGCTTTTTGTGATTTTTCCGCCAAAAGAAAATAGAGGCTAAAAGCCTCTATAGTTTATATTCCCAATATTTGTTGCCAGTTATCCATATCCCAACGTATACGTTTGTTTTCAGTCAGGTGACGATTGTAGGACGTGTCATATACGATATGTTCCCAGATTGGTATCTCTCGAAGTCCAGTAATATCTGGTCGATCGTCTATGAGCATATCTCCACCTACGATTGTTTTGTCATAAGCATAGGTAACTTTTTTTGTATATTTTTTACCTAGATATTTTTCAATCCACTCATGTTTTTCTGATAGTGAATGGCCAGCGTATTTGAGTGGGGCAGTGCACAGCATGATCTCGTGCCCTTTACTTTCGATTAGTTTTACTGCTTCGATACTTCCAGGTATTGGCTTTAATTTTGTGAAAAATTCTTTTTGGTAATAGACCGAGCTTATCTCACTTCTCATCTCCTCTGGAAACATATCTTCAAGAAAATAAGTATGTCTACCCTTTAATCTATCTTTGTATTCTGGAGGGCATAATTTTTCCCATATATCTAAAAATCCAGTTTCAAAATCGGCCAGCACTCCATCTTGATCGATAAGGTATAACTTCAAATGTTTGTGTATGTACATCTATGTTTATTTGTACGCACACTACCACAGAATATGGAAAAATCAAATCCACCCAAAGAGGGTGGATTATTTAAATATATATTTTTCTGAAAAATTCAATCAATTCTTCTTTGCGTGCTGGGTCAAGTGGAGATAGTGGTTTGGAGCTTTTTTCTGCCTCACTTTTTTCATACGGAACACCGGTTATCATAAATGTATAAGTTATCCCTGCGAGAGGTCTTACATAGTGCCATCCGAGAGGATCAGTCATCTCATACGTAGAACCTTCTTTGAGTATTATCAATCCAGCAAGAGGAGGTTCGGATGTTCCATATCCAATTCCCATTTCATACGAACCCCTTAGTATCTTTATCGCAGAGGGCCACGGATGTGGGTGATAAAAAGCTTCATCTCTGGTGCATGGGTGAATCGCATGAAGTGATAAGCGATATCCACAAAAATCTATCCAGAGTCTTTCTACATATGGATGTTCGTAATCAATGTATTTTGATTTCCATCTGTCTATGTCTTTTAAAAATTCAGGTATAAAACTTTGCATTTTTAGTAAATCCAAAAATTTACCAGTTTCTTGTTTAATTTGCATACTACTTTTTCTTTACTATACAATAAAAAATATGATTATTCAAGTGCCTATCTAAAAATAATTTCCTTGCTATTTTCAGGGTTTCTGATTATATAGTTCTAGAAGTAAATTAAAACTATATAGATGAGAAAACTTGTAATATTTGGAGCTGGTCCTATAGGTAGGATGCTTGCTCACGTATTTTCCAGAGAATTTCAAACTGTATTTGTGGATGTAAATCAATCTTTGATTGAGACAATAAACTCAAGAAAAGAATTTGGTATGTCGATACTTGGAGAAAATACCCAAGAAGTAACAGTGCGAAATATAATTGCTATTTTTGGCAAGGATACAAAAAGTGTGTGTTTACACATAACAGATGCCGACTTGGTTTTGACAGCGGTTGGCATGCAGTCTATTCCGTATATTGCGCCAGTACTTGCACGAGCACTAGAGTATAGAATGGAAAAGAGAGGAGATACTCCACTTTTCGTAGTTGCATGTGAAAATGCTACAGAACATAATAGTTCTTTTTTGAAAGAAAAGATTTTTGAAAATCTCGAAGATTCTATAAAAGAACTGATTACCCGAAATCTTTTTGCACCAGACTGTATGATCGATCGTGTATCTATATTACCAGGTGATTTGGAGCTCAAGGATGATCCACTTAGAGTAAACGTAGAAGAATATTTTCAACTTTGTATCAAAAAAACAAATTTTGATTTTCCGGCCATACCTGTCGGCGTAAGTATTGTTGAAGATCTAGAGTCAGTGAAGAAGCAGAAACTTTTTACAGTAAATGCCACTCACGCACTGATTGCGTATTATGGATTTCATTTTGGGTACATGTATATACATGAAGCAATCGAAGATGCTCGTGTGCATTCGCTTGTAAACGGAGTTCTAAATGAAATCGAATTCGTACTTGCAAGATATGGTATAAAAAGCGATGATCAAAAAAAATTCGCCGACAATGTTTTGATGAGATTTAAGAATAAAAATCTTAATGATCCAATCTTGCGTGTTGCAAGAGATCCGATGCGAAAAGCGAAAAATGGAGAAAGATTCATAATGCCTGCATTGATTGCACTTGAAAATGGAAAGTCTCCAGCGTATCTTGCATCAGGTCTCGCGGCGCTTTATCTGTATAAAAACCCAGAAGATGCACAGTCGCTACAACTTACTCAGGATATAGAGACAAATGGGTTTGAAAATACAATTAAACAATATTCATCACTCGATAAAGGAAGTGAATTATATAAACTCATAGAGCCACCGTATTATCTCGGAACAGTAAGATAAAACAAAAGAGGTTTAAAACCTCTTTTTATTTTGCGTGAGGTTTTGATGTGCCCCAAAGGCCTTCGAAAACTGCGCGCATGGTATTTGTATGCTCAGATGATGTTATGAGTATGGCATAACATTCCTTCATAGAAGATACGTATAAAGTGGAATTGTCGAACATAAATATAGTAGTACTGAATTTATCTTTCATGACGCTAGGTAGTATCCGTACATCTGCAACTTTTTCATAATACTTTTTAAAAATAGACTTATCTAGTTCGCGCTCCCAGAGATTACGTGTATGGATATTGCGCTTTATCCTCTCTTCTACGAAATTTTTAACAAATTCTCCGCCGACATCCCAAAAAAAGTTTTTTGATGGAGCAATGCACAAAATATTTTTATCTTTTATATACATTATATCCATCACAACACGTTTGACAGCTTCCATACCTTCAAAGAATGAAACTTGAGGTTTGGTGTTTTTATCGCTTTGTTTTTTTGATAGTAGAGGTGCAAGTTCGCCAATTTTTTCTGTAAGTATCATAGCTTCACTTTCGCGTTCGCGAGCAATAGATACAAGTCTTTCTACAGGGGAGAGTGTAAATGTAGAATCGTTTTCTTTCTTTGATTTTGAAATCAAGCCTCTTTTTTCAAGTGAAGAGAGTGCGTAGTAGACAGTAGGACGTTTCATCTTTGTAATCTTAAGTAGATCACGGGCAGATTGTGCTCCAGTAACCATACTCAAATACACAGTCGTTTCTGAGTCTGAAAGCCCTAGTTCTTTTAGATTTTTCTCTGGATCGATCATAGTTGTATAACGGTTATTATACAGTATTGTACAAGTATCGACAAGGGGCTAGATTTAAATTAAGTAGAGTAATTTAACAATTTAAAACAAACCGTATGGGATTATTTGGAGCATTTCGCAAAGACGAAGAAAACAGAAAACCTTTCAGTTTATGTCGTCACAGTGAACCACAAGAGAAAATCGTCTACAGAGATAGAGTGGTTGAATCAAAAGAAGACAACAAGAATCCTAATCCAAAAGTTTTTGTAATTGAAAATACAGAACAGGTAGGAAAATATGTTGTTGCTAAGATTTGTTACCCAAATTGCAAAAATTATGAAGGTAGGAAAATTCTTGTTTTTGAAAATATTAAAGAAGAGAAAATCTATTCACTTAAAGTGATCGATCCACATTTCTGTGACGGTGACCACATATCTCCTATGGCTCGATTTGAGCCTACCGAAAAAGGATGGAAGCATGCAATTACATTTTGTAAATCAATTCAAAAAACAAAGAAATGAAACGTAAACCAATCGGCCTGACTGGCAATATCGGCTGCGGTAAAAGCACGGTAGCCGGTATTCTGCGAAAATCCAAAGATGTAGTTGTGTTGGATATGGATTCTTTGGCAAAGGAAATACTTTTTTCTTTGCCAAAAGATTTTCTGAATCAAATTCTACAAGCAGATGTATTTACCGAAAGTAAGCTTGATACAAAAAAGATAGCACAGATTATTTTCAGTGATACGAACAGAAGAAAAGTCTTGGAAGATATTGTTCATCCAAAACTTTGGGAGAATATCGACAAGGTAACTGAATCTGTCGACGATAACGTCTTTGTATTTGTAGAATCAGCGATTTTGTATGAAAAAGGAAATTCTGCAAATTGTGAATTTGTCGTAATGGCTACTTGTCCAAAAGATCTGCAAATTAAAAGGCTCATAGAAAATCGCAGCATGAGTCTAGTTGATATAGAGGCTCGTATTGCTTCACAAATGCCTGCTATAGAAAAAGAGTATAGAGCAGACTTTGTTATTTCGACAGACTGTAGTCTTGTGGAATTAGAACAAAGAACGAAAAAATTATTTTCACAAATCAAAAATAAGAAGGGAGGTTTAAAATGAGAAAAGCAATATATCCGGGTACATTTGACCCACCGACACTCGGTCACATGTGGATGATAGAACAATCTATAAAGATGTTTGATGAAGTGGTCGTGGTGATCGCCGAAAATTCTGAAAAGAAAACTATGTTTTCTAGAGATGAGCGCAAAGTGATGTTCATGTCACTTGTAAAAAATATGCAAAATGTTTGCATTGAAATCTGCACTGATAAATTTGTTGCAAATTTTGTAAAAGAAATCGATGCAGAATACGTCGTGCGTGGAGTACGCGGGAATCAAGATTTGGAATACGAAACTCTGATTCAAGAAGTGAACAGAAAAATTAATCCGAATCTACAGCATGTATATCTCGTACCACCGATAGAGCTTGCGCATATAAGCTCGTCGCTTGTGAGAGGTCTCGTAGGGCTAGATGGATGGGAAAGTGTAGTGAGTGAATACTTACCGATATCTATACTTCGTAGATTAAAAACGAGGTTCGGTCACAAGAGCGACTTATGGAAAGTACTGAAAGATAGGAGTGCATTTGGTGATGAAAAAGAATTTTGGGAAACACTCAAGAATCCATATTTTGGATCAGAGCGTTTCTATCACAACATAGACCATATACATGTGATGCTTTCTGAAATAGAAGAAATAAGAAATTTACTTATTGACCCAGAAGCAGTAGAGCTTGCAATATGGTTTCATGACAGAGTATACGACACTCATGCGAGCGACAATGAACCAAAAAGCGCAGACGAAGGTTTTGAAATCATGAAGAAATTTGGTTTATCAGAATTCTTTTGTAAATACGTTCACCGCTATGTATTGGTAACTGATCACAAGACTGTACCACTTACAACAGACGAAAAGTACATGGTTGATATGGATTTGTCGATTCTCGGGAAAGACACTGAAACTTTCGATGAATATGAGGAAAATATTCGCAAAGAATATGCTTGGGTTCCAGAGGAAATGTACCGCACTGAACGAAAAAAAGTTCTTGAATATTTCTTGAAACGTGAATCAATATACTATACCGAATACTTCAGAAATAAATATGAAGTAAAGGCGCGTGAGAATTTGAAACGATCAATCGAGAAGATCTCGTAATAAAAACCAAACCCCGCAATACTGCGGGGTTTTAATATTAGTCAGAAAGTTTTTGTAAATGCATCATGCAATGATTGATTATTGTGAGATTATATCTTTTTGTGAGGAGTAACTTCACTACTGAATTTATCCATGCGTCCCTACGTTCCTCAAAAGAGTCAGCTTTATCGAACGCTTCGTGTCCAGTTCTCTGAAAGTCGAGAATATATAACGGATATACTCGAAATATTCCTCCCGGTAGAAGTAATTCATCTATATTGTTGAACAACTGCTCAATATCTTTTGCGTTTTCTAAATAAAGCGGGACGGACCAAGTTGCCCATATTTCGTGTGCTTTTTGGATGTTTTTTTTACCTAGGTCTACATCTTCGGCTCTTGTCACTATAGACCTATAATTTTTTCTGGAATTTTTATCTACATCTTCTGAATTCAAAAAAGGATCAATATTTACAACAGATGCAGGTTTTAATTCCGACTCTCTAATAAGGTCATTGATTGAGTCTCCTCCACCCAAAAGAATGATATTTTTTTCATGAATTAGTTCTTTTAGTAAAACTTGTTTATGGTCCTCATTTAAAACTCGCATATCAAATAAATTTCGCATTATTGGGTATGCTTTGTTTTCGTGTTCTTTGCTAAAATCCCTGTCTGTTATTGTGGCTTTGAAATACTGGTCGCGATCGGTTATCTCTTCTTCTATTGGATTTACCATAGGACGTATGGCGCTTTTTAAATTTCTCAACTCTTGTTGCAATTCTATTGCAGGCATTTGCTCAGGAATTTTATGAAGCAGAGTTTTTATTTGATCAAATACGAATGGTTCGGCTTCTTGCCATTTTATTTCTAGTTTTTCTTTACCATTGTCTTCATTGACAAAAGAAATTGAATCTATAATCACATCTGAGCTTACCTTTTCAAGCACCCGATAAAGATATGTTTCGGGATTTTCATACGGTTTTGCGGGTATTTCCTTCATCCACCATTTGTCTTCAATTTCAGTTTTAGACAATATCGATTCGAGATTTTTTTTGCCAGGTTCTTTCATATGGGTAAATAATACTATATTTTAAAAATATTGTATTTTTATTTAATTATTGATGTCTTTCTTAATAAAAACCAAACCCCGCAATATTGCGGGGTTTTAATTTTGTGAAATATATTATTTCAATAAAAAACGGAGGGTTGAGACAAGACGAATCTTTTTGTATTCAGGAGAGCCAGGATCTTTGTCTGTGATATCGAATACTCCTTGGTTACCACGAGTTACGTTACCTACTCTACTCCCTGCATTTTCAGCGAACTGTGAAGCTGTATCGCGAGCATTCTTGATTGCTTCAGCAAGCATTTCTGGCTTGATACTATTCAAATCTGAAAATTCAAATGAGATATAGTTCTGACTCAACACCACACCATCTTTTACTAGCAAGAGAGTTTCGTTTGAGGCTGATTTAGCTAGATCTACTTTTTTAGTATAGACCGCAACTTGGTTTGTCGAGTTGTATCGGAAGGCAGCGTCTCTGTATGTATCTTGATAAATATTTACAGGAGCGACATTTATCTCAGATGCTTCGAAGCCTTTGTCTGTAAGAAACTTTTTTATTGTAGTTATATTACTGTTTATATCAGAATATAGTGAGTCCACGTTATTCGACTTTACCTCAAAGCTAAGTGACCAGATAGCCGTATCTGCTTTTACGATTCTCTCTGAGAGACCTTTCACTTCAACATACGAACCTTGTTTGGAGAAGTTTCGAGCTGAAAAAAAGAATACGACAGAGAAGATTACGAGTGTTATGCTCAATATCCATACCCAATTGTTTTTTAGTGTTTCCATATCTAAAGTGTAACACTAAATAGATAGTAAACCTACTTTATTTCATAGAAATTGTAGAAAATTTCTATGTTCGAAGAGACTGAGAGAACTTTATATGGGAAGCAATAAAGTAGGTCAGATAAATTATCTTGCTTTAAGTAGCATGTTTTGAATCTTTTTGTTGTTTCTGGTCGAATATTGCCTTTACTATCTAAAAATTGTCCCCAGATAGCGAGTGATTTGTACCATTCTAAAATTTCTATGTTCTCTGTAAACCGCGGAGGAAATATTCTCTTGCATGCATCTATGTTGAATAGCCAAGAAATTGCGGATATAGTTCTTGCTTCGGGATGTTTATTTTTGATATCAACGCACATTAACCTCAAGTCTTCTTTGCGTTTTTCTGTGTTTGCTTTACCAAGTGACCCTGATTCTCCATGACTGGAAAAATGAATTCGGGCATCTTTTTTGTCTGCACTGTATTCATAACGAAAGCATCCAAAAAAAATTTCTTTTTCAGATTTGTTTTTAGCATGCTTTATTTGAAATTCGTATACAGCATTAGTCTTGTTTTTTGATTTATGAAATTCTTTTAAGAATTCTTGCCATACAATTTCGTTTTTATCGAAGTTCCAGTTTTGTATACCAAATCTTTTATATAAGCATGTATATTCTAAAAGCACATCTTCAATTGACTTGCCAGTTATTGATGCAATTTTTTGAGCGAATTCTATTTGAATTTCAAAAAATTCTTTTGAGTAATTCATTTTCTGCGGAGGCGGTGAGATTCGAACTCACGGTACAGTTTCCCATACGACAGTTTTCAAGACTGTTGCCTTCAACCACTCAGCCACGCCTCCAAACGTGTGTGTACGGGCATAATAGCAAAAATGATCCCCTGAGACAATCCCTTTTAAAGTATGCTAATCTCTATATATGAAAATCTTGGGAGTAGACTTTGGAACAAAGCGAATAGGGATAGCACTGTCGGACGACGGTGGTACTTTGGCTTTTCCGGAAAATGTTATTCTAAATGACAAAAATACTTTAAATAATATTCGAAAGACAGTAGAAGATCGTGGAATTACTGAGATAGTAGTCGGACTACCTACAACCGAAACAAGCGAAGACACTTCTGCAACAGACGGAGCGAAAAATTTTGCGAAGAATCTCGAAGAAGAATTCGGCTTACCAGTTCACATGATAGACGAACGTTTCAGTTCACATAATGTGTTCCAAGATAAAGTAGGCAAGGAGAGTATGCACGCACGCAAACAAAAGATGAAAAAACCAGTAGATGTAGATGCTCAAGCTGCAGCTCTGATATTGCAGAGATACTTGGACTCACATAATATAAAAATATGATCAACTACGATGAATTTAAAAAAGTAGAAATATCTGTTGGCAAGATACTGTCAGTAGAAGTTGTACCTGAAACAGACAAATTACTAAAACTTTCTGTAGATTTATCCGAGGAAACAGGTCCTAGGCAGATAGTTTCTGGGATAAAAGAATTTTTTCCGGACGTTCAAACTTTAGTAGGACGAAAATGTCTTTTTGTAACAAACTTGGAACCACGAACTATAAAAGGCCTTGAATCAAATGGTATGCTTTTCGCACTCTCGACAGACGAAGGTGGTTTTTCACTTCTTGAACCAAACGAATCTATTCCAGTCGGTACAAAAGCTCACTAGACACTCCCAAAATAGAAAAAGATAACGTATAATACAATGTATGCGTTCTCACTTACTAAGATCATTTTTTCCACCACCAACATTTTTGGCGCTTCGTTCAGTTGGTTTTGATATTTCCGATCAATCAGTTAAATATGCAGAGTTAGTACCGACAGAACATGGACTCAAGCTCGGTGTGTATGGAGTGATGAGTATTCCGCTGGGACTGATATCTTCTGGAAAAATAGTTGATCAAGCACATCTCGTACCAATTTTAGAAAAACTTAAAAAAGAAAAACATTTAAAATATATTCGTGTGTCACTTCCTGAAGAGCAAATATATTCTTTTAGGTTGCGCATGCCCATAGTTCCATACAAAGAAATCAGGAACACCCTAGAGTTATCACTCGAGGAGCATATCCCTATAAATGCAGGAGATGCAACATTTGATTTTGAAATAGTTGGAGCAAGTTCGGATGGGTATGACATCCAAGTGTCTGCGACTTCTACAGAACTTGTATCTAGTTATGTAAATACTTTTAGTGAGGCAGCACTCTTACCACTATCTTTTGAACTTGAGGGTTCTGCACTAGCACGTGCTCTCGTACAGAAAGGCGATACAGGTACGTACTTGATCGCTGACTTCGGAGAAACACGCACAGGTATATCTATAGTAAGTGACGGGGTTGTACTCTTCACTTCTACAGTTGATATAGGAGGATATAGTCTTACAAAAACAATTGAAAAAAGTTTTGGCATACCTTTTGTGGAAGCAGAAAAACTAAAGCGGACATACGGTTTGCAGAAAAATCATGACAACATGGATTTGTTTGGAGTGCTTTTAAACGGGATTTCAATTTTGCGTGATGAGATCAACAAGCATCTGATATATTGGCAAACACACAAAGATGACGAAGGAAAAGACCGCAAGCAAGTAGATAAAATTTTACTTTCAGGTGGAAATGCAAACATGAATGGACTTGTAGAGTATTTGGCACAAAGTCTGCATATAAAGGTCGAACTAGGAAACCCATGGGTGAATGTCGCGGGTTACTCCCACGATGTTCCTGAAATGAACGCACACGACGCTATAGGCTATGCCACAGCCATAGGGTTAGCGCTTGGTCACTACGATAATGATTAATCTACTACCATTTGAAGAAAGAAAAAATATAGAGCATGACCACAAGGTTCGTTTTGTGATCGTTGCGATATTTTTTGCGATTGCACTAGTGATCGTCGGGATTATTTTTCTAGTTCCATCATACGCGGCTGTTTTAGCTAAAATGCGTGTCGCAAACGACAATCTAGAAGGCATAAAAACCACCGAAGGATTTAAAAATGATGAAACTCTTTCCGATATAATCAAAGATATAAATTCTAGAGTCGATAAGATTGCGTTACCAGAGAAAGATGTTTCTTTTGTAGATAATATCATCTTGCCACTTACTAGTATTAAGCCTAAAAACCTTTCTTTGAATGAAATATTTATTGCTAGAGACAGAGAAGGTAAGATACAAATTCAAATAGGGGGTATATCACCAGACAGGGAAACATTACTTGCGTTTGTGAGTAACCTACAAGCTGACAGTACTTTCAAAGAAGTTGTATTTCCGATATCTGATTATGTTCAAGAAAAAGATATTGATTTTTCTATAAATCTAGAGCTATCTATATGAAAATAAAATCACATTCATTACTTTTTATATCTAGTATAGTGGGCCTCGTAGTAGTGGTAGGATTGTTTGTATTTGGTATGCGTTTGATCAATGTGAGTACTATAGAGACAAGTGCGATACTCGGTAAGATAGACCAAGTAACAAAGAAAAATGCAGAATTGAATACTATTAAAAAAACTATAACAGCTACAGAAGAAGATAGGGCCAAACTTGCAGCATACTTCGTCACAGATCAGAGTATAGTTTCATTCTTGGAATACTTGGAATCCCTAGGCACACTTACCAATACCGATACTTCGATCATCACAGTTTCTGAAGACAAAGAATCTAGTACAGCTACGATCACTCTGTCTTCTATTGGAAGTTATTCAGATACGATTCGTTTCATAGAGCTACTTGAAAATATGCCGTACAGAATGGAGATAGAGCGCTTTACTTTTGTAACCAAAGAAGACCCTGCGGACGATACAGAAGAGATTACCAATCCAAAATGGCAGGTGGATATAACTTTTAGATTAATTAGTTATAGAAATTCATAGATATGAAATTTACATTTTCACATAAAAAAAATACTGAAGGTGATAAACCTAAAAAAAATATTTCAAAAAAAATCGACAGTTGGATTGTTTTGCTTTTTGTAAGTACAGTTTTACTTGTGGTGATTTTTGTATTGAGCTTGCTTTTCTTCAACAAAGTAAGTAGTGATGATTATTTCAAGGTTACACCAGAGGTTACAGAGGGTCCTGAGATTATCTCACGCGATAAACTCAACAAGGTTTTAGAATATTTTGCGCATAGAGAAGAGAGGACCAGTGAAATACTCTCCACACCACTATCTCTGCCAGATCCGTCGGTGGTGGATTAATATAAAAACAGCTTTCAATTGAAAACTGTTTTTATTTATGGTGCCCAAACAAGTTGGCTTTCCGAACTGCAGAAATACCATACTCCAATAAGGCAGAGTGTAGCTGAACTTGATGTTAATTTATTAATAAAAAAAGAACTTGCCATGGGGGGCAAGTTCTGCAAATTAATTTAGAAAACATCAGTTGGTGATAATGGCTACAGGTTCATCAACCTTTACATCAAAAGCTTCCATAAGTCCGAGCATGATTTTGCCCCAGTTATTACTTTGATCGAGGGGTCGAATATATGCAGTTCTTTCATTTTTTGACTCTGCTTCAGCCTTCAATTCCGCGGTCTTATTTAGAACATCCTTCAATAAAAACTGAATTGCTTCCTTTTGGTATCTATTACATTCCGAAACAAACTTTTGACAAAGTGCGAGAATCTTCTCGTAAGTCAGGTTTTCTTCGTTGTAATAAAACAATAAGTCAGGAGCAATCGTTGGTTCAAGCTTATTGCCCGAATCATCTTTTTTACCCCAACCTGCAGAGAATTGAATTAGATTCACAGGAAGGTAACTTAGGCCCTTAGCTTCGATTCCATTCATTCTAAATCCCAGGGGATGTACATATCCTCTCATATCATATTGAGAAAGAAGTATGGCATCATTGATGTTTTCGCTTAAAAATTTATTTGTTTCCATTGTTAAGTATTTAATTGGTTTTCACAAAAGACATTAAACCTTCTTTGAGAACCAATCAAATACAATATCAAATAACCGATATTGTTTGAACAATATCACGATATATTAACTTGTCAAGTATATGCTCAGTAATTTAGCTTTTTAGTTAGAGAAACTGCCTATTTTAATAAAACAAAGCTTCTTAAAATTTCAGACTATGCATTTCTGATTATGGGAGTACTCCCATAATGTGCCCCCGGCAGGAATCGAACCTACAATAACGGCTTAGAAGTCCGCAGTTATATCCATTTAACTACAGGGGCAAATATTTAATCCAACATACAACATATATTCAAACGGCTTAGAAGGTCAAAAGTATTTTTCTGCTGAAAAATCTTTCGACCCTACCTCGCGCCGTCGCGCTCCGGTCTTGCACTTGGGTCCCTTATCCCAAGCTCACGCAGTTATATCCATTTAACTACAGGGGCATGGTTTAAATATGGGTGTTCGCAAATCATACCATTATTTTTGGATTTTTCCAGCAATATTGAAAAATTCATCCAAATAATGTATTGTTTAGGTTATCGCGCGATTAGCTCAGTTGGTAGAGCAACCCGTTTACACCGGGAAGGTCGCAAGTTCGAGTCTTGCATCGCGCACTAGAAACAAAAATGGTACCTGCGTACCATTTTTGTTTACTTGTGCGAGACGGAGCGTTGTTTCTGTAGCAACAGAAACCGCGAGTCCGGGTCGGGAAATTTTGTGAGTGGCGACGAACAAAATATTCCTGACCACATGAGATTTCAATAAACAACCGGACTTAGTAATTTATGACCAAAGATTTATTAGCTTGCTGATATACTACTACTATGAAACTAAAATCTATAACTCTCTACGAGGACGAACATGTCTTTGTATTCAATAAACCATCAGGACTGATGGTTCACAGTGACGGGAAAACTTCTGAGGTAACTTTGGCAGATATGATTTTGATTGAGCATCCAGAACTGAAAGATATTGGTGAACCATATAGACATATCGAAGCAGGAGTCGAAACTATTATTCCTCGTCCTGGAATCGTTCATCGTCTCGACAAGGAAACATCAGGTGTGATGGTCGTAGCAAAAACACAAAAAGCTTTTTCATATCTAAAAAGACAATTTCATGATCGTCAAACAGAGAAGCACTACAATACTGTTGTCTGGGGAGTGTTTCCAGACAAGGGAGGGATGATCAATGCGCCGATTGCACGCAGTAAAGCAGACTTCAGGAAGTATCAAGCTGGTCGCGGCAAAAGAGGGCTTGAGCGTGACGCTCTAACAATGTATAAAGTCATGGGAGTTATAAAAAATGAAGAAGGAACATTTTCATATTTAGATGTTATGCCAAAGACTGGTCGTACACACCAGATCCGCGTTCATATGAAGTACAAGAATCATCCAATCATAGGAGATTCTCTGTATGCTCATGAGCAACCGTACGTACTAGGTTTCACCAGACTAGCTTTACATGCAAAGAGTTTAAAATTTAAAACTCCAGATAAAACAGAGCATTTTATCGAAGCACCTCTACCAAAAGAGTTTGAAGAGGTTCAAAAACTTGTTTCTTAGAAAAATATGTGCTAAAGTGCCCCGGTATGACAGTCGCAATGAAATTCACACCAGTTAAGGTAAGTGACCGCCAAAAGCTTGATTTTTCAGCTGGCGACACTATCCGAGTATGGTCAAAAATCGAAGATAAAGGAAAATTCCGCCTCCAGGCTTTTGAAGGTATGGTTTTGGCACGCAAGCATGGTACAAGTCCTAGTGCGACTTTTACAGTCCGCAAAATCTCAAATGGAGTTGGAGTAGAACGTATCTTTCCACTGTATTCTCCTATGATCGACAAGATCGAAATCGTAAAGCACGCTCGTGCTCGCAGAAGTAAGCTATATTACGTTCGTGAAAAAGCAGTTCGAGATATTCGTCGCAAGATGAAAACAGCAAAAGCTTACATAATGAACGAAAAAGAAACAGAAAGTGAGCCAGAGCCAGAAGTAGAAGTTGCTCCTGTAAAATCTGAAGAATAAAAAACAAAAGGACCATTCGGGTCTTTTTTGTTTATCTATTGAAATAAAAGTTTTGTTTCTGTATAGTGGGTTTCTAGATATCTGCGCGGGTGGCGAAATTCAAGGGAAGTATGAACGCACTATCGAGGTAGTGCAATTCGCCATGCGAGTAGTTTATTTATATTGTTTAGGTTATCTGCGCGGGTGGCGAAATTGGTAGACGCACTACCTTGAGGTGGTAGCGCCCGCAAGGGCTTGGAAGTTCAAATCTTCTCCCGCGCACATATAAACAAAAAAGCCATTAGTTTGGCTTTTTTGTTTATATGTGCGAGACGGAGCGTTGTTTCTGTAGCAACAGAAACCGCGAGTCCGGGTCGGGAAATTTTGTGAGTGGCGACGAACAAAATATTCCTGACCACAATATAAAAATCCTTTTTGTCACACAAACTAGGCTTAATCGTTAAACACTACAATGCTTGCAATTTTACCCAAAGTGTGGTATTATACAAGTTCACAAAATTAGTTCATTTCAAAAAAAATCAAAAAAATTGCTTATGAGAAAAGGTTTCTTTTTCGCGTTATTGGCATTCGCAATGCCATTCTGTGCTTCGGCTCAACTTTCTGTTGAAATACTGAGCCTGCAATATCAATCACCCTACGCCCTGATTGTACATCCCCATGTTTATGGGGGGGATGGTTTAGCGGATGGCGACACCATTACTCTTCGTGTTAGTTACGGCTATCCGGGTGATTTGGATGAGTATTTTGACGTGAATATAACGAATCAAAATGGCACACATTTTGAATTTCCAATCACTGGACTTATTCCTGAAACGGAATATGAATACAGTGCATGCTTATTAAATCCCGGAGACCCGGAACCAATCACGTGTGATTTCAGTACGGTTGTAACTGACGAAGTGGATCTTGAAGAGCCACAGATGGAAGAAGATATCAATGTGGAAGATGTAATGGCATATGCCGCAGCTATTTCAGGAGAAATTGAAGACTTTGGTGACTATATGTCAATTGAAGCATTCAATACCTATAGTGAAGATCCATATATTGTAGAAGATACCTCTTATTCAATAGAAGTATTTGAACCATATGGTGACTTCACTACTGATTTGTTTAAATTAAAACCACAAAAGTTATATCATGTTTGGAGTTGTGGTAGAAATTTATCCGGCACTGAATGCAGTGATAGAGGATTCTTCAATACAAAAAGTTTAGGACCAGTGGACATAGAAATCGAAGATTATGAACAGATAGGAACATGTTCTATGTCTATACAGTTTTCCGTTTCTGCTGGCAATAGACCTGACCAGATAGAAGGCATATTGAAAGTCGGAAATCCGGGAGACACCGCTTTCTACACCTATATATTTTCATATGATATGGACGTAGATAATGAGATGGAGATAATTATTGATTATGCTCCCATCGTAATGGCGGGTATTGATTTGGATCCTATGAGAACAATCTTTGTACTTACTATGGATTCATATGGAGTGTCCGGAAAGGTTTCCGGTGTCCTTCCTTTTGATGGAGATGCTTGCAATGACGAATTTGAATTTATTGGCGAAGGAGATGGTGCTCGAATAGCAGGTGAATCTGTTGTGCGGGTATACCCTAATCCAACACCCAATAAAATCTTCCTTCAAAATTCAACAGGTGGAAAAGTCAGTATAACTGATTTATCTGGAAAAATAATTGAATCATACCAGATTGAGTCTGGTGTAACCGAAATATCCCTGATTCATTTATCTGCCGGAGCTTATACTGTAATCTTCAAAGGAGAGGATGGAGAAAGAATTGTAGAGAAGATAATTAAGCAATAAAAATTAAATTATATTTAAAAGCCCCGAGTAAAATCGGGGCTTTTCTTATACTTGCTTTTTTATATAAAATGTGGTATTATACAGACATAATAAATTTAGTTCATTTCTAAAAAAATAAAATCGATTATGAGAAAAATGTTGTCTATTCTTGCAGCTTTTATGCTGTTTTTGTCTACAAACCTTTTTGCGCAGGCAGACTTAGTATGGTATGAGGATGATGTAAATTTGTCCGATGCTGTGTTACAAAAGCCTGTAGATGTTTCCGGTGGAAACAAAAAAATCTGGTGTACATTCAATCTGGCTAATTGGTCAGATGAGACTGATTCATGGGAATACGGTCCGGAAATCACATATCCATCAACAAAGATGACATTTGTTCAAAACGACACAGCATACATTTCAGTATATGCCTGGCGTGAGACTGCTGCCATGACAGCGTTTTTAAATGGAGATGATTACGATACATGGGATTTATTTTTATTAATCATGTATGAAAAAAATCTATCTACTGGGAATATTGATACATTTTATATGGGAATGACATTGGGTGGTTATGGATATTTTAGTCCTGAGCCATATATAGAAGTTGCCATTGATGATTGTAATGCCAATATAGATTTTATCGAGGAGGATCATGGGCTAAACGATAACTCCAATATATATATGGAGATTAAAAAAATAGGAACAGGTGTTGTATGGAGTAAGTGTGCAATTACAAATGGAAATGCATATGAGACTTCTGCAATCATAAATGAACCGGGTAATTATGTAGCTACAGTTATCGGTTGGAAGATTGTAAGTGGTCCTCCTGCACGGGATACAGTCAAAGTTAATTTCATTGTTACTTGTGATGAATTTGTAGGTGGAGAGATGAAGGTAATATCATCACCTGCAATTCAGAAGGGTATAAAAATTTTTTCTCCTGACCTCTCCGACGTATTTATTTACAATATTTCCGGACAAGAAATATACAGAGGTGAAAGTAGCGAAAATATTATTCCGGTTTCAACACCGGGCACATACATTGTTGTCACAATAGATAAAGAGTCTGGCATAAAGCTGACTCAAAAAGTCATTGTACAATAACAAACAATTTAATTTACAAACCCCCGTTTTAAACGGGGGTTTTCTTATTCCTTGTGCAAGATTTCTTTTGTGTAGTATTATGTCTATACAAACAGAAGTCGATTTATTTATTTTTTAAACACATAGATTTATGAGCTTTTTTAAAAATCCACAATTTAATTCTATAAAAGT
>DALYDX010000003.1:0-4762 GCA_031972835.1 Minisyncoccota bacterium | reverse complement strand
TATTTCTTCAGTACTGAGGATTTTTTTTCCATCAGTAGCTTTCTCTAAATCGTCTTTGAAGTAATACACGAACCCTTCTCTTGAGGCATATAATATTTCACCTTCAAGGTTTGTTTCCATAACGGTTCCGCTATTGGTTAGAAAGTTTATTGTTTTCTCTGCAACATCATATATTATGATGTTTTTTTTATCGGTAAACATTGTGTCGGGTATACTGTCTTTTGGTCCGAGTGAAAAAATCTTTTCGAGTTCAGACGTTGTTGAATACGACAGTGTCCAAGGTTGTGTGTTCTGAGCATCAACCACAAGGGAAGTGAATCCCAATAAAACAACTAACAAAATCTTCATAATAGTCTAGTTTAGGTGAACTTTTTACTGCAAACATTATATCATATTGATCTTTTTTGTCAAAGATAGAAAG
The DNA here is from genome assembly GCA_031972835.1 of Minisyncoccota bacterium. Classification (GTDB taxonomy): domain Bacteria; phylum Patescibacteriota; class Minisyncoccia; order Phycocordibacterales; family UBA9973; genus CAZLWF01. The sequence goes on along the minus strand of DALYDX010000003.1, from coordinate 4,341 downwards.
AATATATACAAATATGGGGGTAAAATAATTTTCTGATATAATCGAAATATGAATTTAATCAAAAAACATTGTGTGCCTTGTGAAGACAAGGATATGAAACCACTTACAAAAACTGAAGCCAAAAAATTATTGGCAGAAATACCTGTTTGGGAAATAGATGAAAGTGGGCACAAGATATCGAGAACCTTTGAACTTACAAATTTTGTCGAAGCTGTAGACATGATAAACAAGATTGCTGACATCGCCGAAGAAGAGGGGCATCATCCAGACTTGGTGCTTTTTGGATATAAAAATCTAACAGTTGAACTATCCACGCACTCGATCGGTGGATTGTCTGAGAATGATTTTATTGTTGCGTCTAGAATCGACGGGATAGCTAATTTTGGGAAAATTTAATCTATGAATATTTCTGATCTAATTTTGGTGTTTATCGGTTTCACTGGCTTTGTCTTAGCTTTTTATATTTATACAAAGAAGCATACAAAACAACCTTTAGTTTGCCCTCTACGTACAAGTTGTGAATCAGTGGTACACAGCGACTATTCACGTTTTATGGGTATTCCTGTCGAGAAACTTGGGATGGCTTACTATGCGTTCGTAGCTATCGTGCATGGTGTATTTTTAGCTCTATCGCATACTCCGAGTCCAGAGTTTTTATTGGTCTCTCTAGTTGTGTCTTTTACTGCATTTCTATTTTCTGCGTACCTGATATCAATCCAAGCATTTGTGTTGCGCCAGTGGTGTACATGGTGTATTTTTTCGGCAATACTTTGTGTGCTGATTTTCTTGATTACATTTATAACCCTACCAATGTCTCTCATACCAGTGCTCGTAGCGTACAAGAAATTGCTTGTAGTATTGCACCTGCTCGGCATGGCACTCGGCGTAGGAGCGGCAACTATAACTGATATATTTTTCTTTAAATTTCTACGCAATTATAAAATCACCGAGCCAGAAGCTGACATAATGAAAACACTGTCACATGTGATCTGGTTTGCATTGGGTTTACTTGTGGTTAGTGGATTAGGTTTGTATTTACCAGAAAGTAATTTTTTGAATGATTCATCAAAATTTCTTGTAAAGATAATTGGAGTCGCGGTGCTCATAGTAAATGGATTTTTCCTAAATGTTTTGATACAACCTCGACTTGTACATATATCTTTCAATGAGCCACATCCACATAGACCAGGTGAGCTACACGTACTACGCAAACTATCTTTTGCACTTGGAGCTATATCTATAAGTAGTTGGTACTTTGTTTTTGTGCTCGGAGCATTACGTAGAATAAAAGTAGAATTTTTAGATTTGTTCTTGGGATATGTACTACTGTTACTTGGTGCGGTAATCTGCAGTCAGATATTTGAACACTTTTTTATTAAAAAGAATAATACAACAGTCTAATGCTCTATACTGGCAAAGGTGACAATGGGACAAGTAAACTTTTCACAACCCCAAGCGGAGAGAGGCTTTCCAAGACTCACTTGGTTTTTGAAGCACTTGGAACTATAGATGAGCTGAATTCTTTTTTGGGACTATTGAAAGTTAAATGCATAGATTTTTCAACGAATGAAAATGTTTCTGTGGGAAATCTAATACATGAAGTGCAAGAAAATTTGTTTATTATTCAAGCCGAACTTGCAGGATCAGATATGAGCATTGGGGAAGAAAAGCTAAAAAATTGCGAGGAAGTTATTGCCGATATTGAAAATATATTGCCACCAATAAAGACATTTTTTATATCTGGTGGGACAGAGCTTGCAGCACTATCTGATATTGCGCGCACTATCACCAGACGAGCTGAGCGCGCAATCCTGCGAGCAAAGGAAAATTCTATTTCCGTGAGCCCAAATACTTGTGCATATATAAATAGACTTTCTAGTTTGTTTTACGCTTTGGCTCGTCTAGCAAACCACCAGTCTAAGATAGAAGAGGTCAATCCGTCCTATAAATAGATTTTAGCTTGAAAAATAAGTATAAATATGGTTTAATCACCAGGTGTTTATGGAGGCTATGGTGTAACGGTTAACACTGAGGTTTGTGGAACCTTCGATTCGGGTTCGATTCCCGATAGCCTCCCAAAAATAATAGAATAAACGCGGAGCGCTTATGGCGTATATTTTTGGTATGGCCATCGGGAATCGAAAGACGGAGGCGGTATACAAGACGAGCGAAGCGAGTGCTTGTCGCCGAGTCGGGGTCGCGGAAATTCACGAGTGACGACGAGTGAATTATCTGTGGCCGATTCCCAAGAGACCATTTGAGCAGTTTTGCTCCTATAAAATACAAAAGGTATAATGTTCCTGTAAGTAAAGATTCTCGATAATACCATCCAATGAAAACTACATTTATCTGCATAGATTTTCAAAAAGAATTCACTCGACCAGAGGGGAAGTGGTTTAATCCTGGTCAGAGTATTTCATTTATAAAAGAAACATTAGTTCCATATTTTCGAAATAAAAATATAAAAGTAGCAGAAATTGTTTCAGATTATCGCCAGCCACGACCAGGAGATTCCGGTGACGGATGTTATCCGGGGACTGTGGGTTATGAATCAGATTTAGCAGAAGATGTTCGAAAAGGAGATCAATGGATAAAATCAAAAAATTCTCCAATTTGGATAAGAAAAAGTCGTGGGGATAAAGATTCTATCCCAGATATACCTTTTGAAGATCCCGAAACTTTTACAAAATGGCTTTTGGAAAACGTGGGTTCTCCAGAAGAAACACAAATTATTCTATTTGGGCTTACTCTCGATTGTTGTGTATTCGCTACTGCACAAGAGCTTGATTGGCGCGCGTATAAAGTTTTTGTTTTAAAAGAAGCGACCGATACAGCACACGCTGACATGGAACAAAAGGATTTTATCTTAAGCAATGTATCAAATCTTAAGAATTGGGCGAAAGTAATTTCATTTTACGAGCTTGATAACCTTCTTGATTAGTTCGAAACCCTAACAACGTTGTGATATACTTTTTCTATGAATGAAAAAGTTAGCATAGAATCTGGTGTCAATTTGGAGCAATTGCCAGTACAAGAGACAAATATAAATCCTAGTATGGAGGTGCCTGTTGCCGAACAACCAGAAATCTCACTAGAAGAAAAAATCAGAAAAATGAGCGGGGATGTTACTGCTATACAGGAGAAACTCGGTTCTACTATAGCGTCAATCCAAGATACTAAATTAAAATTGAATGAAGTAAGAGTGAGCATGGGACTTCTCCCAACCGATGAGGACCCACCAAGTGTTGCTCCAGATAGAGCTAAAATAATAAAACTCACACAAGAACAAGCTTTATTGGAGAAGCAGAAAAATGAACTTGATTTGGGGCAAAGTGCACCTACTGAAAATTCTTTAAATATATATTCTCCAGAAGAGGATGCTATTCTTGGAAATTCTCCAGCAGAAGTTGTCGGTGAAAATAAATCTGATTCTCTAGAGGGAGCAAGTGATGATTCCAAAGAAAATCCTGAGGAAGAAGATAAAAAAGTTTCGGAAGGATTACTGGCTCAAATATCCGAATCTATAAGAATAAAAAATGAGTTGTCTCTACGTGTGGGGATGATGAGGGAGTCTCCAGGTTTCAAGCAATTCGAACAGGCCTCTCTGGTTTTACAAGAAAAACGAAAGAAATTAGAAGGACTTAAAAAACCAAAAAATTCAGGTGGTTTTAGTGTGGGAGGTTCGATTTCAATAAATGGTTCTAGTTCGATAAATATTGAAGGATCTATCTCAGTTCAATCTGAATCTCAAGAGGAAAAGAAAGAAATTGATTTGGAAAAAGAAGCGAGTAATTTACTTGCAAGAACAAAAATAGAAATACTAAGATTACAAAAAGATGAGATGGAGTATGGACCGGAAGGTTTGGAGATTAAAAATGCTGAAGTAGAGCTCGAGTTAGAGATGGTTCAAGTAGAAACAGACATATGGAGTAGTGGAAGTATGAACGAGGAATTGTTCGGTCAGCTCGTAAGTTTGGTAAGTAGCCCAGAAGGAGCAGGTCAAGATTTTGCAAACAAAGATTTATTTGTTGCTTTTGTGAAAGCGAGTGATGGAGTGGAAGCAAATCGTGAAAAAAATATTGGATTCTATCAAAAAATAGATGCGATACAGAGCGAGATTGAAGTTGGTCAAAAATCCATAGAAGATTTGGAGATTCCAAATGAAAGTAAGATTTTAGGAATGTTAGATACGGGTTCTCTTGGTGATGGAGAAGAATTTAAAAAAGAAGACGATACGAATTTAGCTAGTACAGAAGGTGCACATCAAGAAAAAATAGAGGATATGTTGGGGGTACCTGCTCCTATTGATAATGCGGAAGCAAAGTGGACTAGTGGTGCAGA
>DALYDX010000002.1:50097-60961 GCA_031972835.1 Minisyncoccota bacterium | reverse complement strand
ATTGTTCTGTTCCTGCACTCGAAGCGGTATTTGTCCCACCGATTGCATCTATTGTGCCACCAGCACTAGTTAGAGTAGGACCTTGTACTGTTATTGTATATCCACCGGCTGCGCTTGATGACGCTGTCAGTGTGTGTGCTGTAACTTCAGTATCACTACCCGTTGTATCACTTGTAGCATAGCGAGCATTGGATGCTGTAAGTGGACCAAAGCCTATAGTTGTATCGGATATATCAAATGAAATACTTCTATCTTCCGGCTCAACCCATTGTAAAGACATCATCGCAAAGTCCCACTGTCTTACAGAGTTGGACGCCGAACCACCATCTGTCGATGTTCTCAATCTAAACCATCCTTCATCCCCAGAAGTATTAAGTAAGTCCTCAGGGTTAGTCATATACCCAGCCATACCACCAGTTGTGTTAGTTGCAACTGTAATGTTGTCAGTATACACAAGTGCAGTTGTCGCTCCTGCACCTAATGCAATAAATCCCCCGGCCGCCACAGCTGTTGTATTGTACCCAGAATAATCTGCGATATTCATACCCACTGTTCCTGCGGTACCTGCCATATGTTGTGATGCAAAAAATATTCCCGTTATCGATCCGTACTTGGGCTCTCCATTAAAGTCAAACTTTGTATGTGAGGAAGAACCTTCTTCTGAGGCCGTAGCGTCCATGTCCACATCAAATGAATAGAAATCGTTTGCCTCTCCAGCTCCTCTGTTTGTCGACTCATCTTCCGCGAGGATCTGCCATGTTGTTCCGTTGTTTGTAGTTCCATTCATGTCTATAGTTCTTGCTGCAGTACAATCATTCGCAGAGTTTGTCCCAAACGAAATAAAACATTTTGTTGCACCAGAATCAGAGTTTGTGGTACCTAGCATGATATATGCATAGTCTATCTGTATTGCTCCAGTATCCGATCCAGATGATCGATAGAAACGAAGTCTAACTTCACCGTTTGAAACATAGTCGCTAACAGTAATATTATTTTTGGCACCGATTCTAACTGTGTCTGTTGTTGAACAAGACGCAATCTCAGTCGTAATATCGTCCCAAGCTCCTGTAGTAAAATTCCGAAGTGCCATCTTTATTTCTGGCGCGGTTCCACCAACAGTACAAGCAAATTCAGACCGAGCAAGAATGGTGTTCATACTCGGATACGTTTTCACATTGAAAAAAGATAGGTAGCAGTCCGGTCCTCCTGTTGTACCCAGACACTGGAGGTCTGTGTTGTCTGCACCTCCCTGTGTCACAGTGTTTGTGCTTGTATAATCTCCAGTAAATGAGTTTGTCAGTGCTGTTGCGTCTCCTGCTTCGTATACTGGATTGACAACAGGAAAAATACGTAAATAATCTATTGCGAAGTTACCTGCGGTGGTCGCGTTTGTTGTTGAATAATATCTGATAAGTACTCTTTTATTTGCATCTGTCGTTACAAAGTTTGTAAGTGGAGTTGAAACAGGTGTGTTGGAACCGTTGGACCATTTGCCATCATAAACATTCCATGTATATGCTGTCGCTGTTGTTGGGTTTACAGTCGCGTCCCGCGAGTTGAGAGTCCTCCACCCACCGCCAGTACACTGTGCATCAGCTGCGTGGTCGACACTTGTTGTGGAGACCCAGTCACATATCTGGACTAGGACCAGTGGTGCAGTTGCATCAGTATCTATCTCGGACTGGACGATTATAGTATTTGCACCATTTAGTTTTACTCCATTCATAAAAAGCTGTACGTCTATACCCCCCGCAGTTCCAGTAAGTTGCCAATGGTAGTTGTCATCGGCAATAGTTCCCTTCCACGAACCTGTATTGATTCCATTGGCAGCTGCTACTGCGGCAGAGTTTGCAGTAGTATCAGTACCCGTAACTAGAGTTTGTCCGTTTGGTGTGTATTGATACCTGGTAGTTGGATTATACGAATCCTCTACCCACTGAATAGACATCATCGCAAAGTCCCATGCTGTAGTAGAGTTGTCAGTCGTCGCTCCCGATGTAGATGTACGCAGACGCATGTTCATAAGACCATTTGATGTGTCGACATAGTCTTCTGGATTTACTTGTAATCCATATGCCAAAACTGCGGCGGCAGTTACTGCATCTTGATATGTTTGTGTGGTAGCGTTTACAGCAGCGCCTACATCTGTCCATCCTCCTGTAACGGAAGTAAATCCAGAGTAGTCTCTAAGACTATTTGTGACTCTAGTTGTACCTGCGCTACGAGAAGTCGTGCGACTCGACCAATTTATACCGACAACTTGAGCGTTTGCAGGCACCGTAATTGGGAAACTAATATTTGCAGATACTGCCTCTTCCACAGTGGCATCTACGTCATAATCCATCGCATAAAAAGAACTTGCTTCTCCTGTTCCCATTGTTGTAGATTCGTCCTCTCCTGCAATATCAAAAGTAGAAGCCGCTGCGAGGGAGTTTAGTGTCCTTGTATTTGTACAGTTTGTAGATGTACCTGTACCAAAAGATATTTCGCACAATGAAGAATCTGCATTTACAGAACCAAGCATCACGTACTGCCAGTCCACAAATATACCGTTGGTTACTGAGGCAGTTGATGCCCATCGAACACGCATCTCGCCGGCTGATATATAGTCATTGAACACGAAACCTCCATCAACCGATGAATTGTGTGCAAAGTATCTATCTACGTCAGCTGTTGTACAAGAGACATCTGAACCTATCTGATCCCACGCACTATCAGTAAAGTTGTAAATATATTGCCGGATAGTAGTGGCCCCAGTACAACTCACCGACGAACCAACAAGTATAGTGTTCATACCTGTATACTGTTTTATATTTCTATACGACAAATAGAAATCCACTACTTGAGATGAGGCCGATACTCCTACGCGGTTGTTGTCGTTTGTACCTGTAGAAGTCCATGCAGTAGCATTGTTCACAATCGGAACTGAGTTTACATATACACCTGTCTCTGTACCACCTCCTGACACTTGATCAACATAGTCAGCTGCGTAATACACAGAGTCTATGTACGCAAATGCTGTGAGGTAGTCTATAGATACAACAGATGTGGAACTAGTAGCAGAGTAGTATCTTATCTTCATCTCGTTACTACCGTTTACAAAATAATTGAGTGGTGTATCGATCGGAGTACCTGCGTCTGTTGTCCCGTTTGAAAATAGCCCGTTATATATTTGCCAACGCAACTGATCGTTTGCTGTGTCTGTATATGCAACATCTGCATTTGCGGCAGTCTGGGTGTTGAAAGTGCGCCACCCCCCACCTGTACAGTCTGCATCAGCCGCATTGTCAACATTGGTAGTAGAAGTAAAATCACAGATTTGGAAAAGCATGCTATACGCAGTCGCATCCATATCTATCTCGGTACCAATATCTATTTTATTTGCTCCGTTAAGTGCCACTCCACCTATAGTAACAACCATAGCCACACCAGTTGCTCCCGCTCCAGCCACTTGCCAATGGAAACCATCATTAGCAAGAAGTGCTTGGTGTGAACCAAGGTTTGTACCTTCAGTAGAAGTTATAGTTGCAGAAGTTACTGTCTGTTCTGTACCAGTTTGAACTACAACATCTGTTGGGAAAAATTGGTAAGTTGCTGCTTCTGCGCTTTTTATCACAGGTTCGTCGGCTCTTTTTTCTAAAATGCGCATCAAAACCAAATCCGTAAGACCGCTGAATAAAAAAGTTACAGCAAGAGCAAGACTCAAAACTTTTTTAAAGTCAAATATATTAAAAAATATTTTTGTTTTTATTTTAAAGTCTAAAAATTTCATATTATTGAATCTCCTCTTTTATTTCTACAGAAATTATTTTATCATTTATCTCTTCCGATTTTAAAGAAGCTTCCTGCTCTGCATCTTCCTCTTCTTTTGGTGTTATTATCTCTCCGTCTTGTGTATCTATGGAAACCTCTGACACATCACCGTTTGGTTCTAGAAATTTTACTTCAGAGTCTACTGTCGTGCTAATAGTCTCTGAAGAGACTCCACCTGAAGCTGTGTTGTATTGATAAATTGCAGTATTTCCTGGAGCAAACCAAAATATTATACCTCCACTTACATCTACTGTTGTAGTAACATCAACGGATTCTCCCACTGCTACTAGATTCCACTCTGTACCACTCGCTCGCTCGCTCATAATCTGCTCTTCTGTATATATAACAGGAGTAAGCCCTGGGACAATCCCCTCTGTTGTACTTAAAAGTAGATCCTCTGTAATTAAAATATTATCTATATTGTCACTCTGAATACTATTGATAATAATATTTCCACTCTCTCCAATATTTATATCGTCTAAAACCTCATTTATTGAATCATTTATTTGATTTTCTGTACTCGTATCAGAATCTACACTGGCAGAGTCTCCTTCACTTACAGATATGCTTTCTTCTACAGAATCACTAGCAATACTATCTGAATCTGAACTAGTTGAATTATTTTCTTCTGCAGGAGATTCAGTGGATACGTCTGGTGCTGAACCACTATCAGAACCAGATGAAGACTCCCCACCGCTAGAACTATCTCCAGACTCACCACCTCCATCTTCACCTTCAGCGTAAACTTGTAATACACCAAAAAGATTTTTAATCTTTTTTCTAAATGAAATAATCTCCGTATCTACGACAGGAATTGTTTCTATAATTTCTGGAGTAGCTTCTGTAGGTAAAATCTCGGGTAAAGACTCAACCGGTGGAACAACTTGATCTTCAGTAAGAGTTTCTACGGGATCTTCTGGTTCTGGTACAACCTCATCTCCTATAGGTACACTATCTTCTGTTAAACTTATGATTTCTATACCTTCTTGTTCTTCTATGACTTCACCTTCTGGGAGCTCTACTGGTGGTGGTATTCTCGTATACCAGATCATAGGTACATCACCACGCAAGACTTTTATAACTCTTATATCTTCTACTGTTTTGTCTAGCAATATGACATCAGAACCAAAATCTGGTTGTCTAATTGGATCTTCTCCTAATCCATCATACTCTGCTGATACGATGATTGAATCCAAAAACACAACAGGCTTTTCATCGTAAGTAGAAATTTGTTCTAACTTCACTTGGAAACTAGACATATCAGACCATTGTTCAAGTGGTAAACTAAATTTTAAATCTTTCCAAGAACTCATGGATATATATCCAAGTGATGTCCACTTCTCCCCGTCTAGTGTGTAGGTGATTTTTAATATTGCATCATTTGGCACGACCTCTGGTTCATTTGACGTGCTGTCTTCGTTGATACCTTCTTCTGATTCACTTACAGCATCTTCAGTATCAGGTCTATCTATATTTATAACTTCACTAGAAGAAACGTCTATTTCTGCGACCTCTTGAGTCTCTTGTGTTTGTGTATCTGTTAAATCTACTTCTACTATAGAAGTATCTACTACTCTATCTTCCGGAATATTTTCAATCACAGATGAATCCTCTCCTTCTGCGTGAACTATTTTTGTAAAGAATCTCATAAACGCAGATTCACCTGTAGAATCTGGAGCTTGTTCACTTGATTCTTCAGGTTGAGTACTTTCAGATGGTGCTTCAGGTTCAGGACTGGATTCTACTGGCACTACTTCATCTGATGGTATTTCTATTACACTTTCTTCTGGTGTGGTACTAGGAGTCGATTCTCCGTCGATTGATTCTTCTAGGATTTCTGAAGAATCAGTAGTCTGATTACCTTCAGTTGTAGAATCAATTTCTATGATCTCAATATTGTCAGTACCTACTCGCACATCTTCTGTTTCCGGCACAACAAGAACTTCAGATTTTTTATGCTCGACAGAACCATCGTCGACAGAAATTCTAAAACTCAGAGAAAAAGAATTCGCGATCGCATCTGGTGGTATATCTCCTTCAAATCCTCCACAGAAAATATCAGAACTTCCACGCATGCGTGTCGAGTTTTCTTCGTTGAATGATTCTATACTCTCATCTTCTTCTAGACTTGGAGCGCCTGTAGCATTTTCAGGATTCTCCCATCCACCGAGACAGCTAGTAGGATAAAAATTTACAATATCTGCTTTTGTAGGATTTGAAAAAGATGATACGGCTAACACAAGCAAAATAACCAGTCCGTATCCTATAAAATATTTTTCCTTGCCAAAAAGCTCACGGATTTTTTGCTTATCTATTTTTATTACAAAATAATTTGGACGCAAAGAAAGAACCTTCGATTTTGTAGAAATCGTAACGTCTTCTATCCACGTATTTTTTACTTGACTCGTCTTGAATATACGACGAAAAAACATAGAAAAATTATAACATAATCTGAGCTTGCTTACGAAAGGAAAACTATTTATTTAATCTATTTTTTCTAAATCGCAAGAAAATAAAGAGCACTACTATAAAGCCTATTATGTATAAACCTATATGCTCAAAATTTTGAATTTCTTTACCGTATTTTTCGTAAGCTATCCCGGTCTGCCAACCTGCAAATCCCAATACTGCCGCACGTATGAGAGTTCCGAAAAAAGTTAGGACCATGTACCTGGTCATGCTCATACCTATAATCCCTGCATATGCACACACTACAACACTTGGGATAAACGGTAATGTTCTAAATATAAAGACAATAAGTGTATCGTTACCACGCTTTCTCTGCTTTGCGACAAATAACTCTATAGACTCCCAGCTTACTCCAAGTATCCAACCAAATTTTCTCACCACTGGTTCCCCTCCTTTTAAAACTAAATAATATACAAAGATAGACCCGATAGTGACGCCGATAGACGCCGGGAGTATTACCAACATAAAAAGCTTGAGTATAGAAGTGAGGTTTATCGGATCAACACCCATGAGTAAAAATCCTCCACCCATCTGCACAATATATGAAGGTATAACAGCAATCACCTCTTCTATGATAGAACCGGTAAAAACTCCGAGCGCCCCTAGAGGTAGGATTGAGTTTTGTACGTAAAGTGTTAAGTGTTCGAACATATTATGAGATTATAGTGAAAAAGCCTAAAAGTACAGCAGTAAAATTCAAAACAGAATGAGCGAGACTAATTAAAATTAAATTTGGATAAATCAAATACATAGTCGCAAATCCCAAACCTCCGATAAAAGCTAGTGGCAACATAATAGTCGGAATCGGATAGAGAATATGAAGTAGTGTAAATAAAAGCGCATTGATTAAAACGATGCCCAGTCTATCTGTAAAAACTTTTTTAAGCAGTGGGATTAAAAACCCTCGAAAAGCAAACTCTTGTAAAAAAGAAACTATTAAAAACAAATATAAAAAATGTGGATTGGTCCACCAACCAGAAACAGGAGTCATGCCGTTTTGATCTGCAAACCAAATTATCAAAGTCACTCCAACCAAAGTAAATGCTGCATAGGGCAAAAGCGCGTGACGAAAGTTGTCGAGTCTGTATCCGAAATCACTCTGTGTCCAATGCTCATACCTGATAATTCCATAAATAAAAAGTGATGAGACGAACAATACAACTATGCGCCAAGATTCTGGTACTATCCCAAAATAAATCAGAAATACTGGTAAAACAAAAATGACACCTATTTGTGCTAAAACTAGACGGACATTTGTTTGCATATTTTTACTTTCCACACATCAAGTATAGATGTTCTTTTAGTATTTTCAAAATCGTTGAAAATAAAGTTCCAATATAGTATTGTGAACGTGTTAAGAATATTGCCAGATCGTCTAATGGTAGGACACCTCCCTCTGGAGGAGGTTATCTTGGTTCGAGTCCAGGTCTGGCAGCAATGAAAATAATTACACTAAATACTTGGGGTGGAAGAATGCACGAACCATTAATTAAATTCTTCAAAGAAAATCAGGATATAGATATTTTTTGTCTGCAAGAAATATTTCATGACCTAGACAAGGAAGTGAAAACTTCTGATTATATTATTGAAGAAGACGCCAGGCATCAACTTTTTAAAGAAATCAGTAAAATCATTCCAGAGCATACAGGGTATTTTTGCCCTGTTATTGACAGAGCTTACGGTATTGCAATATTTGCAAAAAATAACATTGAAGTGATCAGGAGTGGTGAGGATTATATATACAAGAATGAAAATTATAATCCATATTCTGAAACATCTGATCATAATAGAAAATTGCAATGGATTGAAATTAAATCAAATGAAAAAAAATATCTGATAATAAATGTCCATGGGCATTGGACAAGTCAATTTAAAGGAGACAATAAGGAGCGCATCAACCAATCAAATATAATACTTGAAACTGCACTTGATTTAAAAAATGATCAAAAAATAATCTGCGGAGACTTCAATCTAAGACCAGACACAGAGAGCATTGGGATGTTTGAAAAAGATTTCAAAAATCTAATCAAAAATTATAAAATTAATTCAACCAGAACAGAATTATATAAAAAACAAGAACTATTCGCAGACTATGTTTTTATATCAAAAGATTTAAAAGAAAAAGATTTTAAAGTTATGCCTGATGTGGTTTCAGATCATGCTCCCTTATACTTGGAAATTTAAATTATAAAAACCTCCCGAGTGGGAGGTTTTTGGTTTAAAACTTTTGCAAAAACAGAAGCACCTGCTTGAACGCTTTACCTCTATGAGAGATTGCATTCTCTTCTTCTACGGTCATCTCTGCCCAGACCTTATCATGTCCATTTGGTAAAAACAGTGGACTATACGGCATGCTCGGTTGTGGATCTGTGCGCGGAGCTTCGAGCAATTTGCCATAAAGCTTACCGGAAAAATAATACTCCTTGCCTTCTGGTGAGATCAGAGCTACGACAGTTTCAAAATACGCTCTACGATTTTCAATACCTTTCATCTTTTTAAGGCAGTAGCGCATTATATCTTCAGTACTTTTTCCCTTCCCTGCCCATCTAGCAGATTTTATACCCGGCTCTCCATCTAGAGCATCTATAAATATTCCTGTATTATCAGCCATAACCCACGAACCTTTTTCGGCAAAAGCTATTGCGTACACCACTTTCTTGAATGCGTTTTCCTTTAAGGTTCCTCCGTCTTCGACTGCATCACCTTTTATACCCGCTTCATCAAGTGTTTGGATATTTATAAGCGAACTAGCAAATATTGCTTTTATTTGCTCTGCTTTACTAATATTTCTAGTTGAAAGAACTATATTCATATTATCTTTGTTTGGTTACAACAATAGCACCAAGAAAAAATAGGTCAAGAAAAATTTAGAAATTCGGACAATTTCTGCTATAGTCTACTCTCAAGAATCTAATAAACAATATATGGCAAAAAACGAAGCAATACTCCGATTTGAGGAAGTAACATTTGAATACGGGCCAAACAAACCAATACTCGAAGAGGTTAGTTTTACCCTGCGTTCTGAAAGCAAGATCACAATCATGGGACAGAACGGTGCAGGTAAAAGTACAATATTCGGACTTATTACAGGACTACACCAGCCTGAAAATGGAACGATCAATATAGTTAGTGGCACATCGATTGCAATCGCCCGCCAAGTAATACCTCGCGAAGATATGGATCTAACTGTACGAGATTTTTTCCAAAAATGTTTCAAGAAAAAAGTCTACGATATCGATCCAAAAATCGATGAAGTACTCGAGATTGTAAATCTAAAAGGTCACGCAAAGGTTCACGATCGCGTGATCAAGACTTTTTCCGGAGGACAACAAGCTCGCCTACTCCTCGCATCAGCTCTGATCCAGGATCCTGACCTACTTCTACTTGATGAGCCTACAAACAATCTAGACCACGCTGGTATCAAACACCTCACAGATTTCTTGGTTAATTATAAAAAAACTGTGATGGTGATTTCTCACGATGCAGATTTCTTGAATGCATTTTCAACTGGAGTCTTGTACCTAGATGTCTATACTCGAAAAGTCGAACAGTATGTTGGAAACTACAAAGATGTACTAAAAGATATTTCAGCTCGAGTTGAGAAAGAAAATATGAAGAACGCTCAACTTGCAAAACAAATCCAAGCAAAAAAAGATAAGTCCAATGAATTCGCTCACAAGGGAGGAAGACTACGTCTAGTAGCAAAACGCATGAAAGAACTTGCCGAGGAACTCGAAGAAGAAATGGTAGATGTCCGCAAAGAAGACAAGACTATCCGCGACTTCATAATCCCAGCCCAGGAAGATATCTTGGGAGAAATAATGAACATCACATCTTTTACAATTATGCATCCGACTACACATAAGATCATAGATCGCACTGCAAATATAAAACTCAAGAAAAACCAACATTTACTACTCAAGGGCCCGAACGGAATCGGTAAAAGCACACTCCTAGAAAGCATGGCAACTGGACGAGCAAAAGGTGCAAAGATATCTCCTGATATCCGTGTTGGATATTATCGACAAGACTTCTCGACCCTAAACTTTGATGACCCAGTATTCAAATGTCTCGCTGATGCAATGCTTGAAAGTGGAGTGAAGGTAGATCAAGAAAAACTCCGTGCTGTTGCATCAAGTTTCCTAATAAAAAGCGATGTGATAAATACAAAAATCGGCGCACTGTCTGAAGGTCAAAAAGGATTAGTGGCTTTTGCGCGGCTTGTACTACTCCGACCAGGATTACTCATACTCGACGAGCCGACAAACCATATAAACTTCCGCCATATTCCTGTGATAGCAAAAGCACTTTCTGCATACACTGGTGCTATGATACTCGTTTCCCACGTACCTGAGTTCGTATCACAAATACGTATAGACGAGACACTCAATCTTGAAGGTTAGATGCTAAAATAAATAAATGTATTTCGTATATATCCTAGAGTGTAAAGACAAAACTCTATATGTCGGTTCCACAACCAACCTAGAAAAGCGCATTCACGCACACAATAATCTAAAATCTGGAGCTCACTATACAAAGATTCGTAGACCTGTGGTTTTGAAATATTCTGAGAAATTTAAAA
>DALYDX010000002.1:0-49997 GCA_031972835.1 Minisyncoccota bacterium | reverse complement strand
CACTATACAAAGATTCGTAGACCTGTGGTTTTGAAATATTCTGAGAAATTTAAAACTTACGCAAAAGTCCGCGCTCGTGAAGCAGAACTAAAAAGGCTAACTCGCGAACAAAAGAGCGAATTGATTTTAAAGAAAAAGAAAAAATAGAGATTAATAATCTCTATTTTTTCTTTTTCTAAACTATTTAAAATTTTTACTAACCTCCTTATACGTAAACCTAGAAAGCTCTTCCACTGCACTGGACATCTTGTCCAGATCTTTACCTCTAGTCATAATACACAAAACGTATGGACTCTCTGGGTAATACACAATACCACAGTCATGAAGTTGTTCTTCCTCCCCTATTTTTCTTTCACCGAACTTGTGCGACACAACTGTACCCTCAGGTACACCTGCAACAATACCGTCCTTGTACTGTGTCATAGAAAGTATTTGCAGAGCTACGTCAGAATTTGCAAAATTGAGATATGATCCATTGTATAGAATACGGAAAAATCGAGAGTATGTTCTTACATCCATAAAGTTCTCTTCATTGTCATTTGCTGGCAACTCAATACCTAGGTCGTCGAAAACTTTGTAGCCAAAACTTGTACTATTTTTAAACAAAATTCGTAGTGCTGAGTTGTCAGAGTACTGAATCATCCTATTGATAAGCTCTTGTACTGTGTATGAATTACCTATCTCCATCAACTCTTCAGGTTTTATATTTTGCTTGCTGTAATTGTCATCTTCCTTGGTAAAGGCATATGTTTTTTCTATTATACTAGGATTAGACTCTGCTTCTTTTAGATATGAAATCATAAGCGGTAACTTCATCAAAGATGCAGGAGAGAATTTGTCATTTTCATTGACCCCAACCCAAACACCGTTATTTAGATCCCTAAAGTAGTACGATATATCTTCTACTGTTCCATTCTGCATAAGAGTATCTGTAAGGTTATGTATCTTTTCATCGAATGAAGCTAACTCCTTTGACTCGAAACTGTCACATTCCAAAAGTGGTGAGATGAACTCGTAATCATCATCAAACCTTTCCTCAGAAAAATTTACCACATGGTTATTGTGTAAAAAATATACGCACAATCCACCAATTATAAAAGCGACTAGGCCAATCAATATGCTTTTTTTATGTTTATTAAAATTCATATACTATCTATCACATATATCAATCAAAGCGATCTCTATAGGCAAACTAGGTATCACTGTACTGCGCAACTTCTGATAAGTATCTAATAGTATTTCTAGTGTACGTGAAGTTATAGTATCTGGTTTTCTAGAAACTAAATCCTCCAAGAAATCTAGATCTTTAGTACTGATATGTTCTCCTATATAAGACTTCATGTCAGGGGCATACCTAAGCATTAGCGCATACCGCAATTTTATCAAAACAAGATTCAAATACAATCTAGTGTCTATATTGCGCTCGTTTAGAACAGACAATACGGCAATCCCGCTAGCTATATTCTTTTCAGCTAAAGCAGACAAAAAATCATTGACCAAGGTCGAACTAGGAGCTCCTGTTATGGACTCGATATCTTCAGAACTTATTTTCTTGTCTTTTGATGAAGATAAAACTTTCTGTAAAATTCCCAATGTATCCCTGAAAGATCCTTCTCCTAAGATTGCGATCAACTCAATACTATCTTCTGATATTACATATCCCTCTTTTTTAACTACGTCTTTAACCACGCTGGCAAGCAGAATCTCGTTTGGTTTTTTGAAACTAAAAGTCTGACATCGTGAAACGATAGTCTCTGGGACTTTGTCGAGCTCTGTTGTCGCGAGAATAAATATCACATGTGCTGGTGGTTCTTCGAGAGTTTTTAGTAGCGCATTGAACGCACCCTTTGAGAGCATGTGTACTTCATCCAAAATATACATTTTGTATTTTGAATCAAAAGGTAGAGTGCTGACACCTTCGCGGATTTCTCGGACATCTTCGACTTTGTTGTTGCTAGCTGCGTCTATCTCGTACAAATCTTTGTCACTTATACCAAGTGAGCTTGCCATAAGACGAGCAATAGAAGTCTTGCCGGTGCCGCGTGAACCTGAAAATAGATATGCATGTGCAACGCGACCATCTTTTATACTAGACTCCAAGACTTTTACTATATGGTCTTGTCCAACCACATCTTTGAAGGACTCGGGTCTGTACTTACGATATAGTGATGTGTGCTCGTTTGTCATTGGCAGATTATAGCACTCATATTCTGGCAAACCAAAAGGCCCAAGGGTGTATCTCGAGCCTTTCTATGGATATAGATAATTTAAATCAATCCTTCTTTTTTCATCCCGTCTATGAGTCTACCTATACCGATTCCACCACCGAACCTAGGGAAGAATTCAAAGGAGAGGAATTCTTCAAGTTCTTTCTCTACCCTGCTTTCTCCAAAAAGCTCATATAACTTATCTGCATATCCACCTTCACTAATTGTATGAAATTGTTTTCGCATCTCTGCTACATCTGTACTACGCTCAGCTGAGCCTATCGTCTCGTGCCCAGCGATAATACAATCTATTTTTTCTGCATACTCCCCCTTCTTTTTCATATTCCAAAAGGGTGAAGTCCGTTCAGGGAAACTTTTCAAGAACAACGTCGGTGTAAATTCCTCATACATCTTTCCTTCTTCTTTCCATGAAAGATCATCTACTTTGTAATATTTCGCTAATTCGTCATAATCTTTTTCGATAAATTTATCTTTTGCAAATCCTAAATGCTCCAGGAGGTCGCGTTCCAATTTTATTAAGTCAGAGATGTTACCTTTTGATTCAAATTCAAACATCGGGAAAATAAACTTGTGCCTACCTTCTACTGGATTTTGTTCATTGCGATAACTAGTTGAGACACAAAAATACCCCGGAGCTTCGGGGTTCTTCAACAATTCATATTCGAGCCACATTTGACCTGTTTGTGGCAATGGCCACACATCTCCCAGATAATTGTAAACGGCGACCGTACTTGGATCTTCACAAGCAGCCAGTATCGAAAGCCTGTCTTGTGTATGCACTTCCAAAAATCCTCTGCTTATAAAAAACGACCGCAAACTATTTACGACCGTACTAAAACTTTTGGTATCTTCTATACCATTGTGACTTTTCATCATATTTATTTCTTCTAATATTTATAATACAAAAATACCTCCCATGTTACTGGGAGGTATTTTTGCGAAAAATCAAAAACGGTCGACAAAAACATTTTTGATAAATCTTATAGCACATTGGTACTATTATAGCAGATTTGTATGCTCCGCAAGGAAGTTTTCCACAATCTCTTTCACCATGCTCGCATCCTTTGCTTCATCCATAAGTTTCACCCTAAGCTCTTTTGCACCATCAAAACCATTTACATAAGCTTTGTAATGTTTCTTCATAATTGCAAAATTCTTTACCCCACCAAGTTCACGCTCAAAAAGCTCAGTATGCTCCATCATGACATGTAATTTTTCTTCTAGACTTACAGATTTTTTATTTAAATCAAAAAGCCAAGGGTTACCAAATATCGCACGTCCGAGCATTGCTCCGTCAGCGTGTGAGGTACCAACCTTTTCTCTGGCATCATCTAGATCTTTCAGATCTCCATTGCCTATGATTAGAGTATCGACACCCATCCTATCTCTGATCTCTACAACTTCACGCACATGTTCCCATCGTGCAGGAACTAGAGACATCTCTTTTCTGGTTCGTGCGTGAATCGTCAAAGCTCCCAAACCCTCACCTAAAAGTTTTGGTATCCATTCATTTATACTATTCTTGTTATAACCAATTCTAGTTTTTACGGACACTGGAATATTTCTACCGCTATCTTTAATGCCTTCTTTTACAGCCCTGATCACAAGCACTGCATGATCTGGATCTTTCATATGACCCGCTCCTGCTCCTTGCTTTTCGATCGATTTATCTGGACAACCCATATTTATATCTACTCCATCAAAACCTAGATCAGCACAGAGCTTTGCCGCACCGCGCATATTTTCGAGATTTGATCCGAAGATTTGCGCCACGATTGGATGTTCACGCTCACTATATTGAAAATCAACTTTCAAAACTTCCCTGCCTTCACTCATAAGCCCGTCAGCTGAAACAAACTCAGTCCAAAAAACATCAGGCCCCCCGCCGGACTCTCCATGCCTAGAATATTTGGCTATAATATCTCGAAACGCAGCATCGGTCACATCTGCCATAGGCGCAAGACAAAAAAACGGACGAGGTAAGTCACGCCAAAAATTCTCACTTTTACTTTTATCTTTATTTTTCATTTTAAAAAGTTGCTGTTTTAGGTCTAAATTTATAGTAGACTTTATCTTTAAATCTCAGGTCTATATATAACAAGTTTGAACGCTCTTCGTCAAACTGTCTTTTAAAGTCAACAGATGAGAGAGCAACGCGGAAATTTTCCAAAGATTCCTCTAGGTTATTTTCTCGTGAAAAAATAATAAATGTTTTAGTTGATTGATTGTTGTCTATCTTTGCCAAGACTATATTGTATTCTCCGTTGTCCTGTATTTTTATAGACTCAGGAATTATATCCAGTCTTTCCAATCCATAAACCACACGCATAAGCTCAATAAACCTGGCCTTCTCTGTCACATTCTGACCCACTGGATTAAGTGTACGATTTATAGTTTCAGATCCATAAAATTTGAAATATGCATTACCAGAAAAATATGGCGATGTACCAAATATATAGCCTTCCTGGTCTACAAAATAACATGTTGATTCTGGGTCTATGTTATTCTCTTCGTCCAAATAACCACACCACAGATACTGACCTTCACGTTCTTTTATATCCACTTTTATACCATTGAATCCAAGTCTTGATACTGAAACTGATTCTAGTCGAGGGTATTCGGAAAGCAGACTCTTCTCTATATTTGATTTAGAGAATATAAAAATATTTGATTTAGAGAATATAAATAAATAATTTCCATCCACAGTACTATTCACAGACTTGGTTATATCTCGGACACTACTTATACGATTGCCTTCTACTATCACATTTGAAATATTTATGGAACGCAGATGTGAAAGAAAAGACAAAATACCTAAAAATATAAGTATGCTGGCAATAAAAAAATACGAACGGCGTCTTCTGGCTTTCCGTTCACGTATTGCTATATGAGACGGTTTCAATACGACTCTTTTATTGTCCATGAAAAAACAATTTATTTCTTTCCAATAAACTCTCTACCTCCTATGTAAGGTTTCAAAACTTCGGGAATTTTTATAGTTCCATCCTCTTGCTGATAGTTTTCTATAATAGCGATAAGTGTTCGCCCAACAGCAACCGCTGTAGCATCGTTCATATGTACTGGTTCTATCTTTCCATCGGCACGTCTTACTCTAGTGTTTAATCTTCTTGCTTGAAAATTTCCTGTTAGGTCTGCACTATGAGTTTCTCGATATTTATCCTGTCCAGGCATCCAAGAATTTATATCCATCTGTCGATAATCTGGAAATCCCATATCCCCTGAACATACTGCAAGTACCTGATAAGGAATATTTAGCTTTTGTAAAATATGTTCTTGGATTGCAACCAAAAAATTCTGTTCTTGCATAGAGTTTTCTGGTAGCGAGAAAATCTCCATCTCCAATTTGTCGAATTGATGCTGACGTAATATTCCATTTGTATCTTTACCATATGTTCCAGCCTCACGTCTAAATGCTGTTGAGTATCCAGCAAGACGAATCGGAAGATCTGCCTCGTCTATTATCTTGTCCATATACATACTACCGAGAGTATGTTCTGCAGAACCTACGAGCATAAGATCATCTTCTGGAAACATATAATGATTTTCTGCGCCCATAAAACGCGCCATCTTTGCCTGAACAACAGGTCTCACAAATACTGGAGGTATCACCGGGGTAAATGCACTGACATCGATCGACACACCCGAAGATTTTGCAATATTTTCTAAAGTTTCTTTGTTTGTAAGAATTTCCAGACACATCTGTATCAATGCAAACTGCATCAAAACTAAATCTCCTTTCAAGTATGCAAACCTAGAAGAAGCAACTTCTGTTGCGGTCTCAGTATCTATAATCCCTAGTGCTTTTCCTATTTCAAAGTGTTCTTTTGGAGTGAAAGAAAAGACCGGCTTCTCTCCCCACTCTCTTATTACAAGATTACCGCCATCATCTTCGCCTTCTGGGGTATCTACAGATGGTATATTTGGAATCTTCAACATTGTCTTTTGCCAAGCATCCATAACCTCTCGAAGTTCAGCTTCTTGTTTCTCAAAATCATCTTTGATTATCTTCATCTCAGCAATCATCTGATTTCGCTTGGCTTCATCACGCTCAATAGCAATATGTTTTGAAGCTGTATTTTGTTCAGCACGCAATCCTTCACATATTTTTGAAAGTTCAAGTCTTTTTTCATCAAGTAGAAGTAGGCCGTCTACATCAACATCAGCATGTTTCTTTTGTATTGCACTTTTTACTATATCTTTATTTTCTCGGATGAATTTTATATCTAGCATTCTCAAACTATAGCAAAATGTTTCAAAATAAAAAAGCTCCCGGGCTTGGAGCTTTAATTCTCATAATTTTCGTGGATATTACCAGACTTTGTAAAGTCTTTTTTTTGATGAATAAAATTGTATTCAGCGCCGAGCACAGAAGCGAGTACTTCTATACCTACCGTAAAATAATAAGCTGGAGTAAGCTCTGTCTCAGAATTGAGTGGAACTGAAGTCTTTTTATCTATAATTCTTCCATCCTCAAATTCTACAAAGATACAAAAACCAACCCAGCCCTCTTTTTCTACAAAATCTACAACATCGCCACCATTTATCCTTTCCAATTTCTTTTTTGGCAAAGGAGTGATGTTTATTTTCCTTACCATTTGTTTTATACTTTTGTCTGATTGTATAAAAAAAACTCATCGAAGTAAACATTATGGATAGTATCAAAAAAATTGAAGCCAGAGATTTTCCAATCGGACTCACGGAAATTCCTGAACCTCCAAAGACTCTATATATAAGAGG
The DNA here is from genome assembly GCA_031972835.1 of Minisyncoccota bacterium. Classification (GTDB taxonomy): domain Bacteria; phylum Patescibacteriota; class Minisyncoccia; order Phycocordibacterales; family UBA9973; genus CAZLWF01. Next base: position 43,011 of record DALYDX010000002.1, on the reverse strand, counting down.
CTCCCTACCTCCAACAGGATCTATATATCTCACAATTGTTGGATCGCGCAAATATACTACCTACGGACGTGATGCATGCGAGATGCTCATAGCGGGTATGCAAGGCTATCCTATTGTAATAGTGTCTGGTCTAGCGCTTGGTATAGATACCATCGCACATAAATCTGCTATGAAGGCAGGACTCAAGACAGTTGCCTTCCCGGGATCAGGTCTATCTAACAAATTTCTCTATCCATCGAGCAATCGCAATCTGGCAGATACAATAATAGAACATGGTGGTTGTCTACTTTCAGAACTTGAACCTGAACAACCAGCTGCTATGTGGACCTTCCCTCGTCGCAACCGTCTTATGGCAGGTATTGCCCGCGCAGTACTTATAATAGAAGCTGAAGACAAATCCGGTACTCGTATCACAGCTAGGCTTGCCACCGAATACAATAGAGACGTACTTGTCATACCGGGCTCTATATTTTCACAAATGTCTAAAGGTACAAATTCACTTTTGAGACTTGGTGCAACACCAATTACAAACCCAAAGGAATTGCTCGAGGCCTTAGGATTCACATCTGATGAAAACAAGGCGGTAGATCGTGACTTGTCTGATTGTTCAGATGAAGAGCGTTCAATACTAGATCTAATCCGAGAACCAATTCCACGCGACGAGCTTGTTCGTGCACTAGCAAGACCTATATCTGAAACAAATGCACTGCTCTCGGTACTTGAAATAAAAGGTTTGATAAAAGAAGAGATGGGAGAGATCAGAAGGGTCTAATTTGCTAAAAAGTACTTGGTATGGTAAAAAGTAAAAAAAGTTACTTATGCATTTACCAGATTTCATTATTATAGATGTAATACCAGGAATTATAATTTTTCTCGTATTGTATCAATATACAAAGGGAAGTATTGCAAAAATCAAGAAATTAAAAAGAAAGCGTGTGTTGGCAGAAGCTGCCGATAATGAATTTATTAAATACATAGATCTGAAACGCAAATTTTCGAAAGACCAGGGATGGCCAGATATAAGTCTCGAGCAAAGAAAGAATTGTTTGGATAGTTTGCTAGCATATCTAGAAAATGGAGATATCGACGGAAAAGTATCTGATTATTGGCAAAGACTGAGCTTTTTCTTGGAGTCAAGAATTGGACATGAAGACTTCTATTCATACGACATGAGAGTCAAAAAAGTTCTTAAATTAGCATAATTTTAAATCACACAATATGTGTGATTTTTGTTTGACAAATTCATAAAGTACCTGTAATGTAAAAACAAATAAATTTAACATGGAAAAAATACAAATCCTTGCGTTAAAATCTTTAAACGTAGAAATAAAAGATAAGTTAAAGGAAAACCTCACAAGGGTTATTACTTTAAAAAATGTTACTTTCAAAAAAATTATAAAAGCAAAGCCTATCCGCATAATTTTTAGTGCAGAGTACCTTGATCCAGTACTTGATTCAAATGAGCATGTTATTGTCGAAGGAGCATTAGATATTACTGAAAACGGAATAATTGGAAACATAGAAATATCCGATGAAACGTTAAAAATGATTGTGGAAGGAAAACACTGGTACGGTGTAACATAATATTTTAAAGCAGGAATTATTCCTGCTTTTTATTTTTTTATTCAAGGTATAATATTTGCTAAAAAAATTGAAGCGTGGTACTAATTTAGCAACATGCTTATATGTGTTTAATATATAAGCAATAAATATATGAAACTTCTAATTGTAGAATCCCCATCAAAAGCAAAAACAATCGAGAAATATCTTGATGGTGCTTTTACCGTGCGTGCATCTGTCGGACATATTCGTGATCTTCCAAAATCAAACAAAAAAGCAATAGATATAGAAGCGGGGTTTGTTCCCCATTATGAAAATTCTATTGGCAAAGAAAAAGTTATAAATGAACTTCAGGCTCTCGCTCGCAAGGCAGATTCTATAGTACTCGCAACTGACCCGGACCGCGAAGGCGAGGCGATATCTTGGCATATCAAACAAATTCTAGATGCTGACAAAAAAGTTAAAAGTGGTATCAAGCGCGTTGCATTCAACGAAATCACAAAAGAAGCAATCGAGGAGGCACTCAAACACCCTCGCGACATAGACGACAAACTCGTAAAAGCTCAGGAAGCACGACGAGTACTGGACCGCCTCGTTGGATATGATCTATCAGGACTAATCTGGAAAAAAGTCCGTTATGGACTTTCAGCTGGAAGAGTACAGTCCCCTGCGCTTCGTATTATCATGGAACGTGAACGTGAGATTCGTGCATTTATACCCGAGAAATTCTGGGTCATAGATGGAGATTTTAAAACTACAAAAAAAGACGCCCTAACTCTGTCTTGCACAGAAGAACCTCGTGACGAAAAAATCGTAGAGAAAATTCTTACAGAAGGTAAAAAAGGAACATGGAAAGTTATAGATGTAAAAGAAACCGAACAAAAAAGATCTGCTCGTGCACCTTTCACTACTTCAACACTCCAACAAGTCGCCTCAACTAGACTTGGATTTTCACCATCTCGCACTATGCAAGTCGCACAGAAACTTTATGAAGCTGGACACATATCGTATATGCGTACGGATTCAACCAACTTGAGTAAGCAAGCTCAAGATCAAATACTTGCACTTATCGTAAAAAAATACGGCAAAGAATACGCTGAAGCTCATACATATAAAACAAAATCCAAAAATGCTCAGGAAGCTCACGAAGCTATCCGTCCAACTCATGTTGAAAATATCCGTGAAGGTTCAAACGAGGAACAGCAAAAACTTTATCGTCTGATCTGGGAGAGAGCAGTTTCATCACAGATGGTAGATGCGAAAGTTCTACGCACAAAGATTACTGCAAACATAGATAGTGATATCCCAGATTTTACCGCAAACGGATCACGAGTTATTTCTCCTGGCTGGCTCACTGTAGACACAGATGCCCGTGGAGAAGATGTGGAACTACCAAAAGTTTCTATCGGAGAGACACTCGCACTTGTCGATCTGCGTAGCACAGAAAAAGAAACACAACCCCCATCTAGATATACTGAAGCTGGTCTTGTGAAAGAACTCGAAGCTCGTGGTATCGGACGACCATCTACATACGCATCTATCATGCGCACTATCGAGGAACGCGGATATGTCACCAAAGAAGGTCGCACACTTTTCCCTACTGACACAGGCGACGTGGTTTCAAGTTTTCTTGAAGCAAACTTTATGGACTACATCTCAGATACATTTACTGCAGACATGGAAGACAAGCTCGACGAAATCGCAAACGGAGAACGTGAATACGTAAAAACCCTAAAAGATTTCTATGGACCATTTACAAAAGATGTAAAAGCAAAAGACAAGATCGATAAGATCACAAATCTTGGTGACGGACCAAAGGAGTTCCCTTGTCCTGTGTGTGGAAAAGAAATGTATATCAAGTTAGGCAAAAATGGCAAGTTCCTATCTTGTAGCGACTTTCCAAACTGTATGGGCGGCCGAACTATCGAAGGTAAGATCATGGAAGGACCGAAAGAAATTGGCGAACCGTGCCCACTCTGTGGCGTAGATAAAGATGGAAAACCGAAAGAACTTACAAAGTCTGGTGGTGGCAAGCTTGTAATCCGCGAAGGACGATTTGGAATGTTTATCTCCTGTTCACGTTATCCAAAATGTAAGTTCATAAAAGAAGATGAAGAGGAGCGCAAGAAAAAGATGACTGGTGTAGAATGCCCAGTATGCAAAAAAGGTGAGATGATGGAACGCAAAGGAAGATTTGGAATATTTTATTCTTGTTCAAATTATCCAGATTGTAAAAATGCGATCAAAGCAAAACCAACAGGACGCATCTGTGACATGTGCGGAAGCCTTATGATGGAAGGCACCAAAACCATACCAGAGAGATGTAGTAATAAATCTTGTCCAAATCACAATCCCCATAAACTCGAGAAAAAATAAATGCTTCGTCTCGCCGAAGCCTAGGCGCAGGTGGAGCTAAACCATCGTCCAGATAAATTAAATAAAACAAAATAAATTCCCGCACAATTTGCGGGAATTTTTTAACAAGTAAATCCATCTTTCGCTCCTATTTTTATATCAAGCCATGTTTCTGCAAGTCCTCTCAAGAGAGGATATAGTTTTATTTTCCTATAAACCTCCAAAACTTCTTCTTTTGATATTGGTGTCAGATCTTGCTGATATTGCTTTATATTTTCAAATGTACGAAATCGTGCAGCAAAATCATACCTAGCCATTCTATCGGTTGAAATATGTTCAATTTTAGTAATGGGAGAAAATTTTCTAGAATTATTATCGTAATAATCCCCAAATTCAGATGATGATCTTTTCAATCCATTCTCATCTTCAGAAAAAATATATACTAGAACTCCTTTTTGATTCCTAAATATATACATTGTGTTGGTTGATTTCATTTTTTTGCTTTTTCATATCATAACACAAAATTTAAAACCCTGCAATTGCGGGATTTTTTGGTTAAATATTCTTGAATTCAAATACGTGCGCATTTTCTTTTGGTGAATCTTTAGAAACCAAAAGCAGGTCGCAATTACCGAAATGAAAAGTTACAAGTACATCTTTCCAGTCGAGCCCATAGAACTCTGCGTATATCATTTTACCGATATCTCCGTGACATGTGAGCAAAATATTTTCATCTTCACTATGTGTCTCGTTTAAAAAATCCAATAATTCTCTTGCGCGCTTCATCAGATCCGGGAATGTTTCAGCTTCAGGTGGATCAAGAAAATATGTAATATGCTCAGCTTTAATGATACGACTTCCGCACACTTCTTCAATTTGACTAACTTTAAGTCCAGTCATGACTCCAAAATCTCTTTCAATCAACAGAGGGTGGATTGCTGGATTCATCAAACGCAATACTCTTGTTATGACTCTCCCTGTTTCATATGCTCGTTCAAGTGGAGATGAGTAGACCGCATCGAACTTAATCCGGGTTTCTTTTATTTTACCCGCAAGAATCCTTGCTTGTTCATAGCCTTTATCTGTAAGAGGTAGGTCACGATGACCGTTCAATATTTCTTTTGCATTGTCTTCATTTTCGCCATGTCTGGCTATGTATATATTCATAAATAACAATTTTAAAAAATTTACCACCCAAAGCGACTTTTGTCAAAAAAATATTTATAGGCTATAGTTTATATATGCCAAGCGTAAAAGAACTCATAAAACACATGCGCTCTCCAAGCGAGAAAGATATCGCCCTTGTCACAAAGGCATATGGATTTGCCGAACAAGCTCACAGCTCACAGAAACGCGCTAGTGGTGAACCATACTTCAACCATGTATATGCTACTGCTATAAACCTCGCTGACCTCGGCATGTCGAGCGTTGTAGTGGCTTCAGGACTACTTCATGACACAGTCGAGGATACCGAGATAACAGAGGAAAATCTAGAAAGTGTTTTTGGCAAAGAAATACAGTTCCTCGTACATGGAATTACAAAACTTGGAAAATTGAAGTATCGTGGAGTTGAACGTAATGTTGAGAATCTACGTAAATTCTTTGTATCTATGGCAGAAGACCTGCGTGTGATCGTGATCAAGCTTGCAGACAGACTCCACAATATTCAAACCCTATCTCATGTACGACCAGACAAACAGAAACGTATTGCACTTGAAACACTTGAGATATATGCACCACTAGCAAACCGTCTCGGTATGGGTAAACTCAAAGGTGAACTCGAGGATGCTGCATTCCCATATGCATACCCAAAAGAATACGCTCAAGTTGTAGAATTGCTCAGAGAAAAGAAAGAAGTGAATGAAAAATATCTTACAGAAGTCGAGCGTGCGCTAAAGAAAAGTTTCAGGATGCAAGGTTTGAAATATATTTCTGTTGAACAAAGAGTAAAGCACTTGTATTCTCTATACAAAAAAATGCAAAAATACGAGATGGATATCGACAAAGTCTACGATATTATCGCAGTACGTGTGATTGTAGAAAATGTAGAACAATGCTACCAAGTCTTAGGTATAATCCACGGCCTCTGGAAGCCTCTGCCTGGACGTATAAAAGACTACGTTGCCACTCCAAAACCAAACGGCTACAAGAGTATACATACCACTATCTTCACCGGAACTGGTGGTGTAGTAGAAATACAAATCCGCACACAAGACATGCATGAGCAGGCTGAATACGGTATCGCCGCTCATTTCGCATACAAAGAAAATCTAAACAAGAAAAAGAAAAACAATATTGCCCTACAGTATCCATGGGTAGAAGAGCTCCGCGTCGCCGAAGAAACCATATCTGGTACTGATAATTTTCTCGATACATTAAAAAGTGATTTCTTCAAAGATAGAGTATTTATATTCACTCCAAAAGGAGATGTTATAGATCTACCTGAAGATTCTTGTGCAATAGACTTTGCTTATGCGATACATAGTGACATTGGAGACCACATAGCTGGCGCGAAAATAAATAATAAATTCGTATCGATTAGCACAAAGCTACGTAGTGGGGACATAGTAGAAGTTACGACCAAGAAAGATATAAATCCTTCTAGTAAATGGCTCGATTATGCAAAGACCACTCTAGCTCGCCATAGAATTCAAAAGTATTTACGTGAAAACAGTCTCCTCTCCAAATTCCTTTCTTTTGGGGGAAAATAAATTATGTAATTTCTATATTGTAGATAGTTTATCTAGAGTCTAGTTTCTAGAAAAATCTTTTTCATCCCCACTATTTAAAAGTACGGATATTTTTCTGGTGAAAAATTCCTCGAGTTTCGCGCCGTCGCGCTCACTAGTCTTTTAAATAGTGGGGATCTTTGTATTTTGAATTCAGAATTCATAAATAATAAAATCCACACTTTCTAAAAAGCCTTGCGTAGTGCGGCGGCACGAGCAGAGCAAAAATCCAGCAGGATTTTATGTGTGCTTTTTAAAAGTCGTGGATAAAAGAAAGGTTTTCTAGAAACCAAACTTTAAACAACAAGCAATATAGTAGAAGCCACGACAACCAAAAGTTTATTTAAATTGAGAAATTCTGAATATTATACAAATCAGAATCATCTTCTTTTTCCTTCTCAGCTTCTACTTCCGCTTCATTAATCTCTGCTTCTATCTTTTCTATAAAACCCGGGAGTATTGTTACAGTATCTGTATTTTCAATATTTTCTACGACTTCATTTTGGGCGATAAAGTTATCGAGCATTGTCGGCTTGATCTCCCCTTCTCTATCTTTGATTAATGATAGGATCGTTGCCAGGTCATCATTTGTAAAGAAGTCTATGGTTATAGAACCACCATTTTCTTTTCTCTCTATATGTACACGTGTTCCTAGTGCATCAGTAAGTTTAGACTCCATTTCTATTATGTCTGGATCAGGTATGTACTCTTTGTTACGGATTCTATCTACAGCGATTCTACGAGCATATTTTTCTGCATCACGAACATTGATTTTTTTGTATAAAATTTCTTTGAACAAAACCATCTGCTCTTCACCCCTATCTGAGAGCATGAGCAGTGCGCGAGTATGACCTTCTGTGATTTTCCCACCAGAAAGTGCGTCCAACATCTCTTGCGGAAGTGCGAGTAGGCGCATTGTGTTTGAAACATATTCACGACTCTTGCCAACTTTCGTACCGATTTGTGCATGAGTAAATTTGAATTCATCTTGAAGTTTCAAGAATGCCCGCGCTCGATCTACAGCGTTCAAATCTTCACGTTGTAGGTTCTCAATTATCGCAAGCTCAAGCTTTGCCATCGAGTCATCTCCTGTACGGATTATTACTGGAACTTGTGGCAAACCCGCAAGCTTCGAAGCGCGCAGACGTCGCTCACCAGCTATGAGCTCATAGTATGTGACCATACCGCCATCCTCGGTTATATTCTCTACACGAGAGACTACAAGCGGTTGCAGCACTCCGTACTGACGAATTGAAGAAGAAAGATCTTGTAATGGACCTTCTTCGAACTCTCGTCGTGGTTGATATGGGTTCGGTTGTATTTTATCTACATCTACAAAAAATATAGAATTCTCAAATCGTCCTTGCATAATCAACATTGTAACAAAGTTGCTGTCTTAAACAATCTATATTATGTTAGTAAAATGTGATATAAAGTAAGACACACCTGCCCAGGTGGATATAAAGCAAACTGCTTTGCTTTATATCCGAGTGAAACGAGGAGGCCGACACCTGGGCAGTGATTGTGAGACATATCAAAAATACGAAGTATATTTTTGAAATTGCCCAGGTGGCGGAATGGTAGACGCAAGGGACTCAAAATCCCTCGATGGCAACATTGTGAGAGTTCGAGTCTCTCCCTGGGCACAATAACAAAAATCAACCTTCAGGTTGTTTTTTGTTATTGTTGGAGAGATTCGAAAGCCGAAGCATGCCGATGCGAGGCAGGGTCGTATAAATTTTCAGCAGAAAATTATCTATGACCGAGTCTCCCTGGGCACAAAAATAAAACACCTCAATCCTGAGGTGTTTTTCTATTTTATTTTTGATCTTAACCTTTGTCTAATTTTTTCAAATTCAATAAATTCATCTAATATTTGATTAGATAAAAACTTGATATTCAAATCTGAATTCATTGTTCCTTCTTGAACAGCATTTGTAAGCTTCTGCGCAAGCGACAAAGCCATTAATACTGCAAATTTTTTCTTATCTTCCTCATCTTTAGGAAGCAACGAAGATTCTATTTTGGTATAAATATCATCTAAAATTTCAGTTGATGTTTTAAAGTTCCTGTAAAAGAAATTATAGACCTGTACGTTATCTTCCTTGTCCAATTGTCCAGAAACTAAATCTTGAATTATATCCATCAATTTTGTTTTAGAACCATATCTCTCTGGCCAGCCAAAATTATTGATTGATTCATGCGGACTTGGAACAAGATTTAGAGGATCAAGCAGATTGTTATCTTTTTTGAAATTCATACTTAGATATTCTATAACCTGATCTTTTTCATCCTGAGTATGGATGGACTCTGTCAAATACATCAATAAATCTTCGTAGTTTCTTTTTTGAAAAAACTCCGGGGATAATGTTCGTCTTCCCATAAGATACTATTTGTTTAATTAAACTATAGCGACTACCTTGTTGTATGTCAAATAAAAAAATCCCCGTACACAATGTCTCTTTTTACAGAGGGCTATGTACGGGGAATCGCTGTCTATTCAGGTTAAATCGATGGAACTCAACCAGATGTTGTTCTTTGCATCGAGTGTAGTATCCGGCGCAATGGGTTTCGGCTGTAGCAATAAGTGCAACGCCTTACCCCTTTAAAAATGAACAACAGCTGAATGGCCAGCGCGTAGAACCTGAAAATTCCTACGTTATATGGCATGTGCTGTATTTAGTACTTGGGTAGTATAGCATATCACTATACTCCTGTCAAGCATTTTTAACCTACTCAATTTTAGCTTCAAAAATCAGACTTCTACAACATCCCTGTGTTCTTCCATTTGTTGGTTGAATATCTTGTCGATATCTGCGATTCCATTTATAGAATCAAAGTTTATTAATTCGGTTGCCATATCCCTAGCTGTTTTTCTGACAGCTAATATCTTTTGCTGAGAGTCTTTTGGCAGACCTTCTTGCTCAAGTTTTATTTTTGCTTGATCAAAATTATCAGCAATACTAACATACCGATCTTCTATATAAGACATGATGTGTCTCTTGTCGTCCATACTTCGGCTTGGGCTAGTAAGCTCACTAAGCAATATTTTGAGGCTTTTACCTTCAAAGAAATCTTTCTTCAATTTTTCGTATATAATACTTTTTTTATAAAACTACACTTTTATATTCACTCAGTCAACCCTAGGTAGACGGTATTTGATTCTTTATGAATCATTGCGTAATATCAATGTGTGCCAAAAAAACTCCCTATAATCTCTATATCAGGTCCAACATCTTCAGGAAAAACTGGGGCTAGTATTGCTTTAGCCAAGTATCTAAAAAAGCACAGTATCACTTCTGAGGTAGTCTCTGCTGATTCTAGACAGGTATATCGTGGACTTGATTTACTTTCGGGTAAAGTTACAAAAAAAGAGATGGGTGCAATACCCCACCACATACTCTCGTTTGTGAATCCAAAAAAAGTTTATTCAGTTTCAGATTTCAAAAAAGATGCCGAACGTGCAATCGATAAAATACACGAGCGTGGCAATCTACCAATACTTGTCGGAGGAACCGGATTCTATATAGACGCAGTTACAAAAGGAATTATTTTACCTGAAGTTCCATCGAACACAGAGCTCCGCAAAAAACTTGAAAAATATTCCACCGAGAAACTTTGCGAAACCCTCAAGAAACTTGATTCAAAAAGATTCAAAACTATAGATACAAAAAACAGAGTGCGTCTTGTTCGCGCTATAGAAATCGCAAAATCAATCGGCTCTGTCCCAAAAATCCAATCAAAGCCAAAATATGAAGTGTTTGATTTTTATATAGATCTACCCGATGAATTATTGAAAAAGAATATTCATACTCGCCTACTCGAGCGCGTAAAGCTCGGCATGCTCCGTGAAGCAAAAAAACTCCATGATTCTGGAGTGTCTTGGAAACGTATGAACGAACTAGGTCTTGAGTGTCGTTATACCGCTATGTATTTGCAGGGTAAAATTTCAAAAAAACAAATGATCTCCGAGCTCGAAACCGCGATCTGGCAATATGCAAAACGCCAGAGAACTTGGTTTAAGAAAAATTAAGCAATATATCTGGATTAATCTCGAAAACTTTACATTCACCTCCTGACTCATCTTTTGTTATACGTCGAACAACCCAACCTCTTTTCTTTAAAAACCTCTCAACAATAGGATTGTCTGTACATGTAAATACAATAGATTCTTTACTGTCTTTAATATACCGAGCACGTCGATTGTAAAATTCGGTATATATTCCATTCTCACGGTAACCAGGAACAATCACAGAGTTGGCAAACCAAATAAATCCGTTGTCTATCTTGTCAGGACTTGCAATTCGATTAAGTGATGCTAATCCAATTAGTTTATCATCATCAAAGCAACCAATAACAAAATCAGACCCTTTAAGTTCATATAGCGGATCAACCGGATAATCCAAACCCCAAGAATACTCTCTAATAATTTTTGAAGATTCTTTCAAAAAATGAACGTCATTAGTTATTTCTTTAAACTTAAACATTTAGGATATTTTAGTATTTAAAATATATTTATAGCGGAGATCCTCGTGTTAGAACCTTTCAGTAATAAGACCTGTAGGGCTTTGGGGATATCTTCCATATTATCACAACGACGCTCCTCGTGCGAACCAAAAAGTGACAAAAGTGACACTACTTCGACATATAAAGTTACACATAAATGTCACTATTTTGGGTACGACTATGCGACGAATCCCTAGTTCTGCATAGACTTAGCAAAACCCTCTTTCTCTGACACCATTGGTATATGGAAACATATACAACAGCTAGGATTAATAAAGAGATATTAGCACCAATACAAAAGATTAGATATGTACTGTATGCTCGTAAATCTACTGAATCAGAAGAACGGCAGGTTCTTTCAATTGATTCACAGATTAAAGAAATGCTTGAATTAGCAGAAAGAGAAAACTTGGAAATTGTAGAGATAAGGCGAGAATCGCATTCAGCAAAAGAATCAGGGCAACGACCAGTATACAAAGAAATACTGGAAGATATCAGGCGAGGGAGATTTAATGGAATACTTACTTGGGCACCAGATAGATTAAGTAGAAACGCTGGCGACTTAGGGAGTGTTGTCGACTTAATGGACCAGAAGTTACTATTAGAGATTCGCACTTACGGACAACATTTTAAGAACTCACCAAATGAAAAATTTCTACTAATGATTTTATGTTCTCAAGCAAAACTAGAGAATGATAACAAAAGTGTAAATGTAAAACGAGGGTTAAGAACTAGAGTAGAGATGGGACTATGGCCTGCCCCTGCACCAACTGGATACTTAAAAGAGAAAAGAATGGATAGGAAGTGTGAGACATTAGTTGATCCAGAACGAGCACCCATAATCAAGAAAATGTTTGAAAAAGTAGCCTATGAGCATTGGAGTGGAAGAAAGGTATATAACTGGCTAAGGTTTGATTTAAACTTTAGAACTGCTTATGGGAAGAAGCATCTAAGTCTAGGTAATATATACAAAATATTGGGAAATCACTTTTATCATGGAATCTTTGAATATCCAAGGAAAAGTGGTAATTGGTACACTGGTAAACATGAGCCACTTATTACCAAAGAGCTATATGATCAAGTTCAAGTACAAATACGAAGCCAAGTCCTCCGTGTAGAAAACAAAGAGTTTGCCTTTACTAAAATGATGACCTGTGGATTATGTGGTTCAAGTATTACAGCCGATGAAAAATTCAAAAAACAGAAGAATGGGAATGTTCATAGATATGTATATTACGGATGTACAAAATCTCAGAAAGCTGATTGTAAATGTGGCTATACCGAAGAAAAAGAAATACTCAAACAATTTGAAGAATTAATTGAAAAAATAAATATTAATGAGATTCAAATTAAAGAAAAGATAAAAGCTGATGTTGAAAAATTTACAAACCTACAAAATTTCTTCTTAGGAACTAAGGAAAAACCCAAAATATCAAATATTGATATTCGAGGATATGCTAGATATGTATTAAAGGAAGGAAGTGATATTGAGAAAAGAGAATTGCTGGGGTGTTTGAAGAGTAGGATAGTTTTGAGTAACAAAGAAATTACTCTTGAAAAATAGATCAAAAAATGGTAAAGTAAAAATACTTTATGGAATCCTTGGACAATAAAAACTCCTTACTGGGTGCGGAGCAAAAAATTGAGGAATACGTTAATCGTATTAAAAAGGGAGAATCTAAGGATTCGATTTTTCAAGGTCTACCAGAATCCTTTAAATCGGGTATTGAAAAAAGACTAAACGAAACATCAGAAGAAAAACCAGAGCAAGAGATAAGTGAAATTCCTGCACAATACCGAGGTTTAGATTCTGAAACTCTTGATTTTATTTGGACATTTCCTGAATACGTCGATCAAGAGAAAACGAAAGAATTAAAAGAAAAGAAAGCAAGAGCGCTTGCTGTATTGAGAGAAAAAGAATCTGCGGAGAAAGGAAAAGAAGAAAGACATCAATCTGATCAGCAAAAGATTGCAGAATTAAGAGAACAGCTAGGAGTGACTAAATCAGTTGAAACTATGGAAAATCAAGAAAAACTGCCCGCTGTTTCTAAGCAAGAAAAATTACCGGCATTGAGTATTGAAGAAAGGAAAAAGCTACATGGATGGACTGCTAGCTATGAATTGGCAAAAATTGCAAAACAGCAAGGTGTAGATTTATCAAAAATTTCCAGAGAAGAATATGTCGATTTTGCAATACAAAACTCGTTAGCTATTGATGATGATCAATTGAGGGTTGCCCCGTGGCAGCGCATGGGTACTTCTGTTGAAGAAATTGTTTTAACAAATAGAGAAAAAAAAGCACAAATCAAAGAAGAATCAGAAAAAGCTTTTGCAAAATTTTGTTATGAGATACAACAAAAGGCTGGGCAAGAAAACCGCTTTCTTTCCGAAAATATAAGAGTGCGACAAGGAACAAAGGATTCCAATTCTTGGTTGTTTTTTGGAATCAATAATGGAACAGGAGAAAAGAGTAGCGAAACTTATAAGTCATATGTTTCTGTGAAAGACCTAAATACTTTAACCCCTGAAAGATTTACGCAATTTATGACAGCTCTTCGTGACGCAAAATACAACGGCGATATCAAAATTTTCCAAGATTTATCAGAGCAAGGTGTTAGATTAAATGATCAGATTGTTATGCACGGTGGCTCACAAGCCGATGCAGAATTGGCTTTGCAGGTTGCGGAACAATTTTTTAGCACAGACCTAGACCAAAAGAGTGTAGGGAAAGACGAAGTCGTTGGTGGAGAGAATAAAAGTTACAGTCAAATTTTAGCAAAAAAAATCAAAGAGTCGATTAAATAACTAATTTATAAACAAAAAAACACGAAATTAATTTCGTGTTTTTTGCTATCTTCTTATTTCTAATTTGTGCTAGTACGACATGCATTTAAACAACATATCTCGTGCTATCACGATTCTGCGGGCCCAAGAGGATTCGAACCTCTGTCGTCGGTTTTGGAGACCGAAATTCTACCACTGAACTATAGGCCCTTATTTATTGGCTGAGTATACACCAGATTGCATCCTCGAGCAAAAAGAAAAGCTCAGAATTAATCCGAGCTTTTTAAATTTATGAAACCAATTCTTCTTTTTTGATTTCTTTTTTCGCATATATTGCATCCCAGGCTTCTTGATCGAATGTAAATTCTCCATTCGAAGCTTCTGTGATCAATTTGGCATAGTCATATGCTTTTTTGAAATCTACTGATGCACCCGGAGAATGTGAGATATTGAAGATAACATCTCTGTCTATTATCTCCGTTTTCTCCATCTCCATCTTGCCTGTTCTAGTGTCGAGCAACTGATGCCGCATACCACCGGTTTTCTTTGCTTTGTAGATAGAATTGTATTTTAGGCTTGGAACAACTTTCCTTGCCTGCAACAAAAATAAATACTTTCCCAAATATGGAATATCATAAAGCATGTTCTTTATCACATACAAGAACAAAGTCTTGTCAGAGATAACTTTGAACAGACTCAAAACCCCTTTCACTGTCCATACAGAAGTTTTCAGAAAGGCAAAGAAACTATTCAACCCCTTACGTCTTTCTAGTACAGGCAATACTTTTGCCGTAGGACCAAACCTTGTAATAGATTCGTCTCCGATTTCAACGTCGCCATGCACTGCTGCAAATGGCAATTTTGGATTCTGTACTGTATATACTTTGCCATTTAGTAAGTACAATTCCTTTGCAAAATAAAAGTTTCCAGCTACGGGCAGTAAACCTAAATGATTACCGTAACCTAACTGTTTTGCAAATAGTAGACTGCGACCAGCAGCCATAACTATCAACTTTTTGGCAGTATAACTACCTTGAGCAGTTACTATTTTATAGCCACCCTCAATTTTGTAAATTTTCTCCACAAAAACACCAGTGCAAACTTTTATATTTTTACCAGTCTTTTTGGCTTGAGCTAAAAGCGACATTGCAAGCTTTTGAAAATTCACAGTGTAACCAATAGTCTGCAGGGCACAGATTGGAATTTTCGGATCTCTTCCCTTTATAACGTTGGGCTCGAGGATTTCTATTTCCTCTCTTCCGATCAATCGGAGCTTCGGGTAGAGATGTTTTATAGAAGCGAAGCGTTCTGTTAAAAGCTTAACCTCTTCCTCACCTACACCGATAACCATCTTTTGATCTAAACGATACGCCTCTGGTGCAAAAAGCTCTAGATGTTTCGCAGTTACACTCGTCTCTGCTTCTACAATTACAGACCTGCCGTAAGAGTAGTTTGTCTCAATATCTCCCGTGTGGAGCGTTTGAGAATTCTGGGATGGGTGGGAATTGCCTTTTGCAGTTCCTTTTTCTTTGTCGAAAATTATAATATTTTCAACATTTGTGTAATTTGCAAATACATTTATTATCGAAGTTCCTCCGATACCTTTGCCAATGACCGCTAAGCCGTATTGAATGCCTGTATTTATTCTCTTCATGTTTTTAAATTTTGTCTGAGTCTATTTTAGCACAAAATTTATCTTTTGTCAAAGAAAAAACCCCGCATCTGTGGGGTTTTTTCTTACTTCTTTGCTTCTTTGAAAACTACTTGTTTTCGGAGCTTTCGAGAGTATTTCTTGAGCTCGATTTTACGAGTCACCAATTTCTTGTTTTTGCGAGTCCAATACACCTCTCCAGTAGGTTTGTGTACGATTTTAATCAGTTTATCTTGTGCCATAAGTAGTAAGAATGTAACATATTGCTGTTAGTGAAGCAAGTCCGGGCTTAGGCAGCCTGTTCTAGATCCTGCTTTTTAGCTTCTATCTTTATATCCAAGGCCATATTTACCTTTTCGAGAAATTTATCATATTCTTCCTTGGTCAATTCTCGGCCATAGGCAAAATAACGACCATCTTTCTCTTTGTAATCTAGCGTACTTTCTCCCTCCTGAAGCTCTTTTAAAGCACGCTCATAGTTTGAACCACTTCGTATTTTAAGTTCTCCATCAAATGCCATATGTTTATCTGATTAAGTAATAATCTACAGACGAATTATACCAATAATACCGGGATTTAATACTATTTGACTTTTTGTATTGTATATGCTATAATACTAGCAAACGTAAAGACAAATGGAAAAAAAATTGAATATTGGAAAACAGGTGTTTAAAAACCCTGGCAAAAAATTGTTAACTCAATCTGGAAATTTCTTTGTGAATTTCCATGGCGTGTGCTTTTTTGTAACAAAGGACTTTAAGTACTTGGTATGGAAAAAAACTTTAAGTATGGGGATCCTTCCCCCGACCAATGAATACGGTCGCTTAAAAGGTCTTATTGGCACAGAAGCCGAATCATTGCTAACTGAGGAGGAAGAAAACAAAGCCCGCGAAATCGCAAAAAAACTCAAGTCAAACCCAATGATGGGTATGACTCGTCGAGAGATTGCGATTGCTAAAGGTGGATCAGACCAAGCCGCGGTGAAACTGGTGGACAACGCCAAGCATCGGGCCACAGTCGGCGATTTTGTAACAAATGGCGTAAAAAAACAACTCGGAGATTTATAACTCTAATCTCCATAAACTCATATTCCCCGCACTCTGCGGGGGATTATTTTTTTATCTAGTTAGACAATTTTCATATTTTGAGTATAATAACTTTGTTCTAAATTATGCGTCGGTGGTAGAGTGGTCAATTACAACAGACTGTAAATCTGTCGCCTTCGGGCTACGCAGGTTCAAATCCTGCCCGACGCACAATAAAAAAATCCCAAATACTTGGGATTTTTTTATTGTGCGTCGGAACGAGGCATCAGTTTATCTCGCGTGCAGGATTTGAAAAACGAAAGCGGTAAACAAGACGAGTGGAACGAGTGCTTAAATAAAAAAATCCCTTATCTCAGGGATTTTATAATTAAAAGAATTTACATGAAAATATTCATAAAGTCTTCTCTTTCTAAATTATCAATCGACCCACCGCCTTGTACATCTACTACCACCTTACCTGCCGACTTGGACTGTCCACAATATGTAAACGCGTACGGAGAATCATTTTCAATATTTATTAATAAATCCAGATCCATTGTCTTCCAATAAAGGTCTATACTTCCATCTGAAAAAGGATGTACGTCTGGAAAAGAAATAACTTTCTTTGTTTTTCTATGTACGAACAGAGCAACTTTTGAAAGAAAGGTGAAAGTAGCAATCAACGTTTCTGCATCTGGTGCGACAGCTCCTTCATCATCCCAATTATCTGAAAGTGATGAAATATGGATATAAGAATCTTCGATTGAAGTTCCCAAATTTTCCATTCCCTCCGGAAGTCCGTTTATAATATCGGAAATCAATACTGGTATTGTTTTTTTCATAGAATTATTTTCTGGAGTATATCATACAAATCTCAATATGTATTTAAGTACAAAAATAAAAAAATAACCTCCTCTGGAGGTTATTTTTTTATTTCGCCGATCTTGTAGTTCTAGTTTTTATATTACTTTTCACTTTTCCTCTCGGCTTCTTGGTTTCAATCACAAGTTCATTATTCGCTACAGTTACAACTACAGTATCCCCTTTTCCTACAGAATTCTGTATCAAGTACATCGCGATCGGATTTAGGATTTTAGTCTGAATCAAACGATTGAGTGGTCGCGCACCAAAGTGTGGGTCGTAACCTTCCTTGCCCAGTAGATCCAGTGCTTCATCTGTGAGCTCCAGAGTAATTTCTTTTTCTTTCAATCTATCTTTCACGACTCCGACACGTATCTCCACAATCTCTCTGATTACTTTTGGAGTCAGTACATCGAAGACGATTATCTCATCTAGACGGTTCAAGAATTCTGGACGGAAAAAGTCTTTCATTGATTCGAGAACTTTTTCTTTGGTGATAGCATATTCACTCTTCTTGTCATTCATCGAGAATCCCATAGATTCCATCTTATCTATAAAGCTTGAGCCGATATTTGAAGTCAGTATGATTACAGTGTTTTTAAAGTTTATCACTCTACCTTTTGCATCAGTCAGACGTCCTTCGTCGAGCACTGACAAGAGTACATTGAATACTTCTGGGTGAGCTTTTTCAATCTCATCGAAAAGTACTACTGAATACGGTCGGTGACGAACAGCTTCTGTAAGCTGCCCTGACTCATCGTAACCAACATAACCTGGCGGTGAACCTAGGAGCTTAGACACACTGTGACGTTCCATATATTCACTCATATCCACTCGAATGAGAGCTCTGTCATCATTGAACATAAACTGTGCTAGGGCCTTTGTAAGCTCAGTTTTACCAACTCCAGTAGGACCGAGGAATATAAATGAGCCTATAGGTCGATTCGGATCTGCAATACCAGTACGTGAACGGCGTATAACATCTGAAATTCTCTTTATCGCATCATTCTGACCAACTACACGCTTTGTGAGCTCCTCTTCCATACGAGCAAGCTTTGCACGCTCCTCTTCCATCATTTTTACAAGTGGTATACCTGTCCAACGTGATACTACTTCTGCAATATCTTCTGCAATAATTTCTTCTTTTAAGATGCGACGAGATTTCTGTAATTTTTTTAGACGTGTTAATTTTGTATCAAGTTCTTTGTTGAGCTCTGGAATTTTCCCATATCGAATCTCCGCTGCCCGCCCCAAGTCCGCTCTCTGCTCTGCACCGTCAGCTTCACTGCGAAGTGACTCGAGTTCTTTTTTGATAGAACGTATTTCACTTACGATTTCTTTTTCATTTTGCCACTTGAGTTCGAGCTCGCGAGTTTTTTCTTTTAAGTTTGCAATCTCTTTGTCGATGGCTTTTATTCTATCTTTTGTCTCTTTACTTGCGTGGATACTAACCTCTTTTTTTAGAGCTTCTTTTTCTATTTCAAATCGCATGATTTTTCTATGTGCATCTTCGAGTACTGGAGGTTTATTTTCTAGCGCTATACGCAAAGCTGAGGAAGCTTCGTCTATCAAGTCTATAGCTTTGTCTGGTAGAAAACGATTTGTGATATAGCGAGTCGACAAATTTACCGCTGCGATAATCGCGTCGTCAGTTATGCGCACACCATGATACACCTCGTATTTTTCCTTGAGTCCTCGAAGTATTGCTATAGCATCTTCTGGAGTCGGTTCATCTACATACACAGGTTGAAATCTTCGTGCGAGCGCAGGATCCTTTTCAATATGTTTTTGGTATTCCTTTAGAGTTGTTGCACCGATTGCTCGTAGTTCCCCACGCGCAAGTGCTGGCTTGAGTAGGTTCGCTGCGTCCATCGCACCTTCACTTGCTCCAGCTCCTACTATCGTATGTATCTCATCGATAAATAGAATTATCTTTCCGTCTGCACGTTCGATTTCTTTCATTATCGCTTTCAAGCGTTCTTCAAATTCACCTCGGTATTTTGTACCAGCAACAAGTGAGCCTAAATCGAGCAGTACAAGCTCTTTGTCTTTTAGAGATTCAGTTACATCACTCTTTGCTATGCGTTGCGCCAATCCTTCTACGACTGCAGTTTTACCAGTGCCAGGTTCTCCGATAAGTATCGGATTGTTTTTTGTACGACGAGAAAGTATCTGCATGATACGCATGATTTCTGTATCACGACCTATCACAGGATCGAGCTTGTCTTCACGAGCAAGTTTTGTAAGATTGCGAGTGTATTTTGTGAGCACTCGGAATTTTTTCGGCATCTCAACATCTTTTATGTTATTTGAACGAAATTCTTCGAGCACTTTCAATATCTGATCTTTTGTAATTCTAAATTTTGATATAAGCTCACGAGCCTCAGATGGAACCTCAAGTATAGATACGAGTAAGTGCTCTGTGGAAATAAAATCATCTTTCAAATATTGAGCTATCTTGCCTGAACTTTCGATTACTTGTGCAAGATCAGGAGTCAGATATATCTGATACGACGGAGACATCGTGCTCTTTGTTTCAGGAGCTTCGATTGATTCAAGTATTGAATCAGTTAAAAGTACAGTATCAACTTCTAGTCGATCTAGTATTGATATGACCATGGATTCTTCTTGTAAAACTAGCGCTCCGAGTAGATGCATAGTATTCACATGATTCTGTCCACGTTCAATAGCGAGCTCGTGGGCTCGCTTCAATGCTTCCTTTGCTTTAGTTGTGAAATTTCCAAATGGAGGCATGGTATTAGTTTAAATAGTGTTAATAATATAACGACTTACTTCTGTACTTTAGCACAATTCTAAATCTTTTAAAATAACTTATTTTTTGCCCAGATTGTATTTTATTCTAATCTTTTTAAGTCCATCTAAAAATCTAGATAGATCTTTTTTTGTAGTGTAACGTCCCAATGTAACACGGATATCTCCAGTAGTATTTTCTCTTGATCCAAGTGCGCGAAGTACATGCGAAACTTCGGCATCTGTACTTTTACAGGCACTTTTTGAAGACACAGAGATACCCAGTGCATCAAGCTCTATCACTAAAAGCTCACTTGAAAAATTCGGAACACTAAAATGTATGTTGTTTGGAAGTCTTTCTGTAATAGATCCATTGATTACACTCTCTGGCCAGTATCTTGGTAATTCATCAAATAAATATTTTTGTAATTTCAACACTCTCTCTACTTCATATTGACGCATAGAATCTGCTTTCGTGACAGCGCTTGCAAACCCCACTATGCTCGGAGTGTTTTCTGTACCTGGACGCAAGCCGTATTCCTGATCTCCTCCTACAAGCATATTCCCAATCGGAGTGCCTCGTCTAACATACAATACCCCTATGCCATATGGACCATATATCTTTCCACTAGCGATAGACATCAAGTCTACTCCGAGTTTGGCCGCATTAAGCGGACAATAATTCAAGGCTTGCACTGCATCTGTGTGTAGTAGCGGATATGTATCATCAGATTCAGATTTAAAATCTTTTTTAAATTTACGAATAATCTTTGCAATTTCTGATACAGGTTCTATGACTCCGATTTCATTGTTTGCTAACATTACAGATACGATCACTGTATCCGTACGAAGCATCTTGGAAAAAACCTGTAAGTCTACTATCCCATTTTTATCTACAGGTATGATTTCTATGTCTACATATTCTTTTTCGCAATCTTCTAGTAGATTAAAAATCGCGGAATGCTCAACCGCACTCACAAGTACGTGCGCTCGCAAGCCAGGATTATTTTCTTTGAATTTTTTGAGTGTTCCAAGTATTGCCAAGTTATCACTCTCGGTTCCTCCGCTTGTAAAAATTATTTCATTCTTGTGCGCATTTAAAACAGAAGCGATAGCATCTCGAGATCGATCGATTGCATCACGAGCCACTACCCCTTCCTCATACAATGCATTCGGATTGCCTGAAAGTGTCCTATATGCTCGAGTCATCTCTTCTAATACATCTCTGTCCACTGGAGCTCTGGATGCATAGTCAAGATACACACGATTTTTACGTGTATTTTTTTTGTTTGAAAAATTAAAAATGCCTTTGCTAAACATGGTTTTTTAGTATATAATCCTAATCTCTATGGACATAAACACTATCATAATAATCTTGCTCGCACTACTTGTAATTATACTCCTTGTATGGAATATTCGTACAGAAAAGCGTCTAAGAAAATTCTGGCGTGGAAAGAATGCTGTCAACCTAGAGGTGTTTATGAACGACCTAATCAAAGAAGTGCGCGAACTCGAAGTAAGTCTAAAAAAGATAGAGGACACAACTAAAGTTCACGAGGATAAATTGAAGCAATCAATCCGAGGCACAGACTTGATCCGTTTCAATCCGTTCAAAGATGCAGGTAGCAATCAAAGTTTTGCTGTTGCATTTTTAAATGAAGAAAACGATGGAGTTATATTCTCAAGTCTATACGCTCGTGATCGTATGAGTGTGTTCGCAAAAGATATAAAGGCAGGTGTTGCAAACCAAGACATTACAGAAGAAGAAGCAACAGTGCTTGAAAATGCGCGAAAAAAAATCAGATAAAAAAATATGAAAGAAAAAACTAACATAATCCCACGACCACCTGTTGTTGTCGTAATGGGACATATCGACCACGGTAAGTCTACTCTCCTAGACTATATTCGAAAGACCAATATCGTGGACGGAGAAGCTGGTGGAATCACTCAGCATATTTCAGCATATGTAGTTGATCACAAAAGTGACACTGGCGAGGACAAGAAAATTACATTCCTCGACACTCCAGGACACGAAGCTTTTTCACACATGCGTGAGCGTGGTGCAGTGGCAGCAGATATCGCAATACTCGTAGTATCAGCTGAAGACAGTGTAAAAGCTCAGACTATCGAAGCTTGGAATACAATCGTCGAAGGTAACGTACCTTTTGTAGTCGCTATCAACAAAATCGACAAGCCAAACGCCAACCCAGAAAAAGTAAAACTTGATCTAGCAGAAAAAGGAATCTATCTAGAAGGATACGGTGGAGATATTCCCTTTGCTCTCGTCTCTGCAAAGTCAGGTGCTGGTATAGGAGAACTTTTAGATGTAATACTACTAGTAGCAGAAATGAAAGAACTTACTGGTGACATAAGCCTCCCTGCAAGTGGCGTAGTCATAGAATCACACCTCGATCAAAAGCGTGGCATATCTGCTACTTTAATCGTAAAGAATGGAACTCTTCGCTCAGGTGACACTGTTGTTATAGATGACTCATCTGCACCTGTCCGAATATTTGAAGATTTTAGAGGTAAGACTATAAAAGAAGCGGGTATTTCTACTCCTGTACGTATTACTGGATTTACAAAACTTCCAACCTCAGGTGGTACATTTGTTTCTTTCTCTTCAAAAAAAGATGCGGAAAAGACAATACTAGAAAACAAAGAACACAGCCAAAGCAAAGTAACCAAAAATGAATCTCTATGTTCTACAGAAGATCTAAAAGTTATCCCGGTAATTATAAAAGCAGATGTAGCTGGTGTAGGTGAAGCAGTATTGAAAGAAATCAAGAAACTTGAGAATGACTGCGTAAAATTCAAAATTTTGGCAAACGATGTGGGACTTATAAATGAAAACGATATCAAGCTTGCTCAATCTGACAAAGAAGCCGTAATACTAGGATTCAATACTAAGCTAGATACTCGAGCGCGCGACGCAAACGAACGTGCGGGAGTCACAATACAAATATTTGATGTTATATACAAAATGAGTGACTTTGTAAAAGAACTCATGGAGGAACGTAAGCCTAGAAAAAATATCGAAGAAGTTACAGGACGTGTAAAAATTATAAAATTTTTCAGTGCCACAAAGGAACGTCAGGTGGTTGGTGGAAAAGTAACTGAAGGCAAAATAGTCTCTGATGGAACAGTGCGCATACTTAGACGAGACTTTGAAATAGGACGAGGGAAAATAATCGGTATAGAACACGGGAAAGTAAAAGCTCGGGAGGTCTTGGCAGAATCAGAATGTGGAATACTAATCGAATCTAAAAGTGAGATCGCAGCAGGTGATGTCTTGGAATCTTTTATAACCACTTACAAATAAACATATGAATACATCTCACCACGATAGACTACTAGAAGAAATCAAACGCTATGGCGCGCTATTTCTTGAGCGTGAGAGCAACCGCGATGCACTCATATCTATCACAGGGGCACATCTATCAGACGACGAGGCAAACGCTATCTTGTACATAAGTGTGCTGCCTGCAGAAAAAGAAGACTCGTCACTATGGTTTGTAAAAAGAAATCTAGGAGAAATGCGTGAATACTTAATGAAAAATATTAGAGTTCGTCGCATCCCCTACTTGGATGTAATGATAGACAAAGGAGAAAAGAATCGTCAAAAAATCGACGAGCTACTTTTAGGAAAGGAATAAATTTGAGGCCTGGGCGGGAATTGAACCCGCGCATGGGAGTTTTGCAGACTCCAGCGTTACCACTTCGCCACCAGGCCTTGTTCACTTAAAGAATATCTTAAGTCGATACACTATAGCAAAATTAGGGCTTTGCTTCAACATAAAAAATTTGATAAAAAACCTGATTTATCCTACAATGCACAGGTGCACAAACAACCTTAGGTCTGCATAGAGTGCTGGAGTGGCGGAATTGGTATACGCGCTAGTCTTAGGAACTAGTCCCGCAAGGGTTAGGAGTTCAAGTCTCCTCTCCAGCACTTTGTGCAGAATTATTTTATAGATACCATGCCTCGTTAGCTCAGCTGGTAGAGCAGCTCCCTCTTAAGGAGACGGTCGGGGGTTCGATCCCCTCACGAGGCACAATGTGATGAAAATATATACTGCTATATATTTTCATACACAATTGTGAGCCGGAACGATTTTTGCTAACACGCAAAACTGTGAGGCGGGGTCGCGGAAATTTGCGAGCGACGGCGAACAAATTATCTGTGACCAAAAAAGCCAAGAGTTTGTTTGCCCGAGTGGTGGAATGGTATACACGCACGACTTAAAATCGTGTCCTGTTACGGGATGTGGGTTCGACCCCCACCTCGGGCACCAGAATGAAATTAAATATTTCAAAAACCTATCCTCTCTGGCTTATATCTATATTTGTTTTTCTTTTCGTATTTTCTTTTACGCTTACTCTGCGACTTACAACGGCTTCTTTTTCATCTGGAGACGACCCGTATTACCATGCACGCAAATCATACAGTGTCTGGTCTGGTGAAATTGCCTATCCTCCAGCATTTTCCCTACAGACTGACAAACCAGTAGATTTGTACACTCTATACCACAAGACAATGGGCCCGTTCGTTTCCAAGTTCGACGGAACCAATTTCAACGCACTCATAATAGGATCAAAAATATATCACTCTACAGTAGTGGGTCTTCTCACAACTATATTCTTTTTATTTTCTGTACGAATATTGAAAGGGCAAGATATCAAAAAATATTTACAATACGCAGCCTTTGGCAGTGCGAGTCTATTTTTATTATCAAATATTTTTGCATTCAGAATATTCCTCGAACGACCCCATGTATTTTCAATAATTTTTATGCTCGGTATTGTTTTTGCATTGGTTGAGCGAAATATGCTTCTAGCTCTATTGATCGCCTTTCTGTTCCCTTTCTTCTATTCAGTTTCTTTTTTGATTCTACTTCCTCCGCTTATCTATATTTTTTCTGCTTTTATATATCGTGAGAATAGACTTTTTTCTATTAAAATATTTTTTAGTACACTTCTGGGATTAATACTTGGAGTTCTAGCTCGTCCGGATACCTTAGCCTATATTCACAATGGCTATCTTGTACATTTCAAGTCTCTATCAGCAAGTATATTTGGTCTGACTAGTGGCACGCCTTCTGAGCTTGGATATGGCTGGGGCAGTGTCTCAGGCGAGCTTTTGTGGCTTGTACCATTTATATTTTGTTTTATTGTATTTCTGATATACACAATCCGTAAATCAAATCTAAAAAATATTCCTTTCAAAATCTGGTTTCTATGGGTACTAGCGACTGCGTTTGTAGTAGGTTACTTTTTGGTAGAGAGAACCGTAGAGTACACACTACCCTTGGTTATACTCACACTACTGGCGAGTATAAAAATATTACATAATATTTTTCGAGATCTATATAGCTCATTGCGAGAAAATAGTTTTGTTCATGGAACAATATCTGAAGTCCGAAGTGTTTTTCATAAAAACAAAAAAATATTTATAACCTTCATAATATTCTTCGTCGTAGTACTTTTTATATCACGGACAGTAAACTTACTTCATATATTAAAAAAAGCCCCACAGTATACGATACAACTTGCTACAACCGAGAAACTTCGAGAGTACGCACCGATCGGTAGCACTGTGTTTATCCCACGTTTTGGAATGTTCCCTGAGCTGTATTTTTATGCACCAGAATACAGATATACGAGCGGGATGGACCCAATGTTCACATATGCACATGACAAGGAGATTTACTGGCGGATGTACCACGCTACACGCGCCGAAAATATCTGCGGAGAAAAAAACTGTATCGAACCCGATATGGACACCTACACTTTCATCACACGTACACTTGGAGCAAACTTTATGATTATGAATGAAAAGTATTTTAGAAATTCAAATGGAACCAATTTAAAAACAGTTATAGAGCAAGACCCACGCTTCAAACTCATATTCACAGACAGTGAATTTCCAAATATGAAACTGTATAAGTTAGAAACGATAGCGAACTAGAGTCCACAACGCCTCAAACCCATCTCTAAACCATTTGAGTTTCTTGCCCTCAGCTTTTGTGCGTCTGTGGTATCTTATGGGAACCTCGTAAATATTCATTCCCAATTTCAAAACCTTTGCAGTAAATTCCGGACAGAATTCAAATCTCTTACATTTCAAATCTAGTCCATATAAGACTTCCCTTCTAAAAGCTTTGTAGCAAGTCGGTTCGTCTGTAAGTGAACTCCCGTACAACAAGTTTGTCACAGATGTCAGAAACCAAGTTCCAAATGGAATACTTTTTCGCATGTCCGTGGAAATATATCGAGAACCGTAAACTACATTTGATATCTTTCTTTCTATTGGTGCGAGAAGTTTTATGTACTCACCCGGATCATATTCTAGGTCTGCATCTTGGATGATTACTGCATTCCCAGATATTTCAGTAAACCCAGTACGAAGCGCCGTACCTTTACCTTGATTTTTTTCATGATAGACGACTTTGATACTAGGATCATTTAGATTCTCCAGTATAGCTTTTGTTCCGTCGGTAGATGCATCATCTACAATTACAATTTCTTTGGTGAAGTTGCCGGTGTCGGCATTTTTTACACGCTCTAGGAGCTTGTAAATGGTGTTCTTTTCATTATAGACAGGGATAACAATCGAGACGATCATAGGCAAATCATACCAAAATCCCCTTATTTTATCGAGTGTTTTAGCTTGACTTTTGAGTATATTTAGTGTATAATTCTAATCAAACGTACAAATATGAAGAAAATAACCATATGGAAAATTGCTCGATGGACCATTTTTTTGGTAACCATATTCCTTATCGTTGGATATTACCGAGGTAATAGATCCACCAACAATTCCGCGAATTCTGGTTCCGGAAAAGATGAATCCGAATACAGGATTGTTTGGGAAGATGACTACATCTGGGTTTCAGGGGAATATCCTAAAAATCCACAGGTGGAACTTATGTCTAGCGCCGACTATATAAAAATAGAAGGTATGGCCAGTGTTCTCGATGTAAAAAATACAATCGGAGAAAATGTCGGCAACAACGGGGATTTTGGCGGATATAAACCAAACGAAGAAATGTATTTCAAGTTTAAAGACCCATCTATTGGTAAAACCAAAGTACCTATAAAAAAAGGTACCCGGGTGGAGGTTTAACCAGCCCAAAAAGAGCTTTAAAAGTCAGGCAAATGCTTGACTTTTTCTTATTTTTGTGATACAATATCATCAAACAAATAAAGTTCTAATTATGGCAACAAATACAAATGCAACAATTCAATTTGTAAATCCTTACGATACTGGTATAGGTATTTTCGGAAAAGGATCTGTTATGGATCCAATCCGAAGCTATATTATTTTCGGAGGAACAATTATCCTCGCGCTGGTAGCGCTTGGGTTTATTGCTACGATATTTTTAATCCAGCCATTATTTGAAATGGCTATAGGAGAAAATATTTTTAGTTCAGTTATCCCCTACACAATCATAGCTCTCGTTGTGCTAGCTATAGTACAACAAATATTTGAAGGCGGTGGCTCAAAGATTGAAATTAAACCAGGGCATGTTGGAGTACCGATGATTTTCGGTAAACCTACAAAATTGTTTTTACTAAGCTCTGGTAACCACTGGACGCCAAAGAAAATCATAACCGCAAAAGCTATACCGATATCGGTACAACTTCAGGATATGAAAATCTCTGGAATGCTCAGCTCTGATGGCGTACCGATGTTCGTAGATCTTGGATTTTTTTCCATGATTACAGATCCATACACCTACATGAATAATCTCGAGGTTACACCTGAATTACTTAAAAATGCACTAACTGCATTTGCTGATTCAGGAACTAGAGATGAAATCTTGATTCGTGACTGGAGAACATCGGCACTGGGACAAGGTAAGGCTGAATTGAAAAACGATCTAGAAAAATCCATCATGGAAGCAATGCAAAAAGATGCCGATGATGTAGATGGAGATGACTGGGTTAATTTCAATATTTTTGGATTTCAGTCCAAATTGAGATTAATAAAAGAAATCTTACCGGTAGATGCAAAGTTGCTTGAGGAAGTAAGTGCTAAACCAAAAGAGGAAGCTCAACGCAAGGCTCAGGAAACTGAAGCTGAAACGTTGATGTTAATTGTTTCCCGCTACATGCAAGGCGTGAAAGATGATACTGGGAAGTATATCGTTCCTCGTATGGATTACGAAAAGGCGTTAGCACAAGCTCAACGTACACTCGGACAGCGTCCAGGAGAGGTGTTCATGAACATCTCAGGCGGAAGCGACAGTATCCAAGTGTTAGCTGCAGCTCTAAGCAAGAAGTAATTAGTTTTTTTAAAGGCGGGAAAATTCCCGCCTTTTCTTTTTGTCTTATTTTATAAGGGTTTTACAGGGATTAAGCCTATATGTGACATGTCCCAATACTTGACATTTAGGAGAGTATATGCTATACTTACTCCAGAAATGATCTTTCGAGTTTTGATTTGAATTGTTACTTTAGTGCCCCACTCTCGGGACTATAGAGTAACAATTCAAATTCTAAAACTCAAAACAATGAAAAAAAATATGATGATTTCAGCAATTTTATTTTCTGCAGTTATGTCCATGACTAGCTGTAGCATGGTACCTGCGGTACCGCCTACTCCAGAAAACACTGTAATAGTTGGCGACAACTACATGCAGATCGGTAAGGACTATTCTTACTCGTTTATTGTAACTATCTCCCCTTCAAAGGAAGATAATCGTCTTCAGGAAGGAACAGGTGCAACAATTCTCGATTTATACACCGGAGGATTCGTTACTGCCGGAGAACTTAAATTCTGGCAGGATGCAGGTCGCCAGGTTCGGGATAACATCAATGCAAAGCTCGATGCTTTGTACGATGCCAACCATATCGGTTACACATATACCTTCACAGGAATATGCCAACCCAATGAGGACGGAGTAATACTTGCTGTTACCTGGAACCCGTTTTAAGTTTTTGCGATATATATCGCAAAACCGCTCACAAATTGTGAGCGGTTTTTTTATTTGCTTTCTAGATTAGATTGTAGGTAGACAGGTTGTGTCTCCACCGAGAGTGTTCGCAAGTATTCGCATGATTGTAAATACTGCAATCATGATAAACATCCCGATAACTCCCCAGAGCATATGTTGCTGGCCTTTTGTACGCTCCTCTGACTTTTCTTGATTGGACAGAAACTGTACTACACCAAACATGAAGTATGCTAGCGCCACCGCAAACATGAAAACTATAAGTGGATTGATCAGATACTGATTTAATTTTGCAAGCAACCCATCGATACTAGAAGTACAGTCTGTTGTCGCCGCCAAAGCCTTTTGGAAAAGAGTCGGCATGGTCGACATATTAACAGTCTCCGTTAGTTCCAACACCAGGCACACAAGGAATATCGTTGTTACTCAAAGTATTGTTACCTGTATCAAATGTTTCTTGTAGAATACCTACAAGACCCCATACAGCTACGATAACGAATAGACCGATTATTCCAGAGATGATAGTGTTGCGACCTTCTTTCTGTGCATCTTCGTCTTTTGCTGTTACGTACTTGATAACACCCCAGATAAAGTAGATAACTCCGAGTGTGATTAAGATAGGGATTATAACATTTAATATATCTCCTATTTTATTTAAAACATCTGTAATATCCATAAAATAATTTAAAACTTACTAATTTAATAATATTCGCCTGTCCCAGACCAGGGAGCGTCGCAAATTGCTATATGTAAATTATACAGTAGCCAGAACCAAACACAACACATCCTACATAGGTAGCTGTGGAATAACATTACTTACTCCAAATGTGCTGTTCAATATATTTACAATCCCCCAGATAGACACCATGACAAAAAGTCCTATGAGCCCCCACACTATGAACTCTCTTCCCTCCTCGCGTTTTGTACTATCATCTGCATTCATTATGAACTTGAGCACTCCCCATATGAACAAGACTAAAGCCAATGCAATCAGAAGTGGTATGACAGACTTACTGATGAGACATGTAAAGAAATTCAAGAAGTCAGCAAGTGACTGTATTGTAAGTGGACAAAATGATGATGTTGCTGTTGCTGTGCCTCCCATAAATTTAAATTAAGCTAAATTAATATTAAGCGCCCAATTGTGTAAGTGTACCTTGTATCGCCTCAGCTATGACCCATGCACCGAGCAGCACTGCTGCTCCCACAAGTGTCCACAGTAGTGTCTCTTTTGCTTTTTTAAGTTTCTCAGGATTGCCGGCAGCCATGACAAACAAAAGACCTGCATAGATAATAAACAAAGTTATTATAGGAATACCTATTTTCAAAACTATACGCAATACTTCCTCTATGAACTCAGGCAATGTATCTATGTCGGTCTTGAGTGGGTTGTCTATAGTCACATCAAGAGAGAAGTCGCCTGTATCGGAGCCTGCTGTATCAGTATCTCCCCCTGCTGTGATATCTCCATCGCCACCAGCTGTAATATCTCCATCGCCTCCTGCTGTGATATCTATTTTATGATCAACGCTGTGAGTAGCACTAACTCTAATAGTAGGATATATAGAGAAAATAATCGCAGTAAGTAGTGTTAGTATAAAAATTTTTCTTTTCATGTTTATTGATTATATCTTATTAAATTCCACTAAGAAAGGTTGGGCCGTCGTAACCGAGTGACGTGAGTATAGTTTGTACTATGAGCCACGCAGCGAGTGCTATCACGAGACCTATGACTACATCTGTAAGCATCTTCTTGGCTTTAGTACGCTTACCTGGCTCAGCGCCACTTGTGAGAAACAAGAATCCTGACCACGCTATCACGATAGCTGCTAGTGGTAGAGCAAGTGTGAAGATCAAGAAATTTATCACGTTGTTTACAAGAGTCATGATATCGTTGAAGTCGCATGGATTCGTCTCCCCTCCATCACATGGAATAAGTGGATCTGCAGAAACTCCTGCTGGATACAATATACCCGAAGATAAAAACATAAAAGAAGCGAGTAAAATTCCAGAAATAATAAAAGGTATTTTTTTCATAATTTATATTCCACTTTTTAGAAACAATGCTAACTCTTGGTTTGCAAGCGATACAGCCTGACCAGGATCATATACTCCGGTTGTCAGATTGCGAACAAGACGACTCAAGATATCAGTAGTCTTTGTACTACTTGGATCAATCCAACCCTTGGAGATAAGCGCTTGATCATAAAAAACAGAAAGTTTAGGGTCCGTTGGGCGGATAGCGAGCAAGTCTCGACGCACCGGTGGAAGTAGTAAGTTCGGAGTAAATGAAGCGAGGAATTCATTGCCCGATAGAAGTGCAGCTACGACATATGCTGTATTTTTATTCTTTGAAGAATTCATGATCATAATACCTCTCATGTCTCCGTAAGTGGCTTTAGTTGTAGCCTTGTCGAGTTGTGGCATCGCGGAAATATCAAAATTTAGATTTGGATTCTTTGCTCTAATAGATGAGACTTCGCTCGCGTATCCTATGTACATTGCCAAATCCCCCGCTATAAATGCATCACGAGAAAGCGGTAGTGCTGTGTTCCATGTATAAGTTGTTAGAGTAGGGTTTGTAAAGTTTACAAAAAACTTTGATGCTTGCTCAGCAGGTCCAGTTGAATTGTTTGTAGATATAGCAGAATCCAATATATCTGTCGCACGATTGTAAGATGTAATTTTCACACCTGATTGTAAAAGTAGTGTTGATAGGATTTCTTTTGCGTGCTCTGTATTGTTGAAAGTTCCTATGCCAAGTGCGCCACGTATAATATTGCCCGAAGCATCTTTTTCAACTAGTAGAGGTACATAGTTCACAACTTCAGTCCATGTTTTTGGAGTTCCAACAATACCAGAGGATGTAAATGTGTCTTTGTTGTAATAGAGAACTAGCGGATCAATTGTAAATGGTAGTGCGAGTATGCCATCTTTCATCAAATACATTTCGGATTCTGGAATAAACGTATCTAAAAACACACGCTCACTGTATCCTTCATACGGAATGAGATATGCCTTGTTCTTGTATTTCCAAAGTAAATCCTGTGGCACAACAACTAGGTCAGGACCTTTACCACTAGCTAGTGCTTCGATTAATTCTGCGTCAAAAGTTGCAGATTTCTTTTCTACATAACGCAATGAATAGTCTTTGCCTCTATTAAAATCTTCAATCGTATCTCTAAAAGCTCCATCGTCTATGGTTCCCCACATCACCACAGAACCTGTCGCACCTGCAACACCAGAAGTTTTCTCAGGGATTTTTATAAAACCAGAAAATATCGCTACTGCGAGTAGGAAAGCAAAACCAAATATTACTGAAAGTGCGATTTGAAAATTGGACATTTTGTATAGATAATTATACCTTGTCAGATATTTAAAACAATAGAAAAACCCTAGTTGCGCACGAAACTAACTCCCCAATGATTTGCGCCAGCATTTATCTCTCGCTCGAACTTGAATCCTTCACGCTCAAACATAGACACTCCAGAGTCTTTGGTTACCACTGACTCCGATACAGGCCCCATACCTCCATGAGACCCTGACCAATCGATCAAGAGTACTCGTCCGGAAGGCTTCAATATTCTTTTTACCTCACGTATGAAAGTGATTTTATCTTCAATCTGAAAAAGTACGTTTGATATCACTGCTGCATCGAGTGATCCGTCGGCAAGTTTTGTGCCTCCGAGTTTCTCCATATTTGCCCAGATGTATTCTACGTTTGTTATACCCTCACGAGATAGATCGTTCTTGAGACGTTCCAATATTTCCTTTTGCACTTCGATTGCGTATACCTTGCCCGCTTTTAATACACGAGCAAGTTCTCTGGTGTAGTGTCCACTCCCCGCGCCGAGATCAGCTATATGTAGTGTCTCACCCAAACCAAATTGTTTTAGATTGTGAGAAGGAGATGAGAAATCTATTTCCATAATTTTTATTTAATTAAAAACATGTGAGCGAAGCGATACCGTCACCTGCTCTAAGCTTCATAATAGTAACTCCTTGTGTATCGCGTCCGAGAACTGGGATTGATTTGAGCTCTACTCGGATCACTTGGCCTTTTTTAGACATTGATATCAGCTCTTCTTCGGTCGTAACAATCTTCGCCACAATCAGCTTTCCTGTTTTTGTTGTAACTTTCGCAGTTTTGATTCCAGAACCTCCACGCTTCTGTACTTTGTATTCAGAAAGTTTTGTTCTTTTGCCGAGACCATTTGAACTCATAGTAAGAAGTGTTGCACCAAGCGCATCTTTTGAGACAACATCCACGCCGATAATCGTATCTCCTTTGTCTACTTTCATCGCACGCACACCTCCAGCTGTACGTCCCATCTCGCGTATATCACCTTCCTTGAATCTGATTGATTGTCCATCTGCTGTAGCGAGCATCATATCGTCACCTTTATCTACAAGGCGAGCAGCCATGAGTGAATCATTTTTGTCGAGTTTGATAGCTATAAGACCACTTCTACGAACATCTTTGAAATGTGAATACGCCATTTTCTTTGCAGTGCCGTTTTCAGTTACAAGTATCAGATACTGCTCCTTTGCTTTCTTTTCTTTTGAAACTGGAAGTATAGACATGACACGCTCGTCAGATCCTAATGCCAAGAAGTTCATGATTGATTTACCTTTTGTAGCGCGCTTACCTTCAGGTATCTCATACATTTTTATCTGATACGCCTTACCTAAGTTGGTAAAAAATAGTAGATCACTATGTGTGTTTGTATTTAAAAGTTGAGTTATGAAATCTTCTTCTTTTGTCTCCAAGTCTACAACTCCCACACCACCACGCTTCTGAGCGCGATATTCACTAGGGTCAGTGCGTTTTACATATCCTCCAGCTGTGTAGACAAGTACAGAATCTTTTTCAGGTATGAGATCTTCGTCGTTGATCATTTTGACTCCACCTTTTATAATTTTTGTGCGACGTTCGTCGTTGTATTTTTCTTTTATCTCTGCAAGTTCCTCGGCAATAACTTTCAAAATCTTTTTAGGATGTGCGAGTAAGTCTTTTAGGAAGGCAATAAGCTCCTGCTTTTCTTTGAGTTCGAGTTCAACATTTTTGCGTTCGAGTCCTGCGAGCTTCTGAAGTTTCATCTCCAAGATTGCAGTCGCTTGAATTTCAGAAAACTTAAACTCTTTCATCAAATTTGCTTTCGCAACAGCAGTATCTTTTGAAGCGCGGATAACAGAAATAACCTTGTCGATATGATCAAGGGCTTTTTTCAACCCGAGCAATATATGCTCACGCTCTTCTGCTTTACGCAAATCATATATAGTACGACGACGTACTACTACATCTCTGTGAGATACGAACTCTGAAAGAAATGTTTTCAAAGCGAGTGTTTGTGGAATTCCGTCTACGAGTGCTACCAAGTTGAAGTGGAAAGAGTTTTCAAGTTGAGTGTGTTTGTATAGATAGTTCAAAACTTTTTGTGGATGAATTCCATTTTTGAGATCGATCACAACGCGAATATCTTTTGTTGATTCATCTCGAAGACCTTTGATACCTTCAAGCTTTTTTTCTTGAACTAGATTTGCAATTGCAACTACGAGATCTTGTTTGTTAACACGATATGGAATAGAGGTTATCACTATCTGGGCCATTCCAGATTTTTGTTCAACTATCTCAGCTTCTCCACGACACACAACTCCACCGCGACCTGTAGCATATGCGTGCAAAATATCTTTTTGATTGAAAGCCATGCCTCCAGTTGGAAAGTCTGGACCTTTTATAAATTCAAGTAAGTCGTCAGTTGTTGAATCAGGATTATCGATCAAGTGAAGTGTAGCGTCTATAACCTCACCCAAGTTGTGCGGAGGAATATTTGTCGCCATACCTACAGCGATACCGAGCGTGCCATTTAAAAGCAAGTTTGGTACTGCAGTTGGTAATACTTTTGGTTCTTTCAATGTGTTGTCGTAGTTTGGATTCCAGTCTACAGTCTCCTTGTCCAAATCACGCAAAAGCTCTCCTGAAAGTTTAGACATCTTGGCCTCGGTATAACGCATAGCAGCCGCAGAGTCTCCGTCTATGGTACCGAAGTTACCTTGACCTACTATAAGTGGATATCGAGTAGAGAAATCCTGCACCATACCAACCATCGAGTCATACACCGCCACGTCGCCGTGTGGGTGGTACTTTCCGAGCACCTCTCCGACTACCGTCGCAGATTTTCGTGTCTTTGCACTCGCCGTGAGACCCATTTCATGCATAGCAAAGAGAATACGTCGGTGTACTGGTTTGAGTCCGTCACGCACGTCAGGAAGTGCACGTGATGTGATCACGGACATCGCGTAACTGATGTATGAGTCCTTCATCTCAGTGGTGATATTTATAGGCACTACGTTTTGACGAGCGATTGGTTCTGGGCTAGGAATGTTTTTGTCTTTTGGTTTTGGCATAAATATCTTTAACTATTGTTCTTTATTGAAATACACAGATGTATTTGATTTTATATCTGATATTGATTTCTGTATAGACCCAGTGATAAGTGTAATTGGTTTTGGTGACTCTATACTACTATCAGGTTTTTTTGCTGCCACGCTATTGAATCTAAATTGCAAAGTATAAGCCCAAATTAAAACTATAAATCCTGTTATGATGAAAGTGGTAATCAGTAAGATATTTTTTCGCACACCTTCAGGTTTATGTCTTAACTTTTCTATTTGGTTTAACATCTATGCTTCTTTTATTACTATAATCTCAGCTTCTTTACCATCAAAATCTTTTTTCTTGAGTGTTAGCTTGTCGACAATATCGGCATCTTCCTGACCTCCCTCTTTCAAGAATTGTTTTAGTGGTGCACCACTCGCATCTTCCATTGGGATTATGATCATAGGATCTAGCGATAGTGCGATCTTGTATGCTTTGGCAGGTGTGAGAAACTTATCAGAAACAGGAACAAACAATATATCTGAACCTGAAACTATTTCTCTGGATGCATCATTCAAATCTGTGAGGGCACCTAGAAACGCAATCTTTATACCTTCGAGAGTTATTGTATAAACTGTATTGATATATTTTTTCTTGTCGATTTCAATCTCTCCACCCAAGCCTTTTATTGAGACACCTTTTACTTCATAGTCCCCTCCACCACTGACCACAAAAGGTTCTTTGCCTGCATATGTAACTGTATCTATACCAGAATAATCTGGAAGTGAGATTGAGGATAGTGCAATATCAGAACCAAAACGAGACGGAGAATTAGAACCTGATTTTGAAATAGGGTTATAAGCAATCACAAGGTCGCCTTGAGTGATTTTGAAAAATTGCTTACCATAATATGTGATAATCATGGAGGAAGTATAGCAGAAAAATCGAATCTTTACCAGTCTTTTTAGGCCCTAAAAGCTACCTGTGTAGGTAGAATTAGTGAGTTGCATTTTAAAAGAAATCTGTTAGTATGTGTCTATTAGCAGGCGCGCCGTTAATCTCGAAAGAGAGCGGAGCGAGTAATATGGAATAACCCTTTTGGGAGATAAAACCCGAAATACCCATATTCAAAAAGGATTTTCCGCTGCGGCGGATTTTTTATTTTATGAAAAAGAAAACAATTGAAACAAAAGAAGAGGTCGTGCTGACTGGCACAGACGCACTACTAGATACTAGTATACCTAGACCAGATGTTGATTCACTGATCGAAGGACCAGTTATAGCTATAGAAAAAGCAGCTGTGTATGTTGCACTAGAACCATATGGAACTGGTGTTATTTACGGACGCGAATTCAACAATGCTCGAGACATAATCAAGAAAATAAATATTGGCGATGTTATAAAAGCAAAGATTGTTGAATCTGAAAATGAAGACGGATATACAGAACTTTCACTCAAAGAAGCAAAGCAAGCACTTCTATGGAACGAAGCTGAAGTCGCAATCAAAGAAAAGACAATTATGGAGATCTTGGTAAAAGAAGCAAACAAAGGCGGTCTCATAATGGAATGGCAAGGTATCCAAGGATTTCTACCAGCATCACAACTAAAACCAGAACATTATCCACGCGTTGAAGACTCTGACAAGGATAAAATTCTAAAAGAACTCAAAAAACTTGTTGGCAAGAAAATATCAGTAATCATAATCTCTGCTCTTCCAAAAGAAGGCAAGCTTATATTCTCTGAAAAAGACAATAACCCAGAAGAACGCAAAGAAATCGTCGGTAAATACACAGTTGGAGATGAGCTTGATGCAACTGTCGCTGGTATCGTAGACTTCGGAGTATTCTTGAAAGTTGAAGAGGGGCTTGAAGGACTCGTACACATTTCTGAAATCGACTGGGGTCTCGTAGAAGACTTACGTTCAATGTTTAAAATCGGAGAACAAGTAAAAGCAAAGATAATCGAAATCAAAGATGGAAAAATTTCTCTATCTATCAAAGCACTCAAAGAAAATCCATGGAATGAATTTGAAGGTAAACTCAAAAAAGGAGATATCATCAAAGGTGTTGTAATCAAATACAATCGTCATGGTGCACTTGTTTCTATTAAAGAAGGTGTTGCTGGACTTGTCCACAATTCCCTATTTGGATCAGAAGCAAAACTTCGTGAAGTTCTAGAGCTTGGAAAAACTTATAATTTCCAAATCACTCTATTTGAACCAAAGGAGCAACGCATGACTCTAGCGTTTCTAGAAGAAAAAAAGTAATTTAAAAGAATTCCCCTTCGGGGGTTTTCTTTTGTCTACAACTCCTATCTCGTTAGTGGTTAATTATTGTCTAGTTTCTAGAAAAATTTTCTTTTATCCACCACTTTTAAAAAGCACACATAAAATCCTGCTGGATTTTTGCTCTGCTCGTGCCGTCGCACTGCGCAAGGCTTTTTAGAAAGTGTGGATTTAGTTATTTAGGAATTCTTGAATTCAAAACACAAAGATCCCCACTATTTAAAAGACTAGCGAGTGTAACGACACGAGCTCGAGGAATTTTCTAGCAAGAAAATATCCGTGCTTTTAAATAGTGGAGATGAAAAAGATTTTTCCTGTAACTACACTCTAGATTACCGAGTACCTGGTATGGGTTGTAAAAAAACAAAAACCCTTGCGGGTTTAAATTTGTTTTCTTATTTGTTTTGCTTCCTCCATTCATACAACACAAGTGCAGCAGAAACAGATGCATTGAAAGACTCAACTTTATTCTCCATCGGAATACGAACTTTGATATCACAATTCTCCAGAGTCTTCTCACGAATTCCCTTGCCTTCTCCGCCGACAACCATACATATCGGCATTTTCAAATCTATTTCAAAAAGTGACTGATCACCTTCTCCATCAAGTCCCAGAATCCAGAAACCTTTTTCTTTTAGTTTTACGATAGTGTCGTTGATATTTCCGATACGCACGAGAGGTACTCGGTCTGTTGTACCTGCACTAGCTTTCGTAACCACACCTGTAATAGGACTCTGACGGTGCTTGGCCATGAGTATTGCACTAGCACCGAACCCTGCCGCAGAACGGATGATTGCACCTACATTGTGTGGGTCTTCTAGCTCATCCATGAGCACTACACACGGGTTTCTTTCAAGCTTTACAGTAGCAATCCATTCCTTCAAATCAAGCATCGGAGTCTCTGTGACAAGCGCCACAACACCTTGATGCTGTTCGCCACCAGAGAGTAGCGCAAGTTTCTTTAGGTCAACTTCAACAACTGAAATTTTATATTTCTTTGCGACTATTTTAAGTGACGAACCAAATCTTGGCTCAATTCCCTCTTTTATAAAAATCTTCTGCACACGTTTCGGTGTCCGTGATAAAAATTCTTCTACTGGATGTTTTCCGAAAATATATTCTTTGTCTTCCATATTATTTGTTTAATTATGTTTGGTCATAGCCATCTCGCGACCTTCTGTCACAAAAGTTTCAATAGCTTCTCCAGTTTTTTTAATAATCTTTTTGAACTCTATCATTTCCGGCTCACGGAATTTCTTCATCAAGAAATCTATCACTGCATTCTCGCCCGAGGGTTTCTTCAATTTACCTCCTGGAGTTTCCGGTGACACTCCGACACGTACACGAGTGAAAGCTTCGGACTTCACAGACTTGATAATTGAAGCAACTCCATTGTGCCCGCCGGCGGAACGGTTGTGAGAAATCTTTATTCTGCCAAGCGGTAAATCCAAATCATCATATATGACGAGTAAGTCATCGAGAGCTTTTTTTGAAGTGATAAGTGGAGCAACACTCTTGCCCGAAAGATTCATAAAAGTTTCAGGTAATACAAACATAACTTTTTTCTTTTCAATACTACCAGTTGAAGTCAGGGCTTTCAGCTTCACATCAGTCTTCCAATCTGAAAAATCAAGCTTTTTCGCGAGCGCAAGCAAAATTGAACGCCCAGTATTATGCCTACTACCTTCGTATTCCGTCCCAGGATTCCCTAGTCCTATAATAATTTTCATGTATGGAGTATAGCAAAAAATAAGTGTCAGTCCGAATTTTTCTAAGGGAGCGCAACTAACTGAATTCTTTTCCTCAGCGAGCGCAGATGGCGTTTTAAAAACCCTCTTCGCAGCCTGGCGAGGCGAGAAAAGCAAAAATGTAGCAACATTTTATGTATGGGTTTTTAAAACGCCATCAAGCGAGCCGTTGTGTCAAGCCCTTATCCATAGTACAATCAATACACTTTATGGATCAAACTGAAGAAAATATTCAAAATACCGAAGGTGCTATACCTCAAAAGAAGAAAGAAAGTTTCTGGGATATTTTACGTTTTGCAATCATTGCACTCCTTATAGTGATACCTGTACGTACTTTTGTTGCACAGCCTTTTATAGTTTCTGGAAGCTCTATGGTTCCAACATTTATAGATGGAGAATATCTGATCGTAGACGAGATTTCGTACCGAGTAAGCGAACCAGTACGCGGTGATGTAATCGTATTCAAATACCCAAAAGATGAGACGAAATATTTTATAAAAAGAATCATCGGACTTCCAGGTGAAACTGTACATGTAGCAGCCGATGGAATAGTAACAATCACAAACGAAGATCACCCGGATGGATTCGAACTCAATGAACCATATATAAAAGGTAACGTACCAAAACAGTCTGAAACGAGAAGTACTCTCGGCGCAGATGAATATTTCGTAATGGGTGACAATCGTCCAGCAAGTTCTGATTCACGTTCTTGGGGAACTCTACCAGAAGACCATATCGTGGGGAAGACTTTTTTACGCCTCTTCCCCTTTTCAAATGCTTCAATCACACCAGGTATTTATCACAATTATGAATTATCTAACTAATATATGACAACAAAAGAACCACAAAAGAAAGTAAAGAAAGAAACTCCTACAAGCCCAAAAGGAATGCGCGATATAATCGGTGACGACTATTATCTATTTCAAGGATTTTTCGAAAAAGCTCAAGAGGTTGCGATGTATTACGGCTTCAAGCCAATCGAGACCCCAATACTTGAACACGAAGAAGTTTTCACTTCATCTATTGGTGAGGGTACAGATATTATAGACAAAGAGATGTACACATTGAAAACAAAAGGCGGTGACAAGCTTGCTATGCGTCCAGAACACACTGCATCACTCATGCGTGCATATATAGAACACGGAATGCAGAACTTGCCTCAGCCAGTCATGTTTTACCAATACGGCCCATCTTTTCGTCACGACACACCGCAAAAAGGCCGTTACCGACAGTTCTACCAATTTGATCTCGACGCCATAGGAAGTGAGAAAAGTATTATCGATGCACTTGTAATACGAACAACTGTAACAATCCTCGAAGATGCAGGAGCAACAAACCTGTCTGTAGATATAAACTCAATCGGAGACAAAGAATGTCGAGGTACATATATTCGCGAACTCACAAACTATTACAAAAAACATATCAATGTTTTACCTGCAATAGACCGTGAGAGATTGAAGACCAACCCTCTTCGCATACTTGATTCAAAAGATCCAAAGACAAAAGAGCTCAACGAAGGCGCTCCGGATGCCGTCGCATATCTATGTCACGATTGTAAAAAACACTTCAAAGAAGTTTTAGAATATCTAGAAGAAATGGGAATTGCTTACAATATAAATAAATGTCTAGTGCGAGGACTATCATATTACACACGTACTGTTTTTGAAGTGATTGAACCAAGTGGATCTGAAGATGGATCACCTATCACTATCGCAGGGGGCGGAAGATACGATTACCTAGCAAAACAAATCGGCGGAAAAAGAGATGTTCCTGCGATGGGTATGGCTATGGGAGTAGACAGAATACTGACTATGCCTTGGTATAAAAAACACACTCCTCGCATCATGAAAAAACCGAAGATCTATTTCATCCAGCTTGGTGCAGATGCAAAACTAAAAAGCTTGAATGTGATCGAGATACTTCGTAAAGCTCACATCCCTATCGCACAATCTCTATCAAAAGACACACTCTCTCAACAGCTCGCAATCGCAGAGAAGCTAGCTATCCCTTACGCAATCCTATTCGGACAAAAGGAAGCACTTGAAGATGCAGTACTCGTACGCGACATGGCTACACGATCCCAAGAAACTGTAAAAATCAAAAATCTTCTCGAATACATAAAAGAGTTAAAATAAAAACTATGGTAAAAATTGTGCAAAAAGATGATCCTGTACTTCGCACGATTGCCCAAGCGGTAGACCAGAAAGATATCGCTTCTCCGAAGATCCAGAAAATCCTAAAAGACATGAGCGTAGCACTGCATCGCGAAGATGACGGTGTGGCTTTGGCTGCACCACAGATTGGGATACCTCTACGTATATTTATCGTCTCTGGGAAAATATTTCATCCAGATTTTATAAAAAATGATGAACCTATAGAACCTGCTGGTGGCTGGCCAAAGGACTTAGTATTTATAAATCCAAAAATTATCAAACATTCCAAAGAAAAGAAAAAAGTTCCAGAAGGATGTCTCTCTGTACGCTGGTTATATGGAAAAACAAAACGCTACAAAAATGCAACAGTAGAAGCCTACGATGAAGGTGGCAACAAGTTTACTCGCGGAGGTGGAGGTCTACTCGCACAGATATTTCAACATGAGACTGACCACTTGGACGGAATACTTTTTATAGACCACGCAGAGCATATAGAAGAAATAATCCCCGAGAAACACAATGGATAAAAAATTTGTATTCTTTGGTACACCAGAACTTGCCAGCACTACCCTTGAGATATTGAAAGGTCATGGATTTTTACCTGAGCTTATAGTCACATCTCCCGACAAGCCAATCGGTAGACACTTCACAATCACACCTACTCCAGTGAAAGTATGGGCAGAAGAAAACAATATTCCAGTTCTTACTCCAGAAAAAATCGACGACGCATTTTTCTCACAACTAAAAACTTATAGTTTAGAACTTGCAATCGTCGTCGCGTATGGAAAAATATTTCCACAAGATCTAATAGGCATGTTCCCTCTTGGAATTTTAAATATACACTACTCACTACTCCCAAAACACAGAGGCGCATCACCTGTCGAATCTGCGATATTAAACCTTGAAACTGAAACTGGTGTGACAATCCAAAAGATGGCACTAGGGATGGACACAGGACCAATACTTGCTATGTCTCGCGCTGAAATCGGCCCAGATGAAACCACACCACACCTACGCGAGCGCCTAACACATATCGGAGCTGAGCTGCTGGCAGACACAATCCCTCGGTGGACTAACGGAGAAATAATCCCAATCGAACAGCAAGGAGACTTAGCTACATATTGCAAGAAAATTAATAAAAAAGATGGTGAAATAAAACTGGATGGAGATGGTAAATTAAACTACGCAAAATACAAAGCGTATTTCACTTGGCCTGGAATATATTTCTTTGATGAGAATAATAAACGCGTTAAGATTACAAAAGCGAA
>DALYDX010000001.1:5851-62946 GCA_031972835.1 Minisyncoccota bacterium | reverse complement strand
TTTTGATTTCCTTTTGAATTTGAGAAGTGATGATTTCTTCACGGACATATTTTTGCAAACAAGGATTTCTCCGTTTGGTACAGCGGAGATAATTATGACCTTTTTGTTGCTCGGTGGTGATGAAGCAACCGCACTCTCCGCAACGGAAAAATCCTCTATACAAAAATGGTTTCAGTCCTTTGGAGTGAGGTTTAGATTTTCTCATCATCACTTCTTGAACGGAAT
This sequence comes from Minisyncoccota bacterium, assembly GCA_031972835.1. Classification (GTDB taxonomy): domain Bacteria; phylum Patescibacteriota; class Minisyncoccia; order Phycocordibacterales; family UBA9973; genus CAZLWF01. The sequence continues at coordinate 62,721 of DALYDX010000001.1, read as the reverse complement.
CAAAAAGTTTCTTTGTGATAATCGGTTTGTGCTTTCCTTCGTAGATTTCACCACCATATCTCATTAAGCCTGTGAAAATCGGATTTCTCAAAATTTGTTGGTAGTTGGAAACGGAAAGCACCTTTCCATTCTTTCTACTCAATCCAAGAGCATTAAACTTATCGTGTAGTTGGCGCAAAGTGAAATTTCCAGTTGCATAGGCCTCAAATGTTTTCTTGATTAACGGAGCAATATTTTCATCAGGTACTATTCCAGCACCTTTCACATTTACATAGCCCAGCGGGGACATTTGAGGCCAAATACCATCCTTCAATTTTTGACGATGACCACGCTTGATATTCTCCGACAAGTTATCCACATAGTACTTGGACTGCGAAAATGCAATTGAGAGCATGAACTTTCCTTGTGGAGTTGGATCAAACCAAAAAGTTGAAAATTTTAAATCCAAAATAACTTTGGTATCAACGAGGTAGATAATTTTTCCTCCGTCTACCGAGTTTCTCGCAAGTCGATCGGGGTGCCATGCTAAAATTCCATTTGCTTCACCAGTTTCCATGCGGAGAAGCATTTCATTAAAGACTGGCCGACCCGGAATCTTCGCGGTTTGTTTTTCCACGAAAATATCAATGACCTCAATTTGTTCCTTAATCGCTAACTCCTTGAGTTCGGCCAGTTGATCCGAAATGCTTCTCACTTGTCTATCTTTATCATCGGTAGACTTGCGAGTATATATGAAAAACTTTTTGGTTTGATTATTCATAATATGTTTAAAAACCTAAAAGGGCGACCATGTTGCACCAACTTTACCTTTCAGCAAAATTGAACACAGTCGCCCGTCTAGATGCTCAAGCAAATAAAAAGCCGAAAGTGTCTAAAGTTGGTGCAACCCAATATTACCATTTTTTATTTTGTATTGGCAAACGAGGAGCCACGCGGAGCGTGGAAAACCCTTTTGGATTCTGAATTCGGCGGGGGGAATGCATTAGTGTCGCGCCTTCGGCGCGACCCCATTTCGGCTCTAAAATCCGATTTCGTTTTTTGGCGGAGTCTATTGTACAAAATTCGAACTTATTTTGAAAGCAATCCCGATGAAAGCTAATCGCACGCGCGGAGCGCGTGGTGGCTCTAAATTAAGCCGTACGCTCCACGAAAGCCCCGCCACCGCCTCGCTTCACTCGGCAACCCCAAAAAGAAAAAATGTCTCTTGCTTTTCTGTTTTCGCGGGGGTGATTTTTTCTAAAATGGAAAGGACATTTTTCTTTTTGGGGTTCTGCCTTCCAAGTATTCAGGCAGTGTGGCGGGGCTTCAATTCGGACTCGGTTTTGCGAAAATTATTTTCTGGGGTATTGGATTTTCGCAAAACCGAGACTAATTTGTTTTTGGATTTTGTTCGCGCGGAGGAGGGGTCTGGGGAGGAATCCGCGCGGGCTTCTGTGTTTTTTGGCTGGGTGGGGGGCTAAATTACGAAAAAAGAAATTATTTATTCACGAAAGCACGAGTGCTTGGTCCGAAATATCCAGTTCCTTTTTTAAGACCGATTGGTGTCAAAATGTCAGAGGCGTTGGCTTCTTGGAATTTAATAACTGCTCTGTAGGTTAGTAGGCCGAAATAATTTGTCTCCTTACCCGGAGACCCGGCACCACTTGGCGCAACAATGAATCCGTGCGTATTGAGATATTTTTGCAATTCTTTCACGTCTGAATTTGTCATGCGATACGAAAGGTTTTTGTAAAATTTATATGAATTGGAAACGATTGGAGTATAAGCGTTGATCTGTAGTGAAATAGGGTTTGAACATCTGCCGTATCGATTGCAATATTTTATATAAAGTATTTTAGTAGTAGTGGCTGTCCACTCAATAGAGGTTGTTGCATTTATATAAGTGGCAGGGTAGAAGTTTGCATTTTCTGAAATAGCAATGTTTGTAATATCATTACCAAAACCAAAATGTAAAACAGTTTTATTTTGAGAGTTAGTTATATCTCTAGTTGCGGTAAATCCTCCTGCTGGTGCCGTCGGATATGGAGCCGAAAATCCACCACTTCCTCCACTGCTTGGTGGGTTTGCGACAGAAAAAGATATTGTATAATCATTAGAATTACTATTACTTTGTTCGTCTTCGCAACGAATATAATAAGTATAACTAGTGCCATTTGATAAACCAGTTAGTGAAGCACTGTGTGAAGTCCCGCCAGTGGTTGTAAATGTACTAGCAATGGAAGCATACGCTGTACCAGAAATGGTTCCGTATTTACAAGTCGCATTTTCATCCGTAGTAAGAGAAAGTGTTGTGCCTGTTGTTCCGTGTGCAAGCGTGTTAGACGGCGATCCTAAAGAGAGAACGGGAGCAGTCGCATCGCTAATATATGTTAAGTTAATATTATCAAGTTGTACCAACTGCGTGCCATCAGAATGTAGATATACTCTCCATAAAAATGATCCGCTTCCAACAGGAAACGTAGCAATATTAGAATTTACATCACTTGCAGTGTTTGCTTCTGTGTATCCAGTGTTGGTTGTAGTCCAACCTGAACTATACCAATACCAAGTCGTACCTCCGTCATTTGAGATTTGGTATTTTATTGCTCCGCTGTTGAGTGTTGAGGTTTCGACAAAACCTGAAAGTGAAGTGAAAGGAGTGGCAGAAGTAGGTTGGACTGTTGGATTGTCACTAGGATATATATTCACTTCTGAACCAATACTGTAGGTTGGCTCGGGGGATACATAATTTCTTAAAAATGAGAAATATATATCTTGAGTTGTTGTTTTGCCTGATCCCCAGTTGCCATTAGACGCTGTGTTTTGATATGGCATTAACCATTTGTACTCAATGCTGGAGTTGGTAAGAGAGGAAATTACGGATGAACCAACTAATGTCCCGTCTGTCTGGTAAACAGATAAGGTTGCATTACTTCCAACTTTCTTTAATTCTGTAATATATGTTGTGTTAAGTGACGTTGAAACTGCACTGGCGGCTTGTTTGTAGTACGTGCCTCCTGCGCCAAAAAATTCTATCACCTGCAACGTATTATTAAACCAAATAGGATTGAGACTGTAAGCACTCGCCCCCGAATTGATTGCGCTACCGTCCGCGCTGATACCCGTCACTGGGAGCCATGCGCCGGCCGTCGCCGCTGTTAATCTAAACTTTGACCGGACAGAAAAATTATCCGATACGTTTACATTCACATCTTCGCTTCCTTCATCAATAGTTGATGGATCGAGTATTACAAGACTATCGGCGGCGCGCCCTACTGCAAAGACTTTTCCCTCAGAATATTTAACGCCGTACGCCCGATCCAAAAGAACGTTTGCCGTTATAGTACTCAAAGTCGGATTCGTTGGATCAGTAATATTGACCTGAACTATTGCATCGCCTCCAGCGGAAGCAACATAGGCGGTATTTCCAAAGACATCTAAACGATTAGGGCTGTTAAGCGACGAATTACTCAAAATCCCAATTTGAGAAGTATTAGCAGGATCGGAAATGTCAAATGTCACAAAAGTATTACTACTGTAGTAGACAGCATACAAATTATTACCGCTATTTGCGAAACCAGCAGTACAAGAATAATTTCCACTTGAAAGAGTTTTCACTACTGATGGGGCGGTCTTATTAGATACATCAATCACTTTTAACGACGAGCCGACGAAACAGCCACCGACGTATGCATAATTTCCCTTTACAAAAACCGCAAACGCCCCATCACCTGTCGCGACGCTACCAGTAATTGACGGCGATGCAGGATTGGAAACATCTACGATATAAAGTTTTTGATCGTGGCTGTGAGTAACATATGCATATCCGTCTAAATAGAATACTTTTCTTAATTCATCAGGGTCACCACCGCCTTCGGTCGTTCCAATTTCAATTGAAGAAGTTTTAGTGATATTTGACGGATCGGTTGCATCTAAAATTAGCAACTTGTGATTATGCCAAGAGACCAAGTAAATCGTGTTTCCATTTTTGGCAACGCCTACGGCTTCGGTCAAATCACTATCGGTAAAGCTACTGACAAATGTTGGAGAAGCGGGATTAGAGATATTATATACACTCAACTTTCCACCAGCTCTGGTCGGTATGTACACATAATCTCCATCGATGAGTACGTCTTCGGGGTCATTCAGTGCCGTGCTGTCCACGACAGAACCAACAATACTTGCTCCGTTAGCTTTTCTATTATTAGCTACATAACTATCACTAATTCTGTCAACTCCTACTAAAGAGAGTTGCCCCCCATTACTACGAATCTGTCCTGTACTGTCGCCATAGCTTTCACTTGTTCCATTGTCGCGATAGGAAAATCCATCATCCTGCACAAAATCTGTTCCCGAAATAAAGGTATTGGCTCCGCTTGACACCGAGCTGGCGCTGGAATTTCCATAATACATATACACCGCCACTGTATCGGGCGATGCAGGGATTGATGGCACCTCAACCCAAAAGTCGGCGGTCGAGGAATTTGTTTTTGATTCGAGATAGTAATCTAAAAGTGTTTGTCCATCGGATGATGTGAAGCGAATATCATCATAATCCGCTTGCATATCAGCATCGTATGGGACAGTAATTTTTACTTGATAATTCGTTTGCGCTCCGGCAGAAGAACCAGTTATCGTTACTGCTTTTCGTTTTGTCCATGATGTTGAATACCAAGCAGGGGTACTTGTCGCTTTAAGTTGAGCTTGCCCACCTGAAAATTCTATTTTTGTATTATCAAAAGTATAGTCGGAAGAATTTAAAAAATCCCAAGTTGAAGTTGCTGCAAATACTACTGGAGCAAAGCCATAAAATACTTGCAGTAAAATCAAAACCAAGCAAAAAAACTTGGCGGTTTTACGAGAGAGAGAGAGTACTTCATGCTTCATAATAATATTTAAATATTTAATTAAAAATGATATTCGACATCAAAAAATTACCTCAATTGCGTTTATCCACACCACTTGGCTAACAAAAGTATTATAACACTTTTTATAACTCATAGCATAATAACAATTTTGGTTGTAGCCCCCCACCCAGCCAAAAAACACAGAAGCCCGCGCGGATTCCTCCCCAGACCCCTCCTCCGCGCGAACAAAATCCAAAAACAAATTAGTCTCGGTTTTGCGAAAATCCAATACCCCAGAAAATAATTTTCGCAAAACCGAGTCCGAATTGAAGCCCCGCCACACTGCCTGAATACTTGGAAGGCAGAACCCCAAAAAGAAAAATGTCCTTTCCATTTTAGAAAAAATCACCCCCGCGAAAACAGAAAAGCAAGAGACATTTTTTCTTTTTGGGGTTGCCGAGTGAAGCGAGGCGGTGGCGGGGCTTTCGTGGAGCGTACGGCTTAATTTAGAGCCACCACGCGCTCCGCGCGTGCGATTAGCTTTCATCGGGATTGCTTTCAAAATAAGTTCGAATTTTGTACAATAGACTCCGCAGATTTTACAAATAAAAAATGACTAGTATTCCAACTAATCATTTACTTCATCAATTATCTAAATAATTTGATATTTTTCCTTCTACCTTTTTATACGTCCCATCTTTTACATTAAATTCTTTTTTAGCATTAATCAGTTCTTCATTTAGTAGATAGCTATAAATTACTTTATAGAAATATGTTCCATTAGTCTGATCTTCTAATGCTTCTTTAAGGGCATCTCTGGAGCTGACCAAGATAACATTTCCTAAATCAGGTTGAGCACTTTGCAAAGTACCTATTGCTTGGCCTTCTGTATCTGTTGTTATTAACAACAGAGTATTAGTTTGTTCCATTCTATATTTTTTTTCATAATACATTTTGTGGCAATTTTGTCAATAAATAGATTCCAACGGTCTACCACAGAGCCCGCAGATTTTGTACTACATCCACTCGCAAGGTATAATGCTTCCATGACCGAAACAGAAGAAATCGAACAACTTAAAAAAGAAAACGAAGAACTCAAGCAACAAAATGCTCTAAAGAGTAATTGGATATCCATATCAGCCCACCAACTCCGCACTACCCTTTCCGCTGTGAAGTGGATACTTCGCATGTTTTTAGACAAAGATTTTGGTGAGCTTACTCCTGAACAGAATGACTTCATGAAACGCGCAAGTGATTCAAACGAACGCATGCTCACACTTGTGAACGAAATGCTCTCGCTCAATCATGCTGATGCGACCTCACTGACATACAATTTTGAAGAAGTCGATATAGTAAAACTGATAGATGAGACACTTTTTGATTTTTCGAGCGAAGCTTTCAAAAAAGGTATTGAAACAATATTTCTAAAACCAGAAAACCCTATCAAATCAATAACATGCGATAAGGAAAAGATCCGCGTTGTTATCCAAAACCTAATCGAGAACGCAATCAAATACAGCAACACTGGAGACAAAGTCCTGATATCAATCCATGCAAACGAAAGCGGAATCGAAGTATCAGTCAAAGACACAGGAATCGGTATCCCACAGTCCGAGCAAGATCAAATCTTCGGAAAATTCTATAGAGCTACAAATGCTAAGGTGAAAGACTCAATCGGATCAGGCCTAGGACTATACACAACAAAACACATTGTCGAACGACATGGTGGAAAAATCAGTTTCAATTCCACAGAAGAAGGGACTTCTTTCAACTTTTCACTCCCCTTGCACCAATAATACACTCCGAGTACAATAAGACTTATGCCAAAGAAAATACTTATAGTTGAAGATGATTCATTCCTCCAAGGGTTAGCTGCGGGTAAATTATCAAAAGATGGTTTTCAAGTGCTTACAGCCAGCGATGGCGAAGATGCAGTGAAGATCGCTGATAGTGAAAAGCCTGATTTTATACTACTAGACCTTGTACTCCCTACTATGGATGGATTCACGGTGTTAGAGAAAATCCGCTCAAATGCGGCTCTAGCAAAAACACCAGTTATAATATTCTCAAATCTTTCCGAAGACAAAGATGTCACTCGTGCTCGAGAGCTCGGAGCAAATGACTTCATGATAAAGTCCAACTTCACACTAGACGAACTGTCAGACAAAATAAAAAGTATACTAGGATAAAATCAGGGGTAAATCCCCTGATTTTTTTGTCTCATTGTGCTTTGTAGGCATAAGCGTACAATTAAAGTATTAGTAGATTAACCGAATATATCACTTATGAACAAAACATATGCAATTTTGGGGCTTATTATCCTTATAGTAGTAGGAGGATTTATTATATTTGGTAAAGACAAGGATATGGTCAACTTAGAAGACAATACGAACAACCCTTCTGAAACAAATACAAATATAAACACAAATACCACCACAGTAGACACGAATACAAGTGTCGATGAAGATAAAACTTTTGTCCTAGACTATGGACAACTTGGCTTTAGTCCGATAACTGTAACTATAGACGAAGGCGACAGTGTATCATTCAAAAATGATACATCAGGCTTGATGTGGGTTGCTTCAGATCCACACCCAACACATACTGAATTTAGTGCATTTGATGCAAAGAAAGGTTACTCAACAGGAGAAATCTATACTTTCAAATTTGAAAAAGCTGGAACATATGAGTTCCATGATCACTTGCATCCAACAATGAAAGGTACAGTGTTTGTTTTGGCAGATAAATAAAGCATCTGGAAAAATTAAATCCCTCCGATTATGCGGAGGGATTTTTTATTTATTTTTTTTCTTGTGGAACATCGTACACCGGCCAGATCATTACTGGATCCGGATCACGCACGGTCACGTTCCCTATTTTTTCTTTCTTTGCATGCAACTTTGTCCATACCTCGAGGATTTCTCCCTCGGCATCTGTTACGAGATACAGATCTGAAGGATTCTCCAGATTGATGATGTACTCGAAAGTTTTTCTAGCAACCTCAAGCGCTTTCTTGCTTTCTACTTCGGCAGAATCAGTCTTTGTGGGAGTATTGAATGCTTTGTACTCAAAATACAATGGATATTCTCGCCCTTCACTATCGACTGAATCAATAAAATAAACGGCTGAGCTATACTCAACACCGGCGCGCTTGCCTTCAGTGAAAACTTTTTCCAATGGTTCTTCCACCTGAACATGAGTTATATATGTCGTGTTCTTTGTTTCTTCTTTTGGAAGAGTAGGGCTTACCTTTTCATTTGGCGATACCTCCTCGGTATGGAGAATAGCAGTATTTTCTTGCTCAAGAGGTGCAACTGGGGCAACCATAGATGAGCTGTCAGGGAAATTGGTGACTGGTTCTGTCATAGCGCCTGAGTCATCTTGCCCTTCGGCAGATGTGTGGGCACAAGAAGCCAGTAATGCCATAGTTGCAAACGCAAACACAGCAAGAAGCGAGGTTTTGTTTTTTTTCATTTTTATATTTTTTTAATATTATACATTTTATATATAACTTGTCAAACATGGTTAATATTGAAAAATAAAAAACACCAAGTTAGACTTGGTGTTTTCAAATATTTATATTTTAGGAAATTTTCAGTACGGATACAGTTGGATAACTGAGTCCTGACGAATGATGGCATTACCATCTTTTTTTTCAGTCACCGAAATTTTTTTCTTTACAGTAATCACACGGCCATTTTGATCTTCGATGATCAAATCTGAAAACGAAGAATTTTTGATCGCAGTATAACAGTCCTTCGCCTTTTGTAAAATAGCTTTTTCCTCAGACTGGCGCTCTCTACTCTCATCATTAATTTCTCCACTATCATTATAATATTTCGGGCTATTATAGTAATACTCATACAAAACTAATTTTAATTCCTTGTCGCCAGCTGTGAAATAAATACCCGCTTTATAGCTAGTGCCCGGTGTTTGGCCTTCACCAATCAAATCATTTTGATTGTACAACACCGGATCAACCTCCATCTTTTCAGGAGTGAAAGTTACGATTCCTTTTGGGATCGCTGCCACCGGAATCTCAACAGGTTTTATAACTGGCTCTGCTGTTACCGGTTTCTGTTGCTCTTGCAGTTCCATCTTTCTATCCGACTTGCTTGTGCAAGAGGCTAAGATTACAGTCAATAATGTAAAGCAAATTAATGCTAAAAATACTGTTTGTTTTTTAGTTATCATAGTTTACGTTTGACTGCATTATAGCACATTTTGTACTATAATGTCAAGCATAATTTAACCAAAAGAAAAACTGCAGATATTATCTGCAGTTTAAATATTTGAAAAAATCTTATTCACATTGTCCTATACCCAGAATATTCTGGGCTTTTTTTGTACATGCGTCTTGGATGGCTACATGACTATCAGGTATTACCCTTAACAGGTCCTGACAGTCTTCATATGTCTTAGCTTTTAGAACCAAACAAGCATAATACTCAGGGCTAAGATTCCTATTGTATGGAAGAGCCATTAGTTCCGAGAATGAATATGAATACGGACTCGCTATCATTCTATCTTCGAGAGATACAGTCTTTTGCTTCAGTGCTTCTTGCAGATTTGCAGTACCATAACCATAGTCCGGCACACCATAATGATCTGTTGCTTCCCTAAGTCTCTTGTATCTACCTATAATTGGTAGATATTTTTTATCATACAAGCTTGTAGCGTACGCGTGTGCGCTGTCGAGCAACTTTCGCTCACTATTTGGGCAATACGCCAAAACCCTGGGTGTATGATGCCAGATACTAAATCCTGGCAAACTATCTGCGGTGTTCGTACGAAAGATTGCTTCTGCATACTCTGTCGCCAAATCACCCGCAATGCTAGAGTCGATTCTGTGATTATGCGCAATTGCATCAATCAGAAATGCTTTTTGCCTAATCGGCATATTATCAGCACGACGATTGAATTCAGCTATAATCTTTTTGTTAAACACTATCTCCACAAGCACCATTGGCCTTGGATCATTTGGAACAAATCTTTGGAACCTGGCCTCGTATAAATCCATCGTGTCCACAAAACGGAGGGGTTTTTCAAAGGCTGTTTTAATTTGTTTGTCATTCAACAAAAATTCCTCAATTAGACGCATTGCCTTCTGATTATTTTTCTCAGATGCAATAAGTTGATAGGTATTCATGTCCTCCTTTTTAGAGGAACACGATGCGAAGATAAAGCTCAAGGCTAAAACGCCTACAATAACGATATTAAGGATTTTTTTCATATTCAGTTTTTTATTTGGTTTGAATGTATTATACCATATTATATAGTGTTCTGTCAATGATAAGAAAACCTTACAAAATAAGCTAAAATGAATAGGTGAAAATAACTGACACTTTAAATATACATTTCAAGCTCGCCGAAGCCGAGAAGAAGGCGCTCTCGCGCCTGGGTATAAACACTATCCACGAACTTCTATATCACTTCCCTACTCGTTACTCAGACATATCGGAACTGCATTTTATCCGCGACTTAAATCCCGGTGAGATTGCTACAATCCACGGTACTATCACGCGAGCAAAGACAAAGAAATCTTTCCGTACAAAAGTACCTATGGGCGAAGCGACCGTCGAGGACCAGACTGGGACTATTAGTATCGTCTGGTTCAATCAGGCATACCTCGCAAAAATGTTTCAAGTCGGCGATAGTGTGAAAGTCACCGGTAAAATAAGCCAAACCAAAAGCGGTCTCACGATTACAAATCCTGAGATAGAAAAAACTCCGACACTCCCTATAGATATACACGATACGCTTTTTGTAAAAGAAGGCTCTACGAGCGCAGGTATCAGATACCCTATATACCCCGAGAGTCGTGGAGTCACATCAAGGTTTATATTTCATGCGATTGATAAAATATTCAAATCTGGAATACAAAATTCTATAATCGATCCAATACCTGATCCAATATTAAAAAAATATAACCTCCCAAAGCTTGGCACAGCACTCGTATGGATACATACTCCACGAAATGAAAACGATGCCGAAGCTGCACGAAAACGTTTTGCTTTCGAAGAAGTGTTCTTGATCCAACTCAAGAAACAACAAGACCGGCATATATTTAAAACGAATTATGCATATGAAATAAAAATCGAAAAAGAAGATCTACTAGAATTCACAAAACGATTTCCCTTTCCACTCACCGAAGGCCAGGAGAAAGCAATCGAGGGTATCCGTGCCGATATAGTACGCGACCATCCTATGGCTCGACTACTTGAAGGTGATGTAGGTAGTGGTAAGACTGCAGTCGCAGCAAGTGCGTCGTATGGGATCATCACCAATCGACCTATGAAGCAAACTTTTGGATCGCTTCAAGTCGCATACATGGCTCCGACAGAAATACTTGCAACACAACTTTTTGAAAACTTTATCAGATATTTCGAACACACCGGGATAAATATCGGACTCATCACAGGCAGTGGATGTAGAAAGTTCCCATCGAAAGTCGCTTCAAACGTCGGTAACTGGACAAGCATTTCTCGCACGCAACTTTTGAAATGGGTTGAAAACGGCGAGATACCGATACTTATAGGCACGCATACACTCATACAAAAATCAGTGAAGTTTAAACATCTTGCTCTCGTGATTATAGACGAACAACACCGCTTCGGCACCATGCAGAGAAGTAAACTCGCGCACAAGGAATCAAATGGTAAAACTATTTCTCCACACCTGCTCTCTATGACAGCGACACCTATCCCCCGCACACTCGCCCTCACAATATATGGAGACTTAGACCTGACGATTCTCGACCAGATGCCCATGGGACGAAAACCCATCATCACGGAAATAATCCCCTCCAACAAACGTGATGAGTCATATGAAAAAATCCGTGCTGAATTAAAAAATGGCAGACAACTCTACGTGATATGTCCACGCATCGATGAACCAGATCCAGAAAAAGAGATGGCGGTGATTGCAAAATCTGTAACCGAAGAAGCGAAGAGATTAAAGAAAGAAGTGTTTCCGGAATACGAAATCGGAGTACTGCATTCTAAAATGACGAAACAAAAGAAAGAAGAAGTCATGGAATCATTCCTAAATCACGAGATAGATATACTCTGCGCGACTTCAGTTGTGGAAGTCGGTGTAAGTGTCGAGAATGCAACTATCATCATAATCGAAGGAGCAGAACGTTTCGGACTCGCCCAACTTCACCAACTTCGTGGACGCGTGATCAGATCCAATCATCAGGCGTATTGTTACCTCTTTGCGGATGCAAAATCACAAAAAACTGCAGACAGACTAAAAGCTTTAGTCTCTGCGAAAAGTGGTTTTGAACTTGCAGAACTAGACCTAGCACTCCGAGGTGCAGGTGAGCTCGGTGGCGGAAAACAATGGGGCATCACAGACCTTGGCATGGAAGCAATCCGCAATATCAAAATGGTGGAAGCAGCTCGAAATGAAGCGAGAATCCTAATTGAAAAAGACTGTGCTTTAGCTAACTATCCTACACTTGTCGAAGCAATCCGAGAGAGACAAAGCGACATGCACTTTGAATAAACCTATCTCCACAGTTCGTCATTTAGGTCTTTTATCAACTGTTCTTCTTCTGAAAGTTTTTTCTCTTCAATTTCCTTTTCTACAACTGAAAGAATATGCTCAACGAGACCTCGTATAGTCTTACCTTTCTCCACTGCTTCCCTTTCTTCAATAGAATTAAAGTTAACCCGTAAAAAACCAGAGAGCTTATCTTCTATCTCTTGTTTTATGCTGACTAGATTTTGTATCCCTCTGTCTCCATGAAAAATAATTCCCTCTTGCTCCTTCTCGTATTTTTTTAATTCTGCAAAAAGATTACTTATCTTCTCATCGAATCCTTTTTTGTCTTCTAGCCAACTTTTTCCTTTCTGTTCTTTTTTCCTTATCTCTTCATATTTATCATGGACTTCCTTGCGCATACCGTCTAACTGCGTACGGAGATTTTTTATCTCTTCTTCAAGAGTTACGTCCACAAGAACATCTCTGTTGTATTCATTTTTCTTGTGTACTAATTTATCTTCAAGAAATAGGGTGAATTCTGGACTTGAAAGGAAGGATCGGAGACTTTCTTTTTCCTTAACAAGCCAGTCTCGCCTCTCTTTCATATACCCCATCTTCTTATGGATATCATCAATTTCAGGATATTTTTCTTTAAACTCTTTTATTCTTCTAGTTTTTGTTTCCTGATTGGCTTTATCACCTAAAGATATATTGTTTTTCCTTTCTTCAATTTCAGTGTCAAATTCTTTCTTGTGTTTTTTAACAAATTCCTGTATATCCTTCAGTGCATTTATGGTATCACCAAAAATCTCCTGCTTAAATTCATTGTCTTTTTTATCGTCAATTATTTCCTGGCCTTCTTTTGTTTTTCTTAGCTCCGCCGCTGCCTTCTTGCCTTCATTCTTCAGACGATCTCTCTCGGTAAATTGTCCTTTCAATTCTGCGGTGAGCTCGTTAATGCGAGCAGTATCTTCATTGTTTTTTTTAGCTCGATTGTCATTGTAAACTCTCTCGCTGTCTAATTCAGCCTTGAGTTCCTCTACTCTTTCATCTTGTTTTTGCTGCTTTCCTTCATCGCTCTTTGCTTTTATTTTTTCTTTAAGCGCCTCCAGCTTATCCAAGGGTGACAGATTTTCATTTTCTTGTGACATAATTTTACAATTTAACGGTTAAGTAGGGGTTATTTTAGAAAGTTATTTTTGGATTTATTAAACGTTTTTCAACACGTGCATCTAACTTTACCTCACTTGAACTATTTTCAATTACAGATTTCATATACTCATTTGCACTAACCCCAGAAATAGTACTCATATCATCAGGGAGTTTTACATATTCTATATATGCATCAGGATACTTTTTCTGTGTAACCTTGATCTGTTTTTCGAAATCTGCACGTTTTGTTTTGTCTTGTTCAAATATTACAAAAGTTGGTTTCTTGTAACGCTTCACTCTACTTGCAACCTCAGTGTTTAAATCCAAAGGATTACTCATCATTCTACTGTAAATTAAATCTGTATCTTTGTTTAGAGATAAACCTTCTGTTTCTTTGGTTTTTGTTTCTTTTCTTTCAGCTTTTCCAACTTTCCCTTTTTTAGGAGATTTTTTTACAACCTTTACTTCTGGTGTATCTAAATCTCCAATTGTGTAATCATTGTCTTTTTCTGCTACATCTACTAATTTGTCTATATTTTTATTTAGAGAATTTTCCAGTTTTGATGTGTCTAATATATTTATATTTTCATTGTCTTTGGAAAACTTCACTCCAACAAAACTCATTGCGCGCTCAAATGATTCATCAATATATTTATCATCTATCCAACCTCCATTTGATTTCTTCCATTTTTTATAATAATCATAGATAGATTGAACTTCTAATTTAAATACTTCCAAATCAAAATCTTTTTTATCTTTTAAGAGTTCTTCTAGAGGGGCATTTCTTACTTCTTCGTTTTCATGGAAATCTCCATACTGCTGTATCAAGCGTCCCCCTGAGAGCATCTTTCCTACCGCGCGTCTAGAATTTGATTTCAAGCTAGCATTATTCAAATATTTTATACGTGACACATCGTATTTACGAGCATTTTTTATAAGCCAACCTATTTCCAGATCTTCTGCAAGCCTAGAAGTCTCGTTATAACCTCCTATGGCAGCATATATACCAGACCTAAAAGCAGAGTTACGTCCGATGAGTTCAGGAGATTTCATGTAGTTATATCTAAATACGATATCGAAATAATGCCAAAGTCTTTGTGAGGCATGCAGGATAGGTAATTTTTCAAAATCATTCTTTGGAAAATCCCATTTAGCCCCAACAGCATCGAGATGGTCATCTTCTTTAAACGCTTTAGAAATGTGGTTCGCGTAGTCTTTGTCTATACCCTCCAAATCAGCATCATTACTAACAATTGTTATAGATTTAGATATACCTGCTTTTTGTTTTCTAACTAATACAGAATCAACAAGATATTTTCTAACTTCTCCTATTGTAGGCTTCTCATCAAAAACCTTATAGACATGCACGAGGTTCATATCAGGAAACTCAATTTTCATTTTAGATATTATTTCTTCTGTATTGTCTCTTTCTTTTGATTTAGGATGATTTTCTAGTATAACCACTTCAAACTTCTCGTGATTATTCATTTTCGCATAATTCCGAATCGTCTTTTCAAGATTTTTTCCTTCTAGATATGCAGGCAGAGTAATAACAACCTCTATATTGTCTTTCATTGGAGGCAAGTCTCGTATCATTTCTTCTAGCTCTTTTAAATATTCCTTGTCTTGTTTTTCTAAATATTCCTTTATAACCTTCTTGTCATTTTTAGAAACATCAAGATTACTGTCTTTGAGTAAAAGCTTCGACATGCGCGCATCGTACTTACTTCTATCAAGCAAACCAAAATCTCCACCTTCAGAACCATACCCGTATCCATATCCATAAGGACCAAGGCCTCTCTCACTAGAAACGAACAAAGGAACCTTCGTGTTAAAATTTTTATACACTCCTGGCTCAAGAGGTCTTCGTCCTACAACTGGGATAAATGGTGGTGGGTAAATATCGTAGTCCACTGGAACTCCGATAGTGTTCACTCCTGCAGGACCTGGAATAGTATCTTTTACAGAATCAAGTCCGTGACCTACATGTGTAGCCAAAACATGTACTTGCTCTACCCCGTTTACTGTACCCATGCTTTGTACAACTTCTGCGTATCGTCCCAAGAATACTGCGTGCCCATTTGAATTCTCGAAAAATAATTTTCCGATTTCACTGTCTGGATCAATAATCGCATTTCCATTTGTATCTATAGGAACCTGAAATACATGATCCTGAGTTTCTGAGGATAAAGAAAATTGCATCTTCAACTTCCCTTCTGCAAGAAGCTTCTGTGCATCAACTGAAAGTGAATCGTGAAAAGACCCACCACTTGTCATGTGTTCCACATTGAAAACATAATTTCCATCCGCATCTATTCCATCATTGCCGGGAGCACCCCACCAGAGCTTAAGCTCATTCTGATCAAACACTGGCTTCGGAGTATCGTTATCATACCAAAGAGTTCTATCTGCGTTTTGAGTTGCATCAGGATGATGATCAATGTATTCGCTTGGACTTTCGGTTATTTCAGTTCCATTTATAACCGTCAGTTGCTCAAAACTTGCATCAATCCCGTGTCCACGCAACGCATCTATAGAAGCCTGCGTGAGTGAACCATCGGCATCAAAAGATAACGGCACATCTTCAGCAAACGGAGCTCCATCGCGAAGTATGTCTACAGTACCGTCAGGATTTGCAACCATATCTACACCTTCAGGTAGGTTCATGTGAGCGCCGTTTAGATCAAATGTATGTGCATTGTCCATGCTCATATGCATATGGTGTCCTGTAAATAGATCGCGGACTTCCTGTGCTGCACCGCCAAGTGGTGTCATGTGTGCTGAATGCCCCACTACGTCTTCTTTGCCGATAATACTGTCGACGAGACCTTGCTGTTCAGAGCTTACGGCTGCACCGATTTCCTGAGCTGCAGTACCGATCAAGAGACCTGCAATGAAAGTTTTTCCCATCATAGCGCCAACTTTCTTGCGTTTCATTTTTCTAAATAACTTATCCTTTGCCTCTATACCCGCCTCACCACCTTTGAGTCCGCGGATTTCGGCTTCAATCTGTGAAGTTAAATATGCATCAAAGTGTTGTCCTGTCGGAGTACGGAGGCTTGGATAGAGCGCGAGGAGTCTTCTGAGTTCTACTTTTGCTTCTGCGCGTATTGTCAAAAGATCCTTCTTTTCCTTTTCAACTTCTGTGATATTTGAATACGCGATCAAGTCTATCTTTTTCTCATTGCCGATTTTTATACGAGCTTCCAAATCTGAAAGTTCTGCGAGCATTTCATTTACTTTATCTTGAAGAGCTCTTTCCGATTCGTTGCCTGCGCCCTCAGATTTTATAGAAGCAAGGAGTGATGTTAGCTGATCGATAGTTGCTTTTGCATTTACCATGTCGTACTGGGTCTTTTCCATTTCTTCTCGGCGTTCTGCTCCAGCCTCAAAAGTCATACCTTTTGCTCGCTCGCGCAGATGCTGTCGGCGTTCTGCCTTTACACGCATGTTCTCGATCATTCCAGCAAAAGAACTCGCCACGACAGCAGAGCCTCCAAATGTTATCAAAGATGCTACTTTGCTAGAAAGTATTTTCTTGCTTGTGAACAAAAAACTTGAAGCAACAAGTGCGACAGTAGTCTCGTTGAAAAGATGCCCAAGTATCGGCACACGTTTTATCTTATCTATAGCTTTATCAACTACTGTAAAATTTGCTTCTGTGCGAAGTGCACTTTTTGCCTTACCGAGTACAATGTCAAAATCTAGATCAAGCTCATCTATAGACATGCCGTGTTCCACTGCTTGTCTGGACTCTTTTGCGATTTCAAATATATTGTCAGCAAACATCTTTGCACTTGGGAGTGCTTTCGGAAAAGCTTCGCGGAAAAATGCAAGTTGGCGCTTTTTTTCTTCTTCAAAAGATCCTTCACTAATTTCTCCAGATGCATATCGACGAATAAGATATTGTAAACCACTTTTTAGTGCATTTGTTTCATGACCTTCTGGAAGCTTATCTTTCGACTCACCAGCCTCGCGATCTATCATATCCTCGTACTCACTTTCAAAACGCTCAACTATGGCATCCATTGCTTCTTTGTGAGCATTCTTGTCTATTTCTTGATTCGCAAATACGTTTTCTTTTTCGTAAATTGATTTGCGAGCTTTAACAATCTCTTTTTGATGATAGTACTCACGAGCAATGTTGTGTTTCCACATTTTCTTGAAAAATCCTTTGAAGCCTTTCAAAGTAGACTTTTCTGCAGTGGTCGACATATCGGCAAAGTCACGAGCCTCACTCTCTGCAACATGCTCAGTGTCAACAAGAACTATTTTTCTTTTTTCTTTCTTTTGAGGATTCGGATTTATATTGTCCATGGAGTTTTAAATTTAACCAAGATAAGTGTTACGGAATGCTAGAAATTCACCCGCCATAACTGCATCAAGATTCTCGATATTGTCTTGGCAGAATTTGTATATCGCCTTGTCATCTCCCGCGTCGAGTAACTTATCAAAATCCGCGAGTTTACTTTCTGGAAGATTTGCTAAGATCGTAGCGTTGATACGATCTTCAAGTGCATCGTGTAAGTCCACTTTTACTTGGTCCAAAACTTCTGGCTCTAGGTTTGTGAGGCCTTTGTCGAGAACTAGCGTATCGATAAATTGACCCATTTGATCGTTTGTCATTTAAATATTATGAATAGTTAATAATAATATGTCAATATATAAATAGTGATTATATATATTATAGACACTTTTGTAAAAAAAGCATAATAAAACCCCCCTGTAAATGAGGGGGATTTAATTTTAGTATGGCATTGGGAGAACTCCGGTCTTGTCTTTAAGATATACCGGTAAAAATCTTGTAAGAATATCTGAAAAATCTTCAAAATTTTTAAAGACCCACAAATCATTTTGAAAAACATCTATAACAACTGGTGTGCCCACAATATGATCGAGTACCTCTCCAAAATTTTCTCGCGCAATAATATGTCTCCTTACATTCTTATTTTCAAGAGAGTTTATACACTCTCCAGGAGATGAGAGTATTCCCGGTCCAACAATCATATTTTCACCTTTGTATTGTACTAATGGAAATTCCACTAAAAACCAGTGGATATGGTGCATGATCTCCATGATAAGTGGATCATAACGAAAAGCTCGTACAATCACTCCAAGTTTCTGACATACATCGGCGTACGCACGATTTGCCAAAGCTGACCCGTGACCACGATTTTCATGAACTAAATCCGGCTCAACGATATAATCACGCTGTTCCCAGTTTCTGATAAAAGTTGTTGTCGGAAAAAATCTTTCCGCATAACCTTCATATAAAACTGAGTCTGGTAATATATGATCGGAAAAATAAAAACGAAATCCACTTGCTCTTTCAAGTGCATCAGAAAGATTAGTGCCATCAGGGATAGTGTCCGTAAAATTTAAAGACTCGTATCCATGAATAATTGCCGGATGAACTCTGCCTATCCAGATTTCATCCAGTCTACCTTTTACATATTTCCAAGTTTCGTGGCTAGTTTCAGTATAATTTTCTTTGTCCTGCATCTTAGAAATATTCACTTGTCTGAGTTTATTTAAAAAACTTTTAACTTCGTGTGGAGCAATTTGTATAGCTTCCATAAAATTTACATTTTTCTTCACTCTACACTCATTTATCTAGGTTGGCAAGTTTCCCAAAAATCTTTGAAAAAATCTGATAAATAGGCTAATATCAAAGTCTAGCCAAATACATCCACCCTTAGCTCAGTTGGTTAGAGCACAGAGCTTATACCTCTGGGGTCCTTGGTTCGAATCCAAGAGGGTGGACTAGATAAAAAACACCAAACTGCTTTGGTGTTTTTTATTACTAGTCCAGGACGGAAGTATGTTTTTCTAGCAAGAAAAACTACTGAGTCGGGGTCGCGGAAAAATACGAGCGACGGCGAGTGTTTTATCCGTGACGACATTGATGGGATCAATTGTCCAAGCCGGAGCGCGACTGGCGCGAGGCGGGGTCGCGCAAATTTTCAGCAGAAAATTATGCGTGACGACAAGAAAACTAAAAGTGTCCAAGTATGGTGCCGGGGTCGCAGAAATGCGAAAGCCCGTAATTATTACGGGCTTTTGAAAAATTATACGTAGTCTATTTGCTTGTCCTTAACAAGATTGTTGTTAGCGTAGGAAATTATTTCAGCTTGAGTGTAAAATGTTTCATTAACATCTCCTTTTTCTATAATCAAATCAGCTGATTCAACTACAATTTTCGGACCAAAGCTTACTTCCATACCAACACCTGGTACGCCCGATAAGTCTTTACCGATAAGTTTACCTTTAGGTAATTGCAGGGCATCTTCTGCCTTGCTGTCTTTCTGAAGTTTAAGTGACATATTATACTGTTTTTTGTGAAAAAATATAGAACAATTACACATCCTTTATAATCCTATTTGAATATATTGTCAATGGTATATATTTCTTGTGTTATACTACATTTATAATCTAACCATTTAAACCTATGAACGAATTTGCAGCTAAAAAATTGGGAGAAGTGCTTGCCTTTGCAATAGTAGGAGATGAAACTTTGGAAAAGGGACGAGGGGTTCTATCCCCTATTCTCGGAGAAAAAGAACTCTCTGATATGTTGGATAAAAATCGCATTCACGCGGATGAACTCAAAAAACTTGCCAGTGATCTTGGTGTATCTGAAATAGTAAACGCAAAATTTGAAAAGACTAGCGCAAAACTCCGTGAGATGCGTGAGCTCTATATCGGCGACCAATGGGAGAACCCAACTGAAATACTCGAGTGGTCAGGGTTCTTTGAAGGTGCAGCATTTGTACACTGGGGACTTGTAAAAGGTGTAGCAGAAACTTTGAACCACGAAATCCTCATGACACTTGCAGATGAATGTATGAACTTCCACCATGACCTACTCGACACAATCTCCTCTGAACTCCAATCAGTCGGACAAAATAAAGCACAATAATAAAATCCCCCGCGCTTAAGGGGGATTTTTGAATTTATTTTATTACTTTATCAATACTGTGAAGTTCCTCTTCCCAGAATGACATGAAAGATCTGCTATACATGCGAGACACAAGTGGTGAGGTAAAATCAAAGTCAAAGAAAAGACTTAGAAAAAAAGATATAACGCAATCCTTTTTGCGATACTCAAACTTCTGACACGCCTCATTAAAACTTGAAGCGAGGAGAAGTATTACAGCAGCATCTTCTATACTGAAACCTTTAGGTAGATTGCTCTCACCAGAATCCTGCTTTAATCCCAACCATAGATATCTCTTATTGTTTTGTGCTTCTTCTTGGCCAATCTCATAAGAGCTTAGGATTATTGATCTTGCGATCAGTAATTTTATTTTCTTTGAGAAAGCCTTTGAAGGATTATCGAGATGTTTGCGGAGCTCTTTCAAGCAGTCCACGGCTGTACCCAGACCAAGCTTCTTGGCCTTTTGGGTGACTTCGTCTAACTGTTTTAATTCCATAATAAAAACATTTTTATTTACATTATTACAAAATATAAATATGTCAACAACAATAAAATCCCTCAGTTTGACTGAGGGATTTTATTGTTGGGTCTATATTGGCTTTTGTTCAAATATAGAAGGTGCTTTTTCTCTGTCTCCTTTCTTGAGTAAAAGATAGAGTCCGAAAATCAGATTACCAAGTCCAATAAGTGAGAAGATTATTGAGTAGTCAAAAAATGAACCCCTATGTGGGATAAAAAAATTGATAGAATGAAATGAGAAATCCATTCCCATAGTACCAACCTTCATTAGAGATCCAATGGCTGGCAGAATTAGTAAATATAAATATCTTCTATCGAGCGTTATATCACGCAATCTTTTGTAAGCAACAATAACTTTTGCCGATATAAACAAAAGAAGTAATGGGATAAATTCCACGAACTTCTCTATATAAATTTCGGTCGACATACGACCAGGAGTGCTCGAGCCAAAAATAATCTTCATTAAACCAACCAAAAGTACACCAATGAAAATATTGGCGAGTAGATAGTGCCATCTCCCTATTGGTTTTGTAAAAATATCTGATCCCATGTTATAGAGGATGGTTAGTGTTATTCTTGTTCTCTAGGGCTTGAGATGCGATTACAACGATGAGCGCTCCAAATGCTACTACACCAATAGTAGAAAGTGACTTACCTAGTACTTCCTTTGACAGAACATCCCAAATCGAGAGTACGGCTATCAAAGTAAGGATTGCGACTGCTGTTACAAGAGTATATATCGCTATTTGTTTAAGGTGTGACATAAAAATAATTAAATAATTGCTAATAATATAAGTTTAGCATAAAAAATATCCACGCAATTGCGTGGATATTTTTTATGCTTTTACTTCTGATTTCTTTTTAGGACTAATTCCATGAGCTTTTATGATCTCTTCATATTCTGGTTGTTCGAGTGTTTCTACTTCAATCAATTTGTCTGCAACAGCATCAAGACACTTACGGTTTTCTGTGAGTACCGTACGAGCTTTTTCGAGTGCTTCATCCAAAATCCTTTTTACCTCACCGTCAATTTTTGTAGACATTGTTTCAGAATATTCACGATCTTCTACTCCACGTCCAAACATCGCTTTTCCTCCATCACTTTCTAGTGCCACAGGACCAATCAAATCACTCATACCCCATCGAGTAACCATCGCGCGAGCGAGAGACGAAGATACTTGAAGATCGTTCGATGGACCTGTGGTGATGTCACCGAAAATCATCTCCTCTGCTACATAGCCACCGAGAGACATTGCTATATCATCTAGGAATTCTTTTCGAGACTGGAGCTTACGATCTTCAAGTGGAAGCTTGAGTGTGTAACCACCAGCACGTCCACGTGCAACAATAGAAACTTTGTGTACAGGATCTGCGTATGGCAGAACAGATGCTACAACCGCATGTCCTGCTTCATGGTATGCAGTTATCTTTTTCTCTTGAGGAGAAAGTAAGTGACTTTTGCGTTCAGGGCCCATCATGACTTTTTCAATTGATCGAATCAGGTCAAACTGCGCAACTTTCTTGCGGTCTTCACGCGCAGCGAGTATCGCACCCTCGTTCATAAGTGAATACAAGTCTGCTCCAGAAAATCCTGGTGTACGTTCTGCGATGATCTTCATATTCACATCTTCAGCAAGTGGCTTTTTGATTGCGTGTATAGCTAAAATTTCTTCGCGATCTCTTCGATCTGGAAGATCGAGTATTACTCGTCTGTCAAAACGTCCCGGGCGAAGTAGAGCTGGATCGAGCACGTCGGATCGGTTTGTCGCAGCCATAACAATCACCTTTTCGTTTGGTTCGAATCCGTCCATCTCGACAAGAATCTGGTTTAGAGTTTGTTCACGTTCATCGTTTCCACCGCCAACACCAGTACCACGTACGCGTCCGACTGCATCTATCTCATCTATGAAAATAATCGCTGGTGCTGTGCGTTTTGCAATTTGAAATAAGTCACGCACACGACTCGCTCCCACACCCACGAACATCTCTACAAATTCTGAACCTGACAGATGAAAGAATGGCACCCCAGCCTCCCCTGCTACTGCACGAGCAAGAAGTGTTTTTCCTGTTCCTGGAACACCTGTGAGCAATACTCCTTTTGGAATACGTGCACCAATATCTAAAAACTTTTTTGGATTGCGAAGAAAGTCTACGATTTCTTTCAATTCTTCTTTTGCTTCTTTTGAACCTGCAACGTCTTTGAAAGTAACTCGGTTGTTTTTGTCATTTGGGTCGGTAAGTTTTGCTTTTGATTGACCGAAAGAGAATGCTTGCATACCTGCACCTTTTGCTTGGCGAGAAATAAACCAGAAGAAAATTACTATGAAAATAACCGGGATAAGTATCGGTAGTATTGTTAAGAGCCAATATCCAAATCCTGTCTGACTTTTTATACTAATCGGAGTAGAGGAAATCTTTTCGGCTGGCACACCATAGTTTGCCAAAGTCTCAGAAAGTGAAGACTCCAGCTCTTTTTTAGATCTTTGTAGTGTCCCATCAACAAGCTCTATATTCAATACGTCTCCGTCTACTTCTATAGTCTTGATCTGACCATTTTCAATCAGTGTAGCTACCTCAGAAAGAGTCACGTCTTTTACTTCCTTTTTGTTTTCTGTGAGGACTGTATAGAGTGCAGAAATCAACATGAATATCAAAAACGCAGTAATAATATGATTACTGATTGTGGTCTTCTTCATAGCGGGCTTGTTCCCCTTTGGCTTAAGATTTTTCAAGTTTTTTAATGGTGATTGCATATATATAAATGTACCTCACTATACACCAATAAACTCGCCTCGTCTATAACTCTCTCTAGTTCATTGACTAGGATACTAGACGAGGCGAGTTTATTTTTGAGAACCTCTCGGTTCTCAACGCTTCACTACTCTCCTCTACGGGGAAAACTAGAATTTTCCCCGTGTCTCACGACACGATATCCTAATCGCCCCTTTCCCCGCCCACTCACTCTCAAAGCAAAAAGCATTTGAGATATTCTAGACTAGAAAATCATTAAAAATAAATGTGTTACAATCTTTCCATGGCTACATATGCTGAAAACCGAAAAGCTCATTTTAACTACGAATTCTTGGAAAAAATAGAAGCTGGAATCGAGCTTTTTGGTCTTGAGGTTAAGGCTATACGCACAGGCAAGGCAACACTCGAAGGAGCACGGGTAATAATCCGAGGGGGCGAAGCATATGTCTTGGGTTTGGGAATATCTCCATATCAACCAAACAACACCAAAGAAGACTACGACCCACTTCGAACAAGACGGTTGCTTTTAAATAAAAAAGAAATCGAGACTTTAGCAAAAACCGAATCCACAAGAGGATTGACATTGATACCTATATCATTGTATAATAAAGGTCCGAAAATAAAGGTCTCTGTCGCAGTGGCTCGTGGTAAAAAGAAATTTGATAAACGAGAAACTTTGAAAAAGCGTGATACGGATCGTGAAATCAGTAGAACATTGAAAATGTAGAATATTGGGAATGTAAGGCATCGACAAAGGAATAATTTTGTATGATGCGTGTCGAGCTCGTGCGAAACGCTCGTTAAACATCGCACAAAACTCAAATGCAAAAACATTTGGTAAGGTAACATCACCATATTTCGGTATGGCTGATCTTGCTCTCGCTCGAGCGTAAGCTCGCGAGTGTCTCTGTGTTCGACTTCCGATGAAATACATGAGGCAACATCTATCGGGATAGGAATCTTTCTCTTCTCAGCTAGAATCCGAAACAATTGAGAATCGAGGCTGTATTATTTTGTCTATTTTATAGATACAGTCTCTAAACAAATAAAATAAACTACACACGTAGATCTTGTATGAAATCTCCCTTGCACGGGGGTTCGACTCCCCCCATTTCCACTAGTAAAAATATTAGCGCCCAAAAGGCGCTTTTATTTTTTTAGTGGAAATGAATGAAGTGTCTGCACGCTTCACGTGGGAGAAGCTTTACTGCTCCTGTAAGGAGAGACTTTCCCGATTTGCTTTCGTGGGGAGTTGAAAGCCGTAGCGCGACTGGTGCGAGGCGAGTTCGAGGAATTTTTCAGCAGAAAAATATCTGTAACCGACTTCCATCTTCATACTTGCTCTCACCTATTTTTTATTTTATACTGACAAAAAAACGCATATGTTAGACAAAAAAATCATAAACCAACTTGCATTGATAAAAGAAATTACACTAATACCAAGCAACACAATCGAAGCGCGTGATGAAGTAGACTGGACAAAACTTGGAAAAAACCCAAAATCCAGTGAAGCTGCATTCTTTGCCGTCAATGAAGCATCAAGAATTTTAAAGTAATAATAGCCGATAATATCGGCTATTTATTTTCCCTTTGACATCTCGCCATTTTTATGATTAAATAACAAAAACGCACCTTATGAATGAAATCCGAAACCTGAAGAAAATATTTACCGACTTCGAAACTGCAAATCGAATTGTAGAATTTTGGCACCAAGGAAAATTGTGTCGTGGATGGATTGAACATGTCTGTACAACAAAAGATGGAAATGTTGTTTTTATCCAGACCAAAGACCATGCAAAGTGGAAAAAAGAAACATTCAAATGGTTCAAGGTAAAAAATGTTTTTAGTATTTTTTCTATAAACACAGACAAAGATGACTGTATTGTTGAAGAAAATGGAAATATTAAGATTACTTCAAAGATCTTTGGGGCAATATGTATATTCCCTTCCAATGAAATACACAATCAATCTGGTTTGCTTAAAAAAAATACAAACCAATACATTATCGAAAATATTGGTGAATTTTGTAAAAATTAAAAAAGAAAACGCGCATTGTGCGCGTTTTATATTTTATAATCCCCTACACTTGTACGCTTGAGTGAATACACCACTGCACCAGTTTTTAACTTTTTACCTATATCATCTACAAAGGTTCTAACATAGAATCCAGATCCAACACTAATCGTACAAGTTACAACTGTAAAGTGCCCCCAATTCTTTAGAATTTTCCTCCAAGCAACAAGTGTTTCCTCTTGACGAAAATCACCACTCACAAGATCGCAAATTTCTCTAACTCTGCTTTCGATCTGTATACTAGAGAGTGTTTCAGTGGATTTTATTTCTCCACTGTATAGCTCAACCTTGTGTTTAGGTAAAGCCACTGCTATACCTTTTCGCGCCAGACTAATCAGAGATTCTCCTCCAACAGTTTTTGACGAATACGCTGGATATTTTTGATTTATGGTAATTGGAGTATTGGTAAAAATTTTTCTTAATTCTGTTTCAATATCTTCCAATGATAGGGTTATTTTATTTTTCTTTTCTACGGGAATACCTAGTAAATCATGTGTATCAGTAGAGAACCCAAAAAGCATCTTCACCTCATAAACTTTTGGAAGTTTTGTATATAAGTCCTTTTCCTTACAAAGATCCCCTGCTAACAGTACTAGCAAGCCTTCAGCAGCTGGATCAAGCCTACCCGCATAGGTCATGGGCACATTCTTGTACAAAGGGTTTATAAGTCGAAAACGCTCGATTGCTTCAAGGGGTGTTTCCCCTAATTTCTTGTATAAAAGCATTGGTCCCATGCCTCTAGCGTACCATATTGGCAAAAGACTGTATTTATTGACTTTTCATACGTAAAAGGCTATTATGGGGACCAAGGTATTGCTAACTAATTTACCTGTTTTCTTAAACATTTTGTAGCTTGCGAGAACGCATAAACAACCAAATAAGAGCAAAAGAACTAAGAGTCATAGATAGTGAAAATGGCAATTTGGGTGTACTCTCGTTTAAAGAAGCTCTGGATATGGCAATCGCGCAAGGTGT
The DNA here is from genome assembly GCA_031972835.1 of Minisyncoccota bacterium. Lineage (GTDB taxonomy): Bacteria > Patescibacteriota > Minisyncoccia > Phycocordibacterales > UBA9973 > CAZLWF01. Next base: position 36,000 of record DALYDX010000001.1, on the reverse strand, counting down.
TGATCTTATTGAAATATCACCGAATGCAAATCCACCAGTTGCAAAAATAATGGATTTTGGTAAATATCAGTACGAGCAAAACAAAAAACAAAAGAAAGCAAAGGCTGGAGCGAAACCTACAGAAACAAAATCAATTCAAGTAAAGATTGCTACAGGAGAACACGACCTAGAGCTCAAGGCTAAACAGACTTCAAAATGGCTCAAGGAAGGTCACCGAATAAAAGTAGAACTTTTCTTGTCTGGTCGCGCTAAATATATGGCTGATGCATTCTTGCGTGAACGCCTAGACCGCATATTACACCTCATAACCGAGGAATATAGAGTCAGTGAGTCCTACAAACGCGGACCAAAAGGTATCACAGTTACACTTGAAAAAGATTCCAAAAAATAACATTTAATAATAAAAATATTATGAAAACAAATAAATCATATTCAAAAAGACTAAAACAAACCAAAAGTGGTAAGCTTTTAGGTCGAGCACCAGGCTTCAACCACTTTAATGCAAAACAAAGTCGTACAGACCAACTTGCAGGTCGCAAGATGAAAGAGTTTATTATGAAAAATAAGATAAGAAGCCAAATGCTTCCAAACAACTAATATGTCACGCGTAAAAAGAGGAGTTATAAAGAATAAGCGCCGAAAGAATGTCCTATCAAAAACTAAAGGATATCGTTTTGGTAGAAGTACAAAGGAAGCGCAAGCAAAGGAAGCTATCGCACACGCAGGAACACATGCTTTTGCTCACCGCCGAGACAAGAAATCAGATCGCCGAAAGGGCTGGCAAGTTGATATCAACGCTGCAGTAAGACCACTAGGACTTTCATACAGTAAATTTATCGACAAGCTAAAGAAGAAAGAAATCGGACTAGATCGAAAGATACTCTCACAAATTGCTATCGAAAACCCAGCGACTTTTGAAAAAATATTCAAACAGGTAGCGTAAAAACTAATAATAAAATAAACAAAAAAATCCGCATAACGGATTTTTTTGTTTATTTTAAATATATTTTTATAAAGTAAATTCTTTTACTTTATCTGCTTCAACAAGCTTCATAACTTTTCTTACAAGTTCTTTTGGATCAGAATCGAAAACAATCTTAGAGTTTGGCCGGTGACCATTTTCGAGCAATGTCTTTATGTCTTTTGCTGTATCCCAATCTCCTTCGAGTATTCCGATAGGCTTATTGTCTTCAAAAGCAATTGTAAACTCGTGTATTGTGCCTATGCGACCACAACCTATAAATACTGCGTCACAAGTACGAGTGAAAAGTAAGTCCCTACCAGAATACCCAAAACCTGTATATATGATCAAATCCATATAATCCAAAGGTAGCTTATATGTCTCTACGTGTTCTTTTTCTGTAGAAGCTGGAGAGAGCCCTATGGACATACCCTTTTCTTCTTTTGCACCCATGGCGGCCCAAAGTGGAAAACCAGTTGTTGCACCAGAAACCAATATTCCACCTTGGCGAATTATTTCCCTACCAAGCTCTTTCGCCTTTTCGAGAGCGTCGACTCCACAATGGCCAGTTTCAGCCGCACCTGATATTCCTAACTTTATTTTTAAATGATTGTGCTTATCACCATTGCCAATCGGCCCGTTATAACATAAATATTCTTTATCCATATGTAACTATATTAGCATGAAAGAGTAACTCGGTCACCGACTTTTGGAGCACGCGCATCGATACCAAATATATCTCGTAGTTTCTGAACTAAAAATAATGAGGATTTTGGTTCTCCCATAACTACATACACACACTTCACAACCTCTGCACTATCAGATACGAAATTGATCAAATTATCTGAATCTTTATGTCCAGAATATCCACTAATTTTCTCAATATGTGCACGTACCGGTACTTCCTCACCAAAAATATGCACAAACTTTGCTCCGTCTTCTATAGTTCGCCCCATAGTTCCTGCAGATTGATACCCTATGAGCAATAGTGTGTTGTTTTGGTCTGGTAAATAATTCTTTTCATGATGAACAATTCGTCCACCGTTTGACATACCACTTCCTGCAATAATTATCTTTGGATCTGGGGCCTTCAGAATAAGCTTCGACTCCTCAGTGCGAAGTGTAGTGTGCAGACCTGGAAAATCAAAAATGTTATCACCATGATTTATGTGTTCTAGTGCATTTTTATTAAATAATTTTTCGTAATTTTTATATATTTTTGTAAGTCGGATCGCAAGTGGTGAATCAAAGAATATCGGCATCTTTGGAATACGCTCCCCTTCGACAAGGTCATTTATTTCAAAAAGTAATTCCTGGGAACGTTCAAGCGAAAATGTAGGGATGATAAGTGTGCCATTGCGTTTATAGTTATCCTGAATAATCGCTTGCAAGCGAGCTTTACGTTCATTGCGAGATTCATGATTGCGGTCACCATATACAGATTCCATTATCATATAATCTGCATCATCTACTTTTTCAGTATCTAGGAGTATTGGTGATGGTGAGTTTCCAAGATCGCCAGTGAAAACAATTTTCTTGCCATTATAAACTATATAGAGCATCCCAGACCCCAATATATGCCCTGCGTCTTTGTAAAAAATATTGAGTCCAGAAAATTCTTCAACTTTTTCATGATAATCTAACCCTTTCCAAAGTTTCATAATCTCCATCACAGCTTCTTCTGTGTATATTGCATCAAGTCCATTTTCGGTATCTCTACCTAAAATAACTGTTGTATCAAGCAGCATAGGCAAAGCCAAGTCATGTGTAGCTTTTGTCGAATATATAACTCCTTTAAAACCATCTTTGAAAAGTTTCGGTATACGGCCTATATGATCAATATGTGCATGAGTGATAAATAGTGCATCAATTTCTTTTGGGTCATATGAAAAATCTCCCCAATTGGCTTCATCAGCAAGTTTAGTAGATTGTGTAAGACCACAGTCCACAAGAATCTTGTGACCTTCCGCTTCAAAGAGAAAGTTGGCGCCGGTCACTGTACCTGTACCCGCGCAAAATGTTACTGTAGCTTCTTTTTTTTCCATCCCGTATATTATAGCGTATTCTTTTCATTTGCCCATGTATTTCGAAGCATCAAGATGTAAGAAAATATTCCACCAGCTAAATCAAAGAATAAATCACTAAGAGAATCTATTGGTGTACCTAAATCTCCCAAAGTTATACGAGCGACTCCTATCTCATACAATTCCCATAGAAATCCTACAACAAAAACAAATGTCATAAATTGAATAACGTTCTTTCGTCTGAGAATAGTCGATGGATTTGTAAAAAAACTTGATTTTACAAACGTTCCTAGCGCCACATAAAGAAATCCCAAGAATACTCCACCTAAAAAATGCATAGGCATATCAAACCACCAGATACTTATATACCAAAAGAACTTCATAGCCAATAAATTGACCACAAATATAAAGATAATTAAGCCCAAGAGACGGATTTTAGTATATTTTGCGATAGACATGAATACATTATACTTTAATAAAATAAAAAAATCCCTGCCATAAGCAGAGAGACTTTTTAGGACTACCAAGACGTGATTACCGTAGCGTACTTTTATTACGTGGGTTCCCTCGATATGATGTATCGGTCGCCTCAGAGAAGCTCCACCAACATCATAAAAGTGATAAGATCCCATACACTGGTTGTTCTCGGTAATACATGTAAGTAATCCTGCAAAGATTATAGACCCTACATTCGAATCCCGCAATCTAGACGGATTAAAAAAATGTTTTACAACTTTTAAATAAAACAAAAACCCATTTTATTGGGTTTTTGTCAAAAAAACTATTTAGTTTTTGTTTGTGTATGGAATTCATGAGATGCTTCATAAGAATATATCTCAGACTCACTAAACCAATGTTTTATTTCTTCTACTGCTTCCTCTGTAGATCCTGAAGCATGAATTAGATTAGGTAATCCAACATTTTGATCATCTGCATGAGTAAAACTCATGTGCGCATAATCCCCTCTGATTGTTCCAGGAAGAGCGCTTTTTGGTTCAGTTGCGCCAACCATTTTTCTTACCAATGAAACAGCCTCTATCCCCTCTAGGATGAATGCGAAAACTGGACCATTTTGCACCATCTTTACTGTATCGTCAAAAGCTTTCTGTCCACGTCGTGATATCATTTTGCCAATACCTTCATAGTGATGGAGAAAGTGGTCTGTAGACGGCTGAATCATTTTTGCTCCGACAATCTTTAAGCCAACTTTTTCAAATCTAGTTACTATCTCCCCGACAATCCCGCGCTGTATTGCATCCGGCTTGAATACTATGAGTGTGTGTTCTATGGTTTTCATTATTTTTTACTTATTAATACTAAAGTGCCTTCATCTTACAGAATATAATCGTTTTCTGCAACTCAATGATTTATTGCTTTGCTTTGTTAAATTTTGCAAAAACCTCTTCTTCTACCTGATCTCTATCGCGTCCATATTTCAAGTATGAAATCTGTTTTAGTTTTTCTACAATCTCTACATTACCTTTTTGTGGTGCAAGAGTTTCTATGTTAAACGGCTTAAGTGCAGGAGCTCCATTTATAATCATACTCATGTATGCATTGTAGTTGTCTAGACGTGTAATATCTTGAGCGGTAAATGTTGGTGTAAACTTCGGCTCAAGGTACGACGCATCTTCTGGACTGATTCGGAAAACAGCCATTGATCCTACGTTACCGAAAACTGCATTTTTAATATCATCTGTAAGTTGAGATATATATTGGTGAGCAACATTGAGAGATAGTCTGTATTTACGAGCCTCAGAGAGAATAGATGATATTGCGGGAGTTGTAACGTTTTGGAACTCGTCTATATACAGATAGAAATCTGACATTTGTTTTCCATATGAATCCACACGAGAGAGTGCAGCCATTTGGAATTTCATAACAATAAGCATACCGATCAAGTTTGCATTGAGTTCCCCAAGACGACCCTTTGAAAGATTCACGAGGAGAATCTTTTTATTGTCCATGATATCTCTAAAATTTAATGCAGATGTTTCTTGGAGTACAACAGGTCTGGTAAATTCATTTGAAATAAATACATCGAATTTTGAAGTGATGTAAGGCACAAAGTTTGAAAGTCCTTGGTCGCCAGTAGTCGCCTCGGCAGACGCCCAAAATTGCTTCACAATTGGATTCTTGCAGTGTGATAGCTTCATATCTCTGAATGCCTTGTCTGCTAGTACACGAGTAATCTCAAGCAATGTAGAGCCACTTTCTGGATGATCCATAACCAAATATGCCCCGTTTTTAAAGTATTGCTCAAACATCGGGCCCATAGACTCCTTTGAGAAAAGTTGGTTAAAAATCATCATAAGAGTATCTATCACCATAGTCTTCTGTTCTGGGTATCGTGGATCAAACTCAAGCATGTTGAGTGCCATAGGTCGAGGAATATAGGCCGGATCAAAATATATAACATCGTCTATTCTCTCTGGTGGAACATAGGAAAGGATATCTTGAATATCAGTACCGTGCGGATCTATAAAACAACAACCGTCACCATTTTTGATGTCCTGCGCAATCATATTTTTCAAAATCACAGTTTTACCAGTACCAGTCTGACCGATAACATAAAAGTGACGCATGCGATCTTCGCGCTTCATATGTACTGGTGTATCCATACCTCTATATTTGTTGTAACCGAGCAATATACCATCTGTACTCATATCGAGTGGAGCAGGCGCAATACCAGCCTTTGCCTCCTTGAGCTGTGGATTGCCTACACCAACTGGGAAATGAAAGATAGTCGATATCTCACGAAGATTGAGTGGCAGTGAATTCTCCTCATCGATAAGTCTGTATGAATATTCATGAAAAAGTCCTGGAAGCTTTTTATCTGGAATCTTTTTGAAAACAAAATGGTTACTAGAAGGATCGTTGAATTGATTGAACGCACTTTCCATCTCAAGCAATATATCGTCTGCGCGCTGTTTGGTCTCTGCAGATGAAATAACACGTATACCGACTTCCAAAATAGTGCTTTTAATCTTTTCACTAATATGATTTATGGCGTTGTCATCAATCTTTTTTTCTTTTTCTTTGTCTTTACTTGAACCAAAGAGCAAATTCTTTGATGCATTCAAAATAGCTGAACCAACTTTATGGTTTTCACTCGCCTCTTTCAATGACAGGCCATCTTTTACATCTTTCAATACACTTGTAAAACGCTTGATAAATGTATCTCCAGCAGGCTGGATGACAAACTGAATCGCAGCTCCCTCACCTTCACGCTTCATCTTGGAAAATACATTCAAAACTGCCTGCATCGGGTCGTGGTCTAGTGCATCATGAGTTTTTATAGGCATTATTGGATTCTCAGCCAAACTACCATGCGCTCCAGATGAAGCACCTCCCACAGAAAAAATATTATAGTCATCATTTATCTCACGAACCTTGGCTTCTGTATAAAAAGATAAAACTTGTTTTTCAAAAAGCTGGCCTTTATTTTTTGGAACTCCTGCGTAGACAATCACCTGATCAGACGAACTAGAGAGTGCAATTTCAAGTGTGTAGTATTCTTTTGTCTTATTGTTTATATCACCTGCAACTGATTGCATGCCTGCGTAGAACTGTTCCATCGCACCGAGTAGTTCTTTGAAACCTCTGTCTTTATCTCCTGCGGGTGGTAGTGTCACCTCAAAAAGCGACATATTCAAACCCTTGAATATTGGAGCATTCTCTTTAAGTCCAGGGATACCGCGAGCTGAGATAAGATACTGCACGAGAAAGCGATGGAAATCATCGTCCAGATGTGGATTGTTAAAACCAGAGGCCATTTCAAGTGCAGCTTTTATGCCACGAGAAAGCAGTATACCTAAGAGCTCTTCCATCTTTGTATCATGAGCTTCTGGCTTAAGACGCAAAACAAACTGATCGGATTCAGATTTTGTAACCACAGCAACATCGGCCAAGACTTTTTCTTGAGGGACAGCTTTGTAAGCTTCTAGGGTAGAACTTGCTACTTCTTTTTTTTCAGGATTTCCACCAGCACTTGATATCTCTTGTTCGCGTTTTGCTATGTGCTCACGCAAAAATCTGAGCTCCTCTTCGGGAGTTTGAAACTTCGGCATTTCATTGAAACTAAGGTTCATATCATATTAGTATAACTCATGAACTAAAAATACATATATTTAATTGGGGTAAAATGCTATTGACTTTTCATATTATATATGATACAATGTTCAGTACAAATATATATGTTATGAGATTTATAAGAATCCTGAAAATCCTACGAAGGAGACGGGAACTGAAGAGAAAACGGGCTCAAAAAACAAAAGAAGTATTGTGGGCTTTGGATCTGTCCTACCCTATCAATCTTTCGTAGGTATCCTTCCAAGGCATTGCATTGGAAGGATTTTTTATGGAAAAATACCTACAAATATGCTTTAATTAAATGTAGTCTTATAAAGTAACTTTTTATATATGAAACAAGAAGAAATGTTGGCATTAGCCGAAAAAATTAAGTCTGGGCAGGCAACCGAAGAAGAAAAGGTCGCTTTCTTTCAAAACTTCGAAATCTTAATCAAAGATCTTAATGAAGATCTCAAACAATTACAACCTTAACTAAAAAATATATGTTTAAATTTGGAAATGAAAATCCTGTAAATACAGTAGCCCCTGTTGAAAAAACAGACGACACAAAAGAAATTGCACTTGAAGGATTAAAAAATGTAAGTCCAGAGATGCTTGATTCAGTCATGAAAAGTGCTGAAGAAGCAAAAGAGCTTATTGGAAACATCACTGAAGCATCTGTCGCTAGAAATCCTGAAAATGCAGTAAGTGCATACAAGAAGTCTAGAAACATCTTCGGATTAATCGCTGTCTTAGGGGTTAGTGCTGCTGTCGAAGGATTTATGAAAATAGATATGAGTGAACACAAAGAATTTGCATTCAACCCTCAAGAGCTTGCGGCCAACTTAATGGTTATCGGAGGTCTACTCACAACATTTGTAACAGGAGGAATTGCATTAATGAAACAAACTAAAATGGAATGGGCAAAAGAAAGAGAGTCAGCAGAATAATATAAATAAATTAAAAAAATAAAAACCTCGTCTGAGGTTTTTATTTTTTTAATGAAGTCAATATCTCTGGATCCCCATCGGTTATCAATATCGTATGTTCAAAGTGCGCGCTCTTTTTGCCGTCTTTTGTGGATACGGTATACCCGTCATCTTCAAATACTACAGAGCCAGTACCTTCGTTCACCATAGGCTCTATCGCAACCACCATCCCCGCTACAAGCTTCTCTCCAGCACCTCTCTTGCCGAAGTTTGGGATATATGGATCTTCATGGATTGCTCGCCCCACACCGTGTCCTGCAAGTTCTCGTACGATTCCATACTTGTGTGGCTTGATATAGCTCTCTATAGCATAGCCGATATCTCCTGTGGTATTCCCTGCACGAGCCTGTTCGATACCTATATACATAGCTTCCTCTGCAAAAGAGAGTAGTTTTTTTGAAGCTGGACTTATCTTGCCTACGGGAACTGTACGCGCATGATCAGTAAACATGCCTTTGTATTTGAGACCTAAGTCTAGAGAAACGACATCGCCATTTTTCAAAACACGAGGACTTGGTATCCCATGAACAACTTCGTCATTCACCGATATGCAAATAGTCGCTGGGTATGGATAACTTGCCCCGTCTGGCTGATAATTCAAAAAAGCTGGCTCACCACCATATTTTTTAATTAGGTTATAAGCATATGTATCAAGTTCGTCAGTAGTAATACCTGGTTTAACCTTCTTAACTACTTCATCTAATACCTTAGCTAAAATCTTACCTCCTTCACGAAGTATCTCAATCTCTTTTTTTGTTTTAATTATTACCACTTTATTTATTAAATAGATATTTTGTTTAATATTTCTGCAAATACCTCTTCTATAGATTGCTCGCCGTTTATATCCAAAACTTTATATCGGGAATTTTTTCTAAAGTAATCTATCGCTGGTATTACATCACGTGTAAACCAAGCAAGCCTGTTCTCGACTTCATCTTTCTCTTTATCGTCGGCACGACCGCGAGCTTCGAGACGAGCACGAGACCAATCTTCGGACACATCGAGATTTATAACAAACACTTCTTGCTTGTCGTAGAAATTCATAGCGGTCTCAAAAACCTCCGCTTGAATAAGTGATCTGGGTATACCATCGACAATCATATGATCAGACCCATTGTAGTCCGCGATAATAGAATGCGCCCATATATGGATAGCTAGGAAATCTGGCTGAAGTTCACCTTTTTTATATATCTCTTTTGAAAGCCCTGTTGTATAAGTTTGCTCATTCAAATAATCTCGAAATTTCTTGCCGATTTCCATATAGAAAATCCCTCGATCTGGAGAATCGTTTTCTTTCAAGTGATTTATAAGTAGCTCAGCTTGAGTACCCTTTCCGCAACCTGAACGGCCTATGAATATGAAATTTTTTGGACTATCTTGCATATGCGCATCCTATCATGAAAAACACTTTTATAAAAATAAAATCTAGAACAAAGTTCTAGATTTTATTTTACCTGTTCCTCGATCTATTGTTCTTATATTAGTATTCCCTCATTGAAAGCTGGGCGTCGATTTTCTTGATTAGATCAAGCACAACTGATACAACGATCAAGAGCGCTGTTCCACCGATAGCAAGCTGAGTAATACCAGTAACACTCTGTACTATAAATGGAAGCACCGCCACGATACCCAAGAAAAGTGCGCCCAAGAATGTAATACGAGTAACGATATTGCCTACATACTCCTCTGTAGCTTGACCCGGACGAATACCTGGAATAAATGCACCGCCCTTTTGCAAGTTCGTCGCCATAGCATGTGGATCGAAAGTAACTGCAGTGTAGAAATATGTAAATAGGAATACAAGTACAAAGTAAGCAACTCCATACCATAGTGTACCTTGAGAGAATATCAACATAAATTTTGATACACCAAGCAAGAATCCACTTGTAGAAGTCGCGAGCATGTTACCTATAAGCTGTGGGAAAAGTAGGATTGAAAGTGCAAAGATAATTGGAATCACACCAGCTTGGTTTACACGAAGCGGTACATATGTAGAAGCTCCACGAGTTGTTGCATTACCCCTAGATTGTTTGGCATATGTCACTGGTATTGGTCGCTCAGCTTCAGTCACGTATACAACACCAACTATGAGTAATACTGCTGTGAGAACAAACAGTATATAAAGTGGAATTTGTGAAGGATCAAAAGAGAAAAGAATCTGACTGATTTCTGTAGGAACATTGGCCACGATACCAGCAAATATCAAAATAGATACTCCGTTTCCTACTCCAAATTCTGTGATAAGCTCACCGATCCACATAAGTAGCATTGATCCTGCGATCAAGACAATAACACTGGTGATGATCTGGAAAAGACCTAGAGTTGGTAGAACTCCTTGTCTAGCGAGTATAACAATCAAACTAAAACCTTGCACAGCGGCGAGAGGAATAGTAAGAAGTCTTGAGTATTGAGTAAAACGTTTTCGTCCAGCCTCACCTTCTTCTTGGTACATCTCCTTTAAACGAGGAAACATCAAAGTCAAAAGCTGCATTATGATAGACGCAGTGATGTATGGACCAACTCCAAGCATTATGATAGATAGGTTTGAAAGACCTCCTCCAGAGAATATATTTAAAATACCCAAAAATTGGTTTCCAGATAAAAGAGACGCGAGACGTGATGCATCAATACCCGGGATTGGAATTGCAGCCAAAACTCTGAAAACAGCGAGCATCAAAACAACAAATACTATTCTCTTTCGGAGAGACTTATCAGAGAATATTTTATGTATTTTTTGCCAGAACTTTTTCATAAATTTTATTTTCGAACTTCACCTCCAGCAGCGACAATCTTTTTCTCTGCAGATTCTGATACGAGACAGTGTGAGATTGTAACCTTTTTAGTTATTTCACCTGTTCCCAAGATCTTAACTTTTGGAGTAACTCCACGAATATGTTTTACTAGTTTCTTTTCAAGCAAAACTGAAGGATTGACTATGTCTCCAGCTTTAAAATGTGTATCGATAAAAGATAGATTTACAGTTTTAGGTTTTAATTCAAAACTTACAAAACTATTTTTTCCGCGACCACGAAGCTTCGGGAGTTTCTTTATGATATCTCGAATATGAGGACGTCGCTTGTTACCAGCACGAGACTTTTGACCCTTTGTTCCACGGCCTGAAGTCTTACCGCGAGTACCACCACGGCCAACTTGAGCGCTTTTTTTATTTGGTGTATTTCTTTTTAGTGTGTGTAATTGCATAGTTTAAAAAATTATTGTTGAACGTATGAATGAACCTCTTCTACAGGTGAAACGCGTTTCTTTGTAGCTATAGTAGAGAGTGCTTTCATAACAGCCTGAGCGTTGTTTAGACGATTTTTACTTCCAGAATGAATCTTACCTGTTATGTTTTTTAGTCCAGCAAGTATTACAATATCGCGTACAACACTTCCTGCCACGATTCCATGACGGCGATTTGGAGCAATCTCTACTTGGCAACTTGAGAATTTAGCTTCAATTTCATGAGGAATAGACATAGATTTTGTAGTCTTGATTGTGATCATGTTCTTGCGAGCATTTTTTAGAGCCTTTGAAATAGCGAGTGCTGTATCAGTAGCCTTTCCAGTACCAAATCCAACAGATCCTTTCTTGTCTCCAATAATCATAGCAACAGAGAAACTCATGCGACGTCCTCCAGCAACAACACGTGTTACGCGACGAATAGCAATAATCTTTTGGTCAAACTCTGGCTTTGGGCGAGCGAAAGATCCACTTCTACCTCCAGGGCGTCCTCCGCGAGAACGTTGCCCGCCACGACTTGCGCCGTCTTTTTTGAAAGGTGCTGCAGCAGCAACAGGTGCAGATTCTTTTTTGACTTCTGCTTGTGGTACAGCTTCTGGTATTACGTTTTTGTTTTCTTCAGTATCCATAAAATTATTTAAAAAATAAGTCCAGCTACACGTGCTTCATCAGCAAGTAATTTGACACGACCTGTGTATTTAAAACCATTTCTATCAAAAACAACGGTGTTAATCCCCTTCTCTTTTGCAAGACCTGCGATTTCTTTACCTACTGTCTTTGCACGCTCATTCTTTGTTCCTTTTGTTGTCTTAACATCAGAACTTGAAGCAATTGTCTTCCCTGCTACATCGTCAATCAACTGTGCGTATATGAATTTATTTGAACGAAAAACTGAAAGACGTGGGCGTACACTAGTACCACTGATCTTGATTTTGATCTTTCTTTTTATTCGATTACGTTTTTCAGTTTTCTTGTTTATAGTTTTCATATATTTTATGCTTTAGTCGTTATTGATTAAGCAGATTTCTTACCTTGCTTGCGACGAATAACTTCAGTGTCATATCGGAAACCTTTACCCTTATATGGTTCTGGCTTTTTAAGTGAACGAACTTTTGCTGTAAATTGTCCTACTAGCTCTTTGTCGATACCTGAAACTGTTATGACATTTTTCTCTGCTGTAACTGTAAGTCCTGCTGGTATAAGCACAACAACAGGATGAGAAAATCCTAATGCAAGATTCAAATTTGATCCACTGACATCTGATTTGAATCCAACTCCTTCAAGTATAAGCTTTTTTGTAAACAAATTTGTAACACCGATAATCATGTTTTCAACATGAGATGCATATGTTCCCCATAGAGCACGGTTTGCTACTGAATCTTTTTTAGGCTTGAAAGAAACAATACCATCAACTATAAACACTTCTATATCATCACGAAAATTCTTTGTGAGAGTACCCTTTGGACCAGTTACTGTACAAAGACCATCTACGTAAGTGACTGTTACTCCTCCTTCTATCTGTAATTGTTTTTTTCCTACTCGTGACATATATTTTTTACCACATTTTAAATAGTATTTCGCCTCCGACCAATTCTTTCTTTGCATTTGCACCTGAAAGAATACCTTTAGGTGTTGATAATACTATGATTCCGTAACCACTCTTTATAGGTCTGATATCTTTTACTCCAAGGTAAATTCGGCGTGAAGGCTTAGACATGCGCACAACATCGCTTATACGAGGCATATCATTCCTGTAAATAAGTACAGCTTCGAGTGTTGGATGTGTCTTGTCAGTCTTCTTTGTTACTGACTTTATGTATCCCTCGCGAACTAGACAGTCTAAAATAGCGTGTTTGATTTGTGAATAAGGCATAGAAACTACCTCGTGTTCTGCACGATTAGCATTCTTGAGTTTTATTAACATGTCTGCGATTGGATCCATAATGATGTTGATTTATTGAATTACTCTCTTACCAGCTAGATTTACGAATACCTGGGATCATACCCTCGTTTGCAAGCTCTCTGAAACAGATACGACAAACACCGAAATCTCCCATAAAACCACGTGTGCGACCACAACGAAAGCACCGATTTACTTTTCGGGTACTAAATTTTGGTTTTTTGTTTGACCGTGCGACGGTTGATTTCTTTGCCATATATAAAAGCCTTTAGATATAAAGGAATATCACGTGTATTTTCTTAAATCGGCTCAAAAATCGAGCAAACTCAAGGAGAAACACGGATTCACCAGATATCTATTGGACTCCAGCCATACTAGCAAAATAAGCCTTTCGTGTCAAATTAAAACCCCGTCTAAGACGAGGTTTTTAATATTGGCGCTGGTTTATTTTCTTGCTGAAAAAAAAGGTTCCACGCTGCTTTTAAGATAAACCACTTACGCGGATAGTACCGACATACTTTCCATAAGAGTATAAAAACAATTCCTCGAAGCACTACCCTGGTTTGCACGCTTGGCTTCCTGATTAGGTTACCATTTGCATAATCTTCCTTCATATCGACCATGTCGTCTACAAATCGTATGGCAATACAACCAGACATAATAAACCGATTGAAAGTATCTTTTCCAGCTCTTGATGGCATAAAAGTAAGTAATATCTTTGAATATGACAAGGCTTCGCGAATGGAAGCGTGAAGATATGTTTTTGTACTAACTGCACAAGAACGGTCTTTTCGGTATAACAATATATCTCTCATGTATATTTCTATCCGTTTTGAAACACCCATTTCTTTCATGAGGTTTCTAACAAAACCGAAACTATGTGCCACATGATCTGGAATATCTTTATGGAGTGTTCCTGCATTACCAGCTAGATAATCAATAATATGTTCACTAGAATTTTCAACAATCTCGAGGTCTGCAATTTGATCTGCAAAATCGAGTGTAGAGAATAATTCAAAAAACATATGTTCTTCCGTTTTGGAAAAATATAAATTGAAGACGCTCAAATAATGTAAATACTTTATTATATTATTGTCGCTATACTCTATTCTTCTTTGAATGTTACTCATGTATACATTTTTTGAAACTATACCACCTATTCCATATAATGTCAAAACCGCAGGGGTACTGCGGTTTTGACATTATATGTTTTTTTATACAGAAGCTAAATCTTTCTTTAGATCCTCTATCTTCCCTTGCGTAACTGTATCATCTACATCTTTGACTTGAGCTTCGAGTGCATCCATTTCTTCTTCAAAGAATTTAATACTATTGTCTAAATCTTTTTCAACTGCATCCATCTCGCCATTGGCCTTTGCAATTATTGCCGCAACTTCTGGGTCTTCTGGGTTAGCTTGTATGCCAGCCTCCGCAAAAGATTTATCAAGCTCACTGTCAATAAGTGCCTGAACTTCGTCTAGCACCGCTGGAGTAATAGCCCGTGATGTCAGTAGTGCTACAGCTTTTGCTTTTTGTTCTGGCGGAAGTACGTCAGAATTTTTTATTTCATTTATATATTCGTCGAGTGTCATATATTATGCAGCTTGTTCTAAGTTATTGGTAGCAGGCATCACAGAAGATAAGTTTTGTTTGAGTGACATAAGTTTGTCTACGTTGGCCTTTATTGCTAGGAGACGAGCTTGTTTAGCCTCTTCTAAGTTTCCAGCTACCATACTGTCGCGAGAAATTTCTTTATCAAGCTGTTTCATTTTATAAGCAAGCACTTCATTTTGTAGTCTCATTTTTATTCTTTTGGCCTCAGCACTAGCAAAGTTGCCAGCTTCAGTCATAAATCTATTAAGTCTGTTAAATTGATTGAATATACCATCTTGAATTCTATTTAAACCCTCTTTTGTCTTTTCTGCTTTATACGCGATTATCGCTGCGGCAAGAACAGCTTTCTCTTGGGAGAATCTAACCAAAGCCTTTGATTTTTCTACTGTAAAGTTAGACATGTTTGTCGCACCTTTCTCTATAGCACCCAAACCTTTTTCATACATATCGTCTACAAACTTGATCCCGGCATCAAGTCCTTGAGTACCTTTGGTAAGAATCTTTTCACCAACATTCATACCAGCCTCTATCTTTTGATCAATTTTATTAGCGACAAAATCAGCACCCGCCTCTATCTTTTCACCAGCTTTGCCTGCAAGTGCATCAGTAGAGAGTACTGCTACTGCGATATTCTTTGGTAATTCATATCCAAAATCTTTTATTTTTTTGAAGAAATTCCCCAGCTTATTACTCGCACTTGAAATACGAGCCTTAGCACTTTCTTTTACAGAAGAGATTTTCATTGAGATCATCTCATATCTTTTTTCACCTATTGAAAGCATATTCTCAGGTTTATTTGCAATCGGAGTAATAAGTTCTGGGTTTATGCTTGGTGCTTGTTCTGTAGGTCCAATATCTTGGGTTTTATCTATAGAAGCTTTCTGCATTGTATTTTCACTAGAAACTACAGAATCAGTCCCAGTAGAAATATCTTTACTTTGTGCAATACGATTATTTATATTCTCAAGATTTTGCTTGGCAAACAAAAGCTCCTGCTCCTTTTGCATAATTACTTGCTCGGCAGAAGACCGCTCAGCCAAAAGAGCTTGGAGTTCTATAGGGCTGATTTCTTGTTTATCGTCTGTGTTAGTTGGATTAATTTCCATATTTGTATTCATAAGAGATATTGTATCCTGTTTATGAAACAATTCAAAATCCCCTCTGTGGGAGAGCTAATATCTTTTTAATTGTTACTTTTTTGAAAAAGTTACAATTAAAAAACAATAACAAAACCCGCCAGAGGCGGGTTTTGTGTTTAAAATTTTATTTCTTAAATGGGAATCCTAGAAGTGTAAAGAATTCTAGTGCTTCTTCTCGAGTTTTTGCGCTTGTCACTATTGTGATAGCAAGACCAAACACATCTTTAAGTTCTTCGTCACCTGTCTCTGGGAAAATAGTATGTTCACGAACTGGGAAAGTTAGATTACCAATAGAATCTATGATCTTTGTTTCAATTCCACGGAAGTCTTTCATACGAGGAATCGCTACGTTTGTAAGTTTGTCCAAAAATCCGTACATTCGAGCTCCACGCATAGTTACCATAACTCCAACTGGATCACCTTGGCGAACCTTGAAACTAGCAATAGATTTCTTTGCACTTTTTGTAGCTGGCTTTTGACCAGTAATCTTTGCAAGACGCCCTATGATGAATTCATTGCGATTCTTGTCTTTCTTGAGTCCACTACCAGTTCCAGATGCAACAATCACTTTAAGTAGTCGTGGAGAACCCATACGGTTTTTATAGCCGTACTTAGCTTTCATGATCTCATATGCTTTATCTTCTTTTTGCTTTATTGGTTCCATAATTATTTCTTAGTTTTTTTAGGTTTTGCGACCGCTTCATCCTTTAGGCGAACGTTTGATGCGTGTATTGGGAGTGATATTTCAACTGTTTGACCCTTACCAGCCCTACTTGTTCGACGAACATGCTTTTTCTTTTTATTTATACCATCAACAACAACACGATTTTTTTCAGGAAGAACTTTCAAAACTGACCCGGATTTACCCTTGTCTCTTCCTGTGATTATTATTACATTGTCGCCTTTTTTGATTTTCATAATTTTGTATATTAAATGTCTATTTTCTTACAATACTTCTGGAGCTAGTGACACAATCTTCTGGTAACCTCTCTCTGCGAGCTCGCGAGGAATCGGTCCAAATATGCGTCCTGCTTTTGGTTCGAGTTTACCCTTTTCTAGTATTACTACTGCGTTGTCATCGAAACGGATATATGAACCATCTTTGCGACGAAATGCATTAGTTGTACGTACTACTACAGCTTGGTGAACATCTTTTTTCTTTACAGCTTTGCGTGGCTCTGCGATTTTTACAGAGATAATCACTACATCTCCTATGCGAGCATAGCGACGATGACTAGCTCCAAGTACTTTGAAAACTTTCCCGATCTTTCCTCCGGCATTGTCTGTGATTTTTACAACTGATCCATCTTGTAACATAAAATTATTTTAAAAAATTAAATTCTGATTATTTTACGATTCTAAAGTGCTTGTCCTTTGATATTGGCTTGCACTCTTCGATACTGACACTTGCACCGACCACTGCAGTATTGTCCTCATCATGCGCTTTGTACTTCTTTGAAATCTTAATGTATTTTTGATATTTTGGGTGCTTATTGAAATTGGATACTGAAACAACCGCTGTCTTATCCATCTTGTTTGACACAACGACACCTTGAAGAGTTTTTTTGTTTTTTGTAGTTTCTGTTTTCATATGATTTATGATTTACGTCCGCGAAGTTCTGTTAAAATACGAGCAATATTTCTCTTTGCGTTACGTCCAGCGCGAACGTTTTTTATCTTTGCACCTGAAAGATTGAACTGGAAATCGCGAACTTCACCTCGAGAGTCAGCGAGCATTTTTTCTACTTCTTCAGTTTTAAGAGTTTTAATATCTTTCATAAAATTATTGCTCACGACTTACTACTTTTGTTTTAACAGGAAGCTTTGTTCCAGCTTTACGCAATGCCTCACGAGCTACCTTCTCGTCCACTCCGTCAACTTCGAAAATAACACGTCCTGGTCTAACTTCAAAACAGTACCCATGTAAATCTCCCTTTCCCTTTCCCATACCCATCTCTGGTGGTTTCTTTGTAACAGGTCTGTCTGGAAATATTCGAATCCATACGCGACCAGTCTTGCCGAGCGCGCGAGTCATAGCTTTACGTGCAGATTCTATTTGATTAGACATAACACGTGCACTAGCTGTAGCCTTGATTCCATAAGAACCAAAAGATATTGAAGTACCTCTCGTATCGGATCCGAGGTTTTCTACTTTAGCGCGTGCGCGCTGCCATTTTCGATGTTTTACTTTTTTCGGGACTAACATAAAATTTATTTAAATTATTTCTTATCTTTCTCGAATACTTGCCCTCGGTAAATCCATACCTTGATACCTATATCACCATATGGAAGATGTGCCTTCTCACGAGCAAAGTCGATATCAGCTCTGAAAGTCTGAAGTGGGATAGATCCACGCTTGATCTCTTCACTTCGTGAAATTTCTGCTCCACCAAGACGACCTCCTACAACAATACGTCCTCCCTCTACTCCACGGACTGACATAACTTTTTCAATAGTCTGTTTCAAGACACGTCGGTATGGAAGTCTTTTCTCCAAGCCCTCTGCAATCATGTATGCAACGATGTGTGCATCTGCTTCTGGCTGTGCAACTTCAACGATATCTACTTTGATCTCTTCTGTAGTCTTGATACCGAGCTTGTTGATCTCTTTTATGATATCAGCCTTGAGCTTGATAGAACCCTCCCCGTTTCGTCCGATAAGCATACCTGGACGAGATGTGCGGATGATTATACGAAAAGCTTTTTGGTTTCTCTCTACTTCGATAGATGAAATATATGAACCGCGAAGTTTCTTTTCTAGATATTCACGAATCAACACGTCCACACGTAGAAAATCTTTGTATTTTTTACCACTAGCAAACCAGCGAGATTTCCAATCTCGGAGTATTACTAGTCTATGTGCATATGGGTGGACGATTTTTGACATAAATTATTTAAAAATATTATTTAGCTTCTGATTTAACTTTTTTCGGAGCTGCTTTCTTTTCTGCAACAGCTTTTGTCTTCTTTTCTTTCTTTGCTTTTGGAGCCTTCTCCGCAAGGATAAGTAGAACGTGACTTGAACGCTTGTTGATACGAGATGCAGAACCACGAGCACGAGGCATGAAACGTTTTAGTGTTACACCTTTGTCTACGCGGATATCACTTACAACAAGGTTTTCCTTTTGAACTGCACCGCTAACCATAGCATTTGCAACCGCAGAATTCAGTAGTACTAAAAATGGAGCTGCTGCGCGCTTTGGCAAAAATGAAAGACCGAGTTCTGCGTCAAGAACACTTTTTCCTTTTACTAGGTCTGCAACGAGGCGAACCTTACGAGGTGATTGTCTGTAGTTTGGTAGTGATGCTTTCATAATTATTTCTTGGCAGGTTTAGATTCAGTTGTTGCCTTAGCAGCCTTTGCTTGTGCGATTTCTGTCTCCTTTTGCTTAGCTTCTAGTTCTTTTTGCATTTTACCTCCGTGGCGTGTGAACTTACGAGTAGGTGAAAATTCTCCTAGTCTGTGTCCAACCATATCCTCTGTTACAAGGACTTCTATGTGGCTTTTACCATTGTGTACTCCGAAGTTGAAACCAACCATCTCAGGACTAATTTGAGAGGCACGTGACCAAGTTTTAATAACCCCTGTAGAGATAGGGTTTTTGCCCTCAATCTTCTTGAGGAGTCTTTCGTCAACATATGGGCCTTTTTTGAGTGATCGTGTCATTTTAAGTAAAATACTAATTAAAATAGCTCTCTACGAGCGTCGAAACTATACTAGCAGACAGCACATTTATTGTCAAATAAGGATTCTTTGAGGGTTCAGTAGTTTCGTTATTATTGCCCAAAATACCCTTTTTACTACTTTTTTCCATAAAAAAATCCCCGAATTTCGGGGATTTGATAACTTTACAATTGTTTTTCACATCAACAAACTTATCTAAAAACACCTTTAATTTTGTTTTTACATGGAACACCTTGCTTAAAGATATAGTCGCAACGTAAAAGCATTTGCTTAAAAGACATCATCTCTGTTGTTTTACACAACTGATCCATTATCTAAAAACATAATTACCTTTGTTTTTCACATACAAATCCTTGTCTGAAAAACAGGTAGTCGATTGTTTTACACATGCATTGAATTGTTTTAAAAACGGCGGATTTTGTTTTTCACAGTTCAATCTTTGCTTAAAGACACGATATCGTTTGTTTTGCACAGCCACTCCATTGTCTAAAAACACAATTACCTTTGTTTTTCACATACAATTCTTTGTTTAAAGACAGAATCCAACTTGTTTTTCACAATCGGTCTCTTGTCTAAAACATTTAATTTCTTGTTTTTCACACGCAGACGGTTGTCTAAAAACAGTGGCGGTATTGTTTTTCACACTCATTATTTTGTTTAAAGACATATTATCCCTTGTTTTTCACAGTTATAAACTTGTCTAAAAACAAATTGGCTATTGTTTTTCACAAAATTTATCTTGTTTAAAGACAGGCAGTGTTTTGTTTTACACAATCCATCCATTGTCTAAAAACAATTTCATTTTTGTTTTTCACACACCGCTGTTTGTTTAAAGACATCACCACCATTGTTTTGCACATCTAATGGATTGTCTAAGAACACATCTTATGTTGTTTTACACAGTAGCAACATGGTTTAAAGACATAAAACAATTTGTTTTTCACATGACTAGCATTGTCTAAAAACACTTTTTCCCTTGTTTTACACACACATTGTCTTGTCTTAAAAGTGTGCCCGCTTTTTACACGGGCACATGACACAGCAGAGATTGTTTCTCACACGGCCCCCTTTGTCTAAAAACAGGTAAGTTCTTGTTTTGCACAGCGCCCGTGTTGTTTAAAGACATTGCTTCTCTCGTTTTTCACATAGCGATGTTTGTCTAAAAACATACCTAAAATTATTTTACACAGATACAATGTAGTCTAAAAAGTGTGCCCGCTTTTTACACGGGCACATGACACTCTAAGCCTTGTTTTACACATTCTTGCGGCTGCTTCATTTCTTCACTTTCGCCACCAATTCAAGCATCGCCATAATTCGCGGATTACGAGAAATATCAGGATTCTCTCCCATGGAATACAGGAAATAATGGTAGAAATCGGACAAAAACATTGATCCAAACTTGCGAAGTGCACGTTGCTGTACGTGGCCAGGGTTAAGGAAGTGCTTGTAACCACCTTTGGTTATTTTATCTTCTTCCTTCACAAACATCTCATTTGCCGAAGTTTCTTTGCCGGCTGATTTGTCGGTTTTTACCTTAAATCCGAGGAAAATTCTCCTCACCTCGTTCGAATCTTCATCTGTGCGATCTTCATAGCCGAGATTAACAATATCCAAAACCGTTTCACCTTTTTCTGAAAAATAATTTCGAATATACGTATCTGTGGCATTTTCTGCTTTCGCCTTTTCTGTAGCAAAGCATTCTCGCATAAAGATTGCATACGGCTCATCGGGAAATTTCCCCGTAATTTTACGGAAAGATTCCGGGAACACTTTCATAAGCATTGCCTTCATCTTCGGAGAAAATCCTCCCGATTCACCACGCTTTTGGCGTTGAGTTTGTCCATTTTTTAAGGCGACACCAGCGTAACCACGAAGCTTTCCTGAATCAGCAAATCTTCTCGGATCTCCGATACATGCGATCAGGAATCCACATGTCCAGGCACCAAAGCCTTTGATATGTTTTCCAAAATCTCTCCACACTGCGTAGTGCTCAACTATCGCCTCAATTTGAGTTTCGATAATTGTCTTTTGCACATATCCCATCCCTGCTGTCGCATATGCGATAAGATTTTGCCAGGAAAGACCGTCTTGTATATCATCAAGCAGCGGTTCGTTTTCATTGCGTATTTTCTCTAACATTTTTAACTTCACACTAGCTTCAATAGGAAAATAAATATCTAACTCTTTTCCTTTTTGACCAATACGAAGATTCATCGCCTTCTTTGCATCAAGAAATGCAATTCTAAGCGACACTAAATTCTGAAGTGCAAGTAGAAGAACCTTTTGGCTTGTGTATTTTTCTTTCGGCGCTTCGAGAAATCTCTCAAAGAGCTCAAGATAATACTCGCGTGGCTGGTTTGATTCCACTTTTTGCATTATTGCCCAATTCACATAGGCAAAATTGGCAGAGGGCGAAAGCTTTACGACACTGTCGTCGGTTCTCTTTCCACCCCATGACTCCTTTTGAACAAGGACATCATCCAAGACTTCAAAAGTCTTGTAGTATGGGCATATACCCATCTTCCCTTTGATATTCCCGATCTGGGCATTCATCGAGGCGACCCGGAGGTCTTGCGCTGCGTTTGTGTCTAAAGACATACTCTATTTTGTTTTTAAATTTTCTTCACATTACCATAGATTTCAGAAAATGCAAGTATATGTTTAGTATAAAAACCCCCGAAATTTTCGGGGGTTTACAGTTCTTGTATAGTTTTACACATACTATTTGTTGCTTAAAGACATCCGGAAATTTGTTTTTCACATATTCGTGGTTGTCTAAAAAATTCTAAGCAAAAATCTTAAGTTTCTCAATATCGCCCCCAAGGTTTGGTAATAGCGTCTGCCCACCTAGAGTGCTTTCGTTCAAATACAAATATTGGGCTTTTTTCTTCTCTGCCCATTCTATAAGGGTATGAACCTCTTTTGGGATGATTACTCGCTGGTCGTTTGCGAATATAATCACTTCATCACCACCAATATCTTCGTGAGTCATATTCGGTGCAAGTGTGACAACTGCAACCGAATTATTATCCTGCATTAACTTTTCTTTCAGGATCAAGAACTTTCGCTCTTCGAAACCAACTGGGACAAGTATTATCTTCATATAGTGCTTTTTTGTGATACTACCAGTATTTAAATAAAAAGAAAAGCTCCGAATCTTCGGAGCTTTTCTTTTTATTTTTAACCTTTTCTATTCTTGCCAGTTTTTCGGCGAGTGACGATAAGGTGGTTTGAGTATTTTTTAGGTGTACGAGTCTTTCGTCCTCCTGTAACTTTACCCCACATAGTCTTTGGTCGGCGAGTTCCGCGTCCTTGGCGTCCTTCTCCTCCACCGTATGGGTGATCAACTGGGTTCATGGCAGTACCACGCACTGTTGGTCGGATTCCCTTCCAGCGTGAGCGTCCAGCCTTACCGATAGATTCTAGAGCGTGTTCACCGTTTGAAACTTCTCCAATACATGCGTAACACTCTTCTGAAATCTTACGGATTTCTGTTGATGGCATTTTCAAATGTGTTTGACCATCTGAGTTTGCAACAACTTGAGTAAATATACCTGCAGAACGAGAAATCTTAGCTCCTCCCCCTGGTTTTAGTTCGATATTGTATACAAATGTTCCTACTGGAATCTTTCGAAGCGGCAGACGGTTACCCGGTGTCAATGAAGCCTTTTCTGAGACCATAAAAGTATCACCTACTTTTATTCCTTTTGGAGCGATAACGTATCTTTTTTCTCCATCAGCATATACAGCAAGAGCAATAAATGCTGTTCGGTTTGGATCGTATTCTATAGAAGTGATCTTCGCTGGGATTTCTTTTTTGTTGTATAGGAAATCAACATCTCGATAGAGTCTTTTGTGACCTCCTCCCTTGTGGCGAGTTGTGATGCGTCCTTGGTTGTTTCGTCCGACAGCACGCTTGCGACCATATACGAGAGATTTCTCTGGTTTTTTTGCACCAGAAAGCAACTCACGATATGGGATCGTAGTCATGTGTCTTCGTGATGGAGTTGTTGGTTTATATGTTTTCATGTTTTTTTCTAATCTTGATTAGATCAATTCTATTTTATCGCCTTTTTTTAGATAAACGTAAGCTTTCTTGCCGCCACTTGTGACTCCTCGCTTTCCTCGTACTGTAACTTTATTTTTTCGAATAGTAACAATTCCGATTTTTAAAGGTGTAACCTTGTATTGAGCGATTATGCTTTTTACAATCTCAGCCTTTGTAGCATTTGGAGCAACGTCAAATGTGTAAACATTTTTTGTTGACATAAGCGCAGCCTTTTCGCTAATACGTGGGCGCTTTATCATAGATGGAGCCGCAGATTTTGTTTTGTTTGTTTTAGTAGCCATAAAATTATTTTGCAGTTACGCGTTTTTCAAGTTGTGGAAAACACTTTTCTGGATCAATAATAACAATGTATTTATAATTTAAAATCTGAGCTGGGTTTATATCTAATACAGATTCTAGTGCAACATCAGGAATATTTTTGAATGGGCGAAGTACTGTCATATCAACACTAGGAACAACGAAAGCTGTATTGCGCTTTCCACTTACTCCGATTTTGTTGAATCCAGAAATTTCTCGTAATGCATTTACTACACTCATTCCCTCTTTTGTTTTTAGTCCAATAGAAAGTGGAGAGACGAAAAGCATTTGTCCGCTTTTAAATTTCTCAGACAAAACTGATCCTAGAGCCTTGCCCTTCATCTTTTTATTGATTTTTCGTTTATAGTTTTTCTCTGCAAGTGGTCCGTGTGTTGTACCTCCACCTTTCCATATCGGAGAGCGACTTGATCCATGACGAGATCTACCTGTGCCCTTTTGCTTCCAAGGCTTGATTCCTCCACCGCGAACCTCTCCGCGACCTTTTGTGTCAGCAGTACCAGCACGCTTGTTACCCAAGATACTAGTAACAACCTGGTGAACCATGTCAGCATTCCATTTTGCACCGAAAACAACTTCTGGAAGCTTAATTGTTCCATCAGTTTTTCCTTTTTGGTTGTAGAGACTTGCTTCTATAACTTTAGAAACTGTTTTTTCAGCATCTGTAGAAACTTTCTTTGTATTAGTTTTTGTTTTTGTTGTAGCCATAAAATTATTTTGAAGTTACCTCAACCAATGTGCCACGGCGACCAGGTATAGCACCTTTTATAAGCATTGTGTTTGTCTCAGGATCGATTGCAACGACAGTTAGATTTTCAACTGTTATGAAGTCACTTCCCATACGTCCTGCCATGCGCATTCCTTTGATAACACGTCCTCCTGCACGTCCTCCTCCACCAATAGAACCTGGTGCTCTTTCAGAGTGCTTACGTCCGTGTGATCTCTTGTCTCCATGGAAACCATGGCGTTTGACCACACCTTGGAAACCTTTACCTTTTGTAATACCACTCACACTTACAGCATCACCAACAATAAACTGGTCGAGTGCTAATGTGTCTCCACGTTTTAGAGTAGTATTCTCCATTCTCCATTCACGAAGATGTTTAAATGAACCTAGTTCTTTTGTATGCCCGATTTCTGCTTTTGTTTTGCGTTCAGCTTTTTGAGTACCATAACCGACTTGAACAGCAGAATAGCCATCTTTGTCTTTATCTTTGATTTGAGTAACAACAACAGGTCCGGCTGTTACTATCGTTACAGGAACTACCTTACCGTCGTCGGTAAAGTAGTTTGACATATGTTGTTTTGTTCCGAGAATAAATTTCATATATTTTTTATGTTTAAGGTATAGCTCACTCGCACCGAGACATATTAGTGTCCGGCTGAAAAAGAGGGCTGATTAGTTTAAAAACTTAGACTAAACGTAAATCTCTCTTAGAGCATTTTTACATCAATATCAACACCAGAAGGAAGCGAAAGATTTGTTAGTGCTTCGATTGTCTTTTGATTTGGATTCAAAATATCGATAACACGCTTGTGTACTCGCATTTCAAATTGTTCGCGAGAGTTTTTGTAGACGAATGAAGCACGGTTGACAGTGTATTTCTTGATCTCTGTCGGTAGTGGTATCGGTCCTACTACAACTGCATCATAGCGAAGTGCTGTGTCGATAATCTGCTTTACAGATGCATCGAGAATCTTGTTCTCGTATGCACGTACACGAATTCTAAGCTTGATACTAGCATCATCCTTGGCTACCTTGGCTGTTTTCTTGCGAGATACTTTTGGTTTTGTTGTTTTTGTTGTCATGAATGAACTTTATAACTTAAACACTTTTAGTTAGGCTGTGATCTTTGTTACAACACCAGCACCTACTGTTTTTCCACCTTCGCGGATAGCAAAGCGCTGTTGTTCTTCTAGAGCTACAGGAGTAATAAGCTTAACTTTGAAAGTAATTGTGTCTCCTGGCATAACCATTTCTACTCCCTCTGGAAGTGTAACCTCTCCAGTAACGTCAGTTGTACGGATGTAGAATTGTGGCTTGTAACCTTTGAAGAATGGTGTGTGACGACCTCCCTCTTCCTTTTTCAAGATGTAAACTTCACAATCGAATTGATCATGAGGTGTAACAGATCCAGACTTTGCTAGAACTTGTCCACGTGTAATATCTTCTTTCTTTGTTCCACGAAGTAGGATTCCTGCGTTGTCTCCAGCTACTCCTTCGTTTAGGTTCTTGTTGAACATTTCGATACCTGTAACAGTTGTTTTTGCTGTAGCTTTGATACCGACGATTTCGATTTCTTCTCCAACCTTTACAACTCCACGTTCGATTTTACCTGTAGCAACAGTTCCACGTCCTTCGATAGAGAAGATATCTTCAACTGCCATAAGGAATGGCTTTGCGATATCACGTTCTGGTACTGGGATATAAGTATCTAGAGCTTCTGTAAGTTCAAGAACTTTCTTTGCCCATTCATCATCCATAGATGTTGCTTCTAGAGCCTTTAGACCTGATCCACGTATAACTGGAGCGTTTGCACCATCAAAGCCTTGTTTTGTAAGGATTTCACGGATTTCTTCTTCAACCATGTCGATAAGATCTTTGTCGTCAACCATATCGCACTTGTTTAGGAAAACGATGATTTTTGGAACACCAACTTGCTTTGCAAGAAGAACGTGCTCACGAGTTTGTGGCATAGCTCCATCTGTAGCTGCAACCACGAGGATTGCACCGTCCATTTGAGCTGCACCAGTAATCATGTTTTTGATGTAGTCAGCGTGACCTGGAGCATCAATGTGAGCGTAGTGACGAGAAGGAGTCTCATACTCGTTGTGTGAGAGGTTAATAGTGATACCACGAGCCTTTTCTTCAGGTGCAGAGTCAATTGCGTTGACATCCTTCATTTTCACCTTGTTTCCAGCCATGTTCAAAACATGCAGTATAGCTGCAGTTAATGTTGTCTTTCCATGGTCTACGTGACCAATTGTTCCCACGTTTACGTGAGGCTTACTTCGATCGAATGCTTCTGTTGCCATATATTTTTGAGATCACAGAGGAATAGAGCTTCTATTCATGTGTAAAATTATGTAATTAATAAAACTGTTCAAATAAAAACAGCGCCTAAATGCGATGTGCTCATACTAGCAAATATGAAAATATTGTCAAATTTTACAAGCTAAAACCCTCTTTTTAGGAGGGTTTTTCTTAATTTTCTAACATATCGAACATCTCACGAGCCAAATCTTCAGGTTTTTGAGCGTCTTTATCCCAATCCACCTTTATTTGAGGCCGTCTAGTCTCAGTCATGTCATCAAAATCAGCTCTCATTTTCGGGGTATCAATGATTTTCGGTTCAATAAGTAGGTATTTAAACTTCTCATTTTTGTCCAAACCCCGCCTGATAGTTTCCTTTGAAAAAGAACGCTTCGAGAACACATATCCCCATTCTGGCCAGATAAGTAGGTCTTTAAGCGGAAAAGAGGCGGCATGAGATGAAACATTTAGTATTTTCACCCCATTCTCACTTTGATAGATTTTTTTCATTGCATCTATGAAACGCATAGGGGCAAGGAAATTCTGCTCTTCGAGATCTTCTATGGCGCCCAATCTCTGAGTATCTACATTTTCACCTGGATATTTATAATCCCAGGCGAACTTACCAGTAGAATTGATCACACAGTCAATTTCAAGTATACGAGAAAAGATTGGCCTTAAAGATTCTTCTATATTTGCCCTATGACCCAAATCGAGTGAGACTATATCTACATTATCTCCGTGCTCACTTTTTAAATCTTGGAGTTTATCTAGATTTCTACCAAAAGCAACCACCTTATAGCCTCTGTTTACTCCTTCAGCAACTATAAACTGACCTATCTCCCCTGTCGCACCGGTGATAAAGCATATTTTTTTATTTTCCATATTTGTGTTCATTTTTACTAGTGTACCTTTTTAAAGATGAATATCAAATTATAAAATAAAAAACCCTTAATTAGGGTTTTTAAAATTATCTGTTCAATTTTTGATTCATTTCCAAATCATCACGAATCTCTTTTAAAATATAAAGCAAATTGTCTTTCTCTACCTCGTGAATTTCAGATCTTTTAAAATCAATATAGTCCTGGATCAGCTGAAGTGCAAATTCTTTATTGCGTTTTTTAAAAGCCTCGTCGAAGACGTTCGAAAGCTGAATCACGCCAAGATACTCAACGTTTCGATCAAGACCAGCTACAATACTTTTACCCGCAATCTCTTGTTTCTTCTCTATTGAAGAATCTGAGCTCTTCATAAAGTCTATAGAGTGCTGCAATCTATTCAGATTTTCCTTGCCAAGCATCAGTTGCTTGCCTTTTATCATCCTTATCAAAGCATTCATAGTAGAAATCGCTTTACTGTACCTGTGGTAATTGGTAGGTTTTTTAAATACCTCTATTTTTCTAGTCATGTTACATTTATTTAAAATCAAAATACCATATAAAACATATATTGACAAGAGTGATATTTTAAACTAATGTATACAAAAAAGTTCACACTATGGATAAGAAAAATCTTTTTATGGTTTTACTTGGCTGCAAACCAGCAGGTAGAAACACAGAACAACATGATATATTCTTTGGAGTTGGAAAAAAGCTTGCAGACTTGAAAGAAAATATGATCAATTTTTGGCCCGAATCACATACAGAAGAAAAAAATACCTTGCATATAGATGTGTGGAAAGAAATAAAATGTGTAGATGGATACAAAGTTGTCGCCTTCCCTTTAAGGGACACGGAGAAAATAAAAACCAAAAGAAGTTTGTATTTCATAAATTTTGGAGCCTATACTCCAAATGAATTCGAAGAAGACCACAAGAAGATACTGGTAGTGGCTGAATCAATTGAGCTTGCAAAGGTGGCAGCCTTAAAACATCCATTCTATAAGAATGGTCAAAAGGAAAAACCTGGATCAAGATCTCATATTGATGACAAATTTGATATCGATGATGTTATAAAAATCGATATTCCTGGATATAGAATTGCCTTGGAAAAAGTTTCCAATATTCAAGCAGCTCATATGGAGACACCTGTAAATTCTGGGTATCTGCCATTGAAGCTCATAAAATAAAACGAACCCGTCCAATTGGACGGGTTTTAATTTTATTTTTTCTTTTTTTTAAGCCATTCTGGATTTATCTTGCCAACTAGCCATGGAGCATTTTTTGGCTGATCAATTATATTTGCGGTTTGCCACACAAATGCCACAACAAAAGACAAGTGTAGGATGACTTGTATACCGTCGCTGTATTCAGAATAATTTCTGACTGCAAAGAAATACATAATATGCATAGAAACGACAAACATAAACACATGAGTCATTGGGTTCGTGCTAGAACGAAAATATTTTCTAAACTGCTCTTCATTGTCATTATCTATTGCATCAATAATCTTCACGTACTCACTACCTACGCGATCAAGCATAAACGCAACCGGTAAAACATAAAGGCCGGCAAATATACCTATGAGCGCTGCTATCATCTCATCGTTTTCAATAGATAGATAATACGGCTTTATATATGGCAAAAAAATATACCACAAAAAAGTTATAAGTCCAGACATTATGGACGGTCTTAAAAAAAGAAGTGCCCAAAGCCAGATTTTTCTGAATATCTGACGTTCTTTCATAAGCTTGAAAAGATCTATTGTTTTCTTTTTCATCTGTTCTGTTTTTTAATATTATAACAAAAAATACGAAAAAGTCAAATATAAAAACCTCCGCTTTCACGGAGGTTTTTATATTTTTATACTAGCAGCACTTACACTTCCCTTCCATCATCTTCATAAATCCAGCTATGGTCAAAAATAGTGGCCAAAGGATTGAAACTATGTTTGAAGACAATACGTTTAGTGCTCCTAGAAGCAATACTAAACCGATTAGAAAAATCATCATTGGGACAATCTTGTGATGATTGCATTTGCAAACCATATTGTTGCCTCCTGTCATGTTATCCATAAGTTTTAGAAATCAATTAATTTTCTGATTTCGACCTAATACAATTATATCACGAACATTAAAATCAAAACCCTCCAAAATGGAGGGTTTGTTTATAAATTCTTTAACTGGATTAATATGCTTTTCAATCGATCAGTAATCTTATCCAATTCTT
>DALYDX010000001.1:0-5751 GCA_031972835.1 Minisyncoccota bacterium | reverse complement strand
TTCTTTAACTGGATTAATATGCTTTTCAATCGATCAGTAATCTTATCCAATTCTTTATGTTGTCTTGCGTTAAATGGATTTAGTTTGATAGGTAAAAATGCCAACATTGCATTCGTCTCAAGTATTTCATGATGCTCATCGATTTCTTCTGATAGATTTTCCAATGAGGTTTTCAAAATCATTATCTGTACATTGCGAACTAGTTCAGGTAGGCCCGATGTTTTTTCTTCATTAGAAGAGTTCTTAATTATTTCTATGCTGGATTGTATTTTATCTTGAACTTCTGTATAAGAAATTTCTTGGACATTAAGATCTTCTATACCAAACTCTCTTTTGGTGTCCCTGACAGTGATTACAAGATTTTCAAGATAAGCCAATCTTCTTCTGATGTGTTTTATAAACCTCCAAGGAACTATCCAAAAATATAGAACAGCGAACCCAGTTAATATAAGGAATCCAACTAATATAAAAAGTACTAATGCGTTCATTTGTTTTTCTTTATTTCTACGCTAAATATAAAAACTAGTCAATCTAAACAAAAAACACCCCTGCCGGGTGTTTTTTTGTTTCTGAGATTTTTATTTTCTCGCTGCGATAATAGTGTCTGCAACGTTCTGTGGCACAATATCGTAACGTAGGAATTCCATAGTAAATCCTGCGCGACCTTCTGTCATAGAGCGAAGGTTTGTAGTGTAACCGAACATTTCAGATAGTGGCACAACAGCTTTTACAGCTTTGTTCATACCTCGATCTTCCATGCCTTCGATAAGTCCACGCTTTGAAGACAATGATCCAGTCACGTCTCCCATGAATTTATCTGGAGTTACAACTTCCACACGCATCATAGGTTCTAGTATCACAGGTCGTGCGGTACGAGCTGCATCTTGGATTGCCATAGAAGCTGCAATCTTGAAAGCCATTTCGTTTGAGTCCACTTCGTGGTAAGAGCCGTCATATAGATCAACAGATACGTCAACCATTTTGAATCCTGCAAGAATTCCTCTATCCAAACCTTCTCGGAATCCTTTTTCACAAGCAGGGATATATTCTTGTGGAATTGCACCTCCCTTGATTGTATTTATAAATTCAAAGTGATCTTCACGTTTTGTATTCTTTGGCAAATCAGCAATTTCTTCTTTGGAAAGTGTCATGTCCATAGGTTTTACCTTGATGCGAACGTGACCGTAGTTTCCGCGTCCTCCAGATTGCTTGATGTACTTACCTTCAATCTGTGCCTCACCTGTAATTGTCTCACGATATGCAACCTGTGGCTTACCTACGTTTGCTTCAACTGAGAATTCACGCTTCATACGATCAACGATAATGTCGAGGTGAAGCTCTCCCATTCCAGCGATAATAGTCTCGCCTGTTTCTTGGTCTGTAGTAACACGGAAAGTTGGATCTTCATCTGCAAGACGTGAGAGTGCCATACCCATTTTCTCTTGGTCAGCTTTTGTCTTTGGTTCGATACGTAGAGAGATAACAGGTTCTGGGAATACGATACGCTCTAGCATAATTGGATTCTCTTCATCACAAAGTGTATCTGAAGTTTTTGTATCTTTGAGTCCCACAGCTGCTGCGATTTCTCCAGCGAAAACTTTTTTCACTTCTTCACGATCGTTTGCATGCATACGTAGGATGCGTCCGATACGCTCTTTGTTGCGAGTACGAGGATTGTAGATATAACTTCCAGCGGCAAGTGAACCTGAATAAACACGGAAGAAGATAATCTGTCCTACGAATGGATCAGTCGCAACCTTGAAAGCTAGAGCTGAGAAAGGCTCAGAATCTTTTGCACCACGTTCTACATGTTCGTCATTATCAGGATTTATTCCAGTCACTGGCTTGATGTCAGTTGGTGCAGGCAAGTAATCTACAACAGCGTCCAAAACTAGTTGCACACCTTTGTTCTTTAGAGCAGAACCTGCAAAAACCGGGAAAACTTCGTTGTTGATTACAGCCTTACGCATAAGAGCTTTTAAAGTTTCCATTTCTGGAACTTTTCCTTCGAAGTAATCACTCATAACCTTTTCATCTTGCTCAACTATGCGCTCGATAAGCTCATCATGATATTTCTTGGATTCCGCAAGCATATTCTCAGGAATATCTTTTTCAATAACATTGTTACCCATATCACCTTCGAAGTAATACGCCTTCATCTTGAGTAGGTCTATTACACCTTCGAAATTGTCTTCAAGCCCGATAGGGATTTGCATGCGGACTGCTTTTTTTGAAAGTCGGTCTAGGATAGTTGCGTATGAATGTTCGAAAGATGCACCAGTACGATCGAGTTTGTTTATGAAACAAATACGTGGAACAAGTGCCTCGTCAGCATAGCGCCAGTTTGTTTCAGATTGAGGCTCTACTCCAGCAACACCATCGAAAACTACAACTGCGCCGTCGAGCACACGAAGAGAACGCTTCACCTCTACGGTAAAGTCGATGTGACCAGGAGTGTCGATAATATTGAAACGATGTTTCTTGGTCTTGTCTGTAAGGGCATATGTTGGTGTCCAGAAGCATGTAACCGCAGCGGATGTGATAGTGATACCACGCTCACGTTCTTGTTCCATCCAGTCTGTTGTAGTCTCACCATCGTGCACCTCACCTATCTTGTGTGATACGCCAGTGTAAAAAAGCACACGTTCAGTTGTAGTTGTCTTACCCGCATCAATGTGCGCGATAATTCCAATATTTCTAACTTTCTCTAGAGGGTAGTCTCTTTCCATATATAGTTTTTAGGGTTAATTGTAGTTTATGTAATAAAAAAAGCGCTAGCGCTTATTGCCAATACTATACAGCGGAAGACCCTTTTTTGCAAATGAAAACCCCGCATACTCGCGGGGTTAAATTATTTACATACAATGTGTCTTGTATCACCAGAAAATGGGCCAAGACTTCCTATATTACGTCTAATTTCGGCAAGACTTTTATTTATATCATTAATTGACTCAACTTTTTTAGGATCAATTTCAAAAAGACGTCCGTTTAGTAATTCAAATCTTTTGTCCATTTTTTTCATCTTCCCAATAGCTTCACCTAACCATAAAATTTGTGATTTATGAATATCTTCAATAAGATTCTTTAAATTCATTTCCCTATCATATTCTTTGAAACCCGTAAAAGATCTCGGAAATTTTTGTTGAGAGATTAGATTATTCAAAATCTTACCAATATCTTTTATCTGTTTTGCCTGTCTTTTGGGAAAACCAGAAATCTTTGTCGGATCAAGAGCTGTCTTTTTAGCTATAATAGGCCAGCTTCTTGCAAATGAATTTTTACCTCTTTTCATTGGATCAAATCCCTGTCTTTTGCAGTTTTTAAATAATTCATTATATGTTTGCATAATGATCTTTTTCTTTAGTCTATTCCATACGAACTTTTTGTCAAACAAATTAAAAACCTGCGCTTTGCAGGTTTATGATTCACTTGCCGAAGACTACAAGATCAGCGAGTCGTTTAGCAAGTGGATTGTTATAATCAATCTCTTCTTCATCAATATTTTATCCTTCATAGACAGGTTTTAATTCAACTTTACGATTATTAACCAAAACCTATAGGCGAATAGTGAACTTAGAAAAATTTATCTTGTTTATCAATTCTTCAAATTTACTCATGGTGCTTTTTCTTTACTATATAACTTCCTATTTCAAAAATAAAATCCCCTTTATAGAGGATTTTAACTTTTTATATCATTTTTCAATAATTGTTTTCCAAAGGACATACACCATCCTTCCGCGTTTTTTTTGTTTTAATATAAAACCGTTCAAATCTTCAATTGGGTAAAAACTCACATTAGGATTTTTATTGCCAACCGACTTTGAAACTTTATCACTTATCGTTTTGTCTTGCGGATCTAGTGTGAACTTGCTTAATATCGGAAAATAACAAATACCATTCATGTGTACAAGATTAGAAATATCGACAACTACATCTTTTTCTAATGGTGCATGTTCATAAATATAAAGAGAGTCGGGTGTCTTCAATACTTTCTTTCTAATCGTATCATCGAGATGAACATACACAAATACTTGATAGAGTATCATTCCGCTACAATCGAGATGTGCAAAATAAACCGAATCAATCCCCGCATTATATTTAAGTTCCAAAGTTGAAACTAGACTATTCTCACAAGCCGTACAATCAACAAGCTTGTAGTCTTTGTATTTATCGGGCGGTATCTGTGCCTCGACGACTGGTATAAAAAAGAGCTGTTGAATAAATATCAATAAGACAATATTTTTCATATTATTTGTTTTCTTCATAAAACCATAAAAATATGGTATTTGTCAATGTAAAAACTCCCTATTGGGAGTTTTTACATTTTAAAGACTTATTTTTTTACCAAGCGAAGTGTGCGAAGGCTTTGTTTGCTTCAGCCATCTTGTGAGTATCATCACGTTTCTTGATAGCAGAACCTTCGTTCTTTGAAGCGAGTATGAGCTCATCTGCAAGAGATTCGTGCATAGGCACTCCTTTCTTTGCTCGAGCTGCATCCTTGATCCAACGAAAAGCTAGAGCTTGTCTGCGTTCTGGGCGAACTTCACGAGGAACTTGGTAGTTTGCTCCACCGATACGTCGTGAACGAACTTCTGTCATAGGGCTTGCATTTCGAATTGCTGTATCAAAAACTTCCAATGGAGTTTCTGTAGATAATTTTTCTTTTATAACTTCTAGAGCACCGTAAACAACCTTGCGAGCTGTCTCCTTTTTACCATCGAGCATGATGTAATTTATAAACTTCGCTAGTCTTGGAGAGTTATAAGTTAAATCTGCTTCTACTATTTTTTTATTTTTTAGTCGTCTTCGCATATATTTTATTTCTTAGCGTCTTTCTTAGGTTTCTTTGCTCCGTATAGTGAACGTGACTGACGTCGCTTTTCAACACCTTGTGTGTCGAGCACTCCACGAACAATGTGATAACGAACTCCAATAAGGTCCTTTACGCGACCACCACGTATTACCACTACTGAGTGCTCTTGAATATTGTGTCCCTCTCCTGGAATATAAGCTGTAACTTCCATACCGTTTGTTAGGCGTACACGAGCAATTTTTCGAAGCGCTGAGTTAGGCTTCTTTGGAGTGGTTGTTGTAACTTTTGTACACACACCTCGCTTGAAAGGAGATGGGTAGAATATAGGTCTATTTTCAAGAGAGTTAAATCCACGCGCCAAAGCCACCGCTTTTGACTTGCGGACAATTTTCTTTCTATTTTTTCGTATAAGTTGGTTTACTGTTGGCATTTATATGTAAATTCAAAATTAAATAGCTCCTAAAAGCTAGTACGGATACTTTACTATACTCTATCTCCTTTTGCAATACCAAATAATCTAATTATGAAATTACTGCTTTGTTGGCCAAAAACTATATAGCTCCACCCTCTGGGATAGGAGGTTCCGTAACTCCGCCATCACCAGGATCTGTATTTTCTCCACCTGTCTCCTCGCCTCCCTCTTCTGTTGGATCTTCGCTTGCAGGAGGGATCTCTTCATCATCTGTTTCTGGAACAACTTCTTCATCACCACCAATATCTTCGTCTATTGGATCAGGGTCAATAACTTCATCGGAACCATCATCTACTGGTGGATTGTATTCTGTGTTTTCATCTAAAATATTTAACAAATCTTCTTTTGTAATACAGACATCTTCAACACACAACTCTTCGACAGTCACACGTTTTGCAAAAATATTTTGTATTCCGTTTGTTGCATCAGCAAGCCATTGCACCAATCGGTTTGCAAGTGAATTTTC